>JAQULO010000004.1 GCA_028718565.1 Syntrophales bacterium | reverse complement strand
GTCTTGTCGACAGGGTTGGTCCCAGTTTCTCGCGAGCCGTCGAAATCATACACCAGGCTAAAGGACGCGGTATCGTTACCGGAATAGGAAAATCTGGTCTCGGAGGAAAAAACATCGCGGCAACCTTGACAAGCACGGGGACACCCGCCATCTTCCTCCATCCAGTAGAGGGGTTGCATGGAGACCTCGGCATCGTAACCAAGGACGATGTGATGCTGGGCATATCCAACAGCGGCGAAACGAGTGAGTTGAACACACTGATTCTGAATGTGAAGGACATAGGCCTGTCCATCATCGCCCTCACCGGTAATATGGGTTCAACTCTTGCCAAAAGCAGTGACGTAGTCATCGACGTAAGCGTTGAAAAAGAGGCCTGCCCTTTCGGCCTGGCACCCACGTCGAGTACCACGGCAACTCTGGCGATGGGGGACGCTTTGGCCGTTGCCCTTGTCAAAAAGATGGCATTTACCGAACGGGACTTCTATAAATTTCACCCGGGAGGTCATCTCGGCCAGAGACTGATGGCACGGGTGAAGGATGTCATGATCGTAGGTGGCGTCATGCCGGTAGTGCTCAGTGGAACGTCTGTGCTCGCTGCCATTGAAGAAATGGATGAGAAAAATCTCGGTTTCATATTCATAACAGACGGTGAAAAACACCTATTGGGCATCCTCACCGATGGGGATCTTCGGAGACACATCAGGAAGGGCGTAACACTCACGGCGAAATTGGTGGACAACCTGATGACAAAGGCGCCAAAGACCATCAACCCCGACACATCTCTGGCACAAACCATAGAGATCATGCAGAGAGACGAAATTACCACGTTGGCCACAATAGACAGTGAAGGACACCTTGAAGGATATATCCACCTTCATGACATACTGGGAAGGGGAGGCACCATAAAGATCTCGATACCACGGTAAAAAGATGGCCGCAACGTATGGCGTAGCTCCTGCCCACCAACAGACTTGAGACTTGAGCCTTGAATCAAGATGCTTCATAACTGCTTTATTGTCCGTTGCCTCAGATGCGGGCAGAAAAACCGTATTCCAAGAGACCGATTGAAGGATAGGCCCGTCTGCGGCAGGTGTCGTGCCTCCCTGGATGAACTCATAGTACAATGCCTCCACTGCGGAGCCAAAAACCGCATCCCGGAGGACAGGCCCCACAGCCTCCCCCTCTGTGCCAAATGCAAGGAGCCCCTCTACTGTGATGAAGGGGCGGAGAACGGGCCGTAGCCAGTTGAAATCATTGTTCACGTTTTACGACCATAAACCCCAGCTTCGATTTTATGCTCCGCTCCCTCCCGAATACCGTAAAAGATGGTGAGAGCGTATCGAACCTCAGAGTCATGTCATGAACAGGGATGCTATCATACGCCATATTGTAGAACGGTTGGGAACCGCCGATATCGACTACCGGGAATATACCGAGCGGGACGGGGAGATCTTTCAAGCCGGCGTCTTAATCCCCCTCTTCTTCACAGCGGGGCAATCAACGGATGACGGGCAATTGTCATTCCTCCTGAGCAAAAGATCGGCCGCCGTTTCACAGTCCGGGGACCTGAGCGGACCGGGAGGAAAACTCGAGCCTTTTTGGGACCGCCTTCTCAGATTTTTCATCATCCGCGGGTTCCCCTCCCTTATAAGGGGGGACGCGCGGATGTACGCCGGCAAAAGGGGGAAGGACGCGTTTGATACCATAACCCTATTCCTCGCCAACGCCGCAAGAGAATCTTGGGAGGAGATACGGCTCAGTCCTTTCAATCTCCGCTTTCTCGGCCCCCTACCCCCCCGCGATCTGCGCCTGTCCACCAAAACCATCTTTCCCGTGGTAGGACTCATCGGCAAGGGGTGGGGATTTTCCCCCAACCGGGAGGTGGACAAACTGGTTGAAATACCAGTGGATGCATTTTACCATGAAGAGAACTACGGCCTCTTTCCTGTCCAGAATCTTTTAACCATTACAGACAAAGCAGACATCGACGAGGAGCCTTCCCCTTGCCTGATACACACAGACAGGGATGGAAAAGAAGAAATCCTCTGGGGGGCAACTTTCGGCATCATTACCTCTTTCCTCAGCATAGTCTTTGACTTTACCCCGCCTGAGATACAGCCCGACAGGATAATCACCAGACCGCTGCAGCCTGATTATCTCGGGGGAACCCGCGCACGGCCCTCCAAACTCCTTGACAAGATTCTGCCGGGCAGGTAACGTTTCCACCCTGGATTTCACGCATACCGATACATGTAAACATATACGAGGAATCGACCATGGTTACCAAGAGAGCATCCGAGATTACCCCCTTCATCGTTATGGATATCCTTGAAAAGGCGCAGGGGATGGAACGGGACGGAACGAATATCATTCACATGGAGGTCGGCGAACCGGACTTCGATACGCCCGAGTGCATAAACGAGGCCTGCATCAGGGCCATCAGAGACGGGAAGACGCACTACACGCACAGCCTTGGCCTGATAGAGCTGAGAGAGGCGATCTGTGAGCACTACTTCACAAAATACCGCGTTGATATCTCGCCGGACCGGGTCATTGTCACCTCCGGCACCTCCCCAGCCATGTTTCTGCTCTTCTCCGCACTGATTGAAAGAGGGAATGAGATCATCATATCGGACCCACATTATGCGTGCTATCCGAATTTCATCAGCTTCCTCGAAGGGGTTCCGGCCCGTGTCAACGTTTTTGAAGAGGACGGCTTCCAGTACACACCGGAAGGGATCAGGAAAAAGATAACCCCCAGGACAAAGGGGATCATGATCAATTCCCCATCCAACCCAACCGGCAACCTCCTCAGCGGCGAACGGATGGCGGAGGTAGCGTCACATGACATCCCCATCATCTCGGATGAGATATACCACGGCCTTGTCTATGAAGGGCAGGAGCACACTATACTTGAATTCACCGATAACGCCTTCGTACTGAACGGATTCTCCAAGGCCTACGCCATGACCGGGTGGAGACTGGGATATCTCATTGCGCCGAAGGAGTATATACGCCCAATACAGAAGATTCAGCAGAACTTCTTCATATCTCCGAACTCCTTCGCACAGTGGGGAGGGATAGCAGCGCTCCGGGATGCGGGGGAGGATGTTGTACGCATGAGAGATATCCTCAACGAACGGAGAAAATTCATCATACGGCGCCTCCGCGAGATTGGGCTTGGAATTACGGTGGAGCCGACGGGGGCGTTTTACATCCTGGGGAATATCAAGGCCTTTTCGGAAAACTCATACGAGACAGCCTTTGACATCCTTGAAAAAGCCCATGTGGGCGTCACGCCTGGGGTCGACTTCGGGGAAAACTGTGAAGGGTATCTCAGGTTTTCATATGCAACCTCGATGGAGAACATAGAAGAGGGGATCAACAGGGTAGAAAGATACCTGAAGGATTATGCATCGTGATACCCCTGAAAGCCATCCTCTTTGATTTTGACGGCACCTTGGCCGAACTGAACGTGGACTTTATCCGGATGCGCAGGGCCGTTCTGGATCTCATGGGCGATTACTGCGCTCCACCGAACACGATAGAAGACCTGTACGTGTTAGAGATGATCGAGGCGGGGAAATACCTCATCTCCGATAACCGCCCGGGCAAGGAGGGCGAATTCTTCGCAAGGGCACATGAGCTGATAAGCGCCATCGAGACCGAGGGAGCACAAGAGGGCACCCTCCTTACCGGCACGGAGGAGATGTTCCGTGAACTGAGAAGGCGACACATCAAGACCGGGATCGTGACACGGAACTGCAGGGCGGCCGTTACACGGTTGTTCCCCGACATATATTCCCGCTGTGACGCCGTCATCACCCGGGAGTGTACCGCGCGGGTGAAACCGCACCCGGATCACCTCCTAACAGCACTCGGCTCTCTGAACACGAACCCCAACTTCGCGGCGATGGTGGGGGATCACCCCATGGATATCACCGTGGGAAGAAATGTGGGGGTATATACCGTAGGCGTGCTAACGGGATGTTCCGAAGCCGTTTCCCTGCGTCAGGCTGGTGCGGACCTGATTATCGAAAGGGCTCCGGATATAACCAGCTACCTGTAACCTTCGGCACCCTGAAAGCACGAAGGGGAACCCCCAGGGGAAAACTGAATTGATTTTTTCAAGATCCCCCGGACACCCTCTGGATTGGTAAAGGATGTGATACCATGTATGAGATTACCGTACAAAAAACATTTTCAGCCGCGCATACCCTGGACATCGGGAGCGAGCGCGAGGAGCTCCACGGACACAATTTCAAGGTTGAGGCCACCATCGCATCCGAAGAGCTGAATGGAGACGGCCTCGTCCTGGATTTCCGGGTTCTGAAGCAATGGGTGAGTGCAATCCTTGAAGAGCTGGACCACACGTTTCTCAACGACCGTGCTCCGTTCAGGGATACCAGCCCCACATCGGAACATATTGCTCGATTCATCTACGACAACCTGGAGAAGAACGCGGCCCCGCTGGGGCTGAATGTATCCAGCGTCGCGGTATGGGAATCTGAAGGCTCAAAGGCGACATATACTACAAGCCGCTGTGGTTCATAGGGACAAAGGCTTACAAGAATGGTAGACATACAAAATCTGAAAGATCACAGGAATATCGATATACAGAAGGTAGGGGTGAAGGGGATCAAGTACCCCGTTATCGTCCTCGACAAGGCAAACGGGACGCAGCATGTCAATGCCACCGTCAATATGTACGTCAATCTCCCCCATCGTTTCAAGGGAACGCACATGAGCCGTTTCATCGAGATACTGAATGAGTACCGGGGCCAGATCAACATCAATACCTTCCGGAAGATCCTGCAGCGAATCAAAGAAAAACTCAATGCCGAATCCTCCCACATAGAGATACGGTTTCCATACTTCATAGAAAAGACCGCACCCGTCTCGAAGGCCAAGAGTCTCATGGAATACGAGTGTTCCTTCCGCGGGGAAAGCAACGGTGAAAAGAGCGAGTTTATCGTCGGCATCGCCGTACCGGTCACAACGGCGTGCCCCTGTTCAAAGGAAATAAGCGACATGGGAGCGCACAACCAGAGGAGTGTGGTACGGGTCAATCTTAGATTTAAGAAATTTTTCTGGATAGAGGACGTCATCAGGCTGGTGGAGGAATCGGCAAGCAGCGAAATCTTTTCGCTCCTCAAGAGGGCGGATGAAAAATACGTCACGGAGACGGCATATCAAAATCCGATGTTCGTCGAGGATGTTGTCAGAACCGTTGCGGAAAAACTCAACGAATCATCGAATTTCACCTGGTACAGCGTGGAAGCGGAGAACATGGAGAGCATCCACAACCACAATGCCTACGCCTATACGGAAAAGATGAGACCCGGAGACCAGTGATCAGGTCTTCGGGAGCCGAGTTCTCGTCAACCCTCAGACTTAGCCACCTTCATCCCGGCGAGTTCATAAATTTTTAAAGTCCCGATCGAAGCGGCGTTATGTGTGTCTATCTTCCGCACATCCAAGCTGGTCTTGACCGCGCGAAGAGTTTCCTCACTGATCAGGATGCTGTTGGGATACGATTTCGTGAGCGCCTGTAGTCTGAAGACGGTGTTGACCGGATCGCCGATAACAGTATAATCCATTTTTTTGTCAAACCCTATATTCCCCACGACAACTTCGCCCGTATGAACACTGATGCCGACAACCAGCGGATCTCCTATCTCTTTGATCCAATAGTCGTTCACCTCGGCGATGGCTTCTCTCATACCAATCGCCGCGGCAACGGCATTATCGGCATCCCCTGTACTGGAGATGGGGGCGCCGAATATCGCCAGAAAACCGTCGCCGAGATATTTGTCAACGATACCGTGGTTTTTGAAAACAATTTCTCCCATAACGGAGAAGAACCGGTTGAGCATAAGGACGGTCTTCTGCGGCCCTATCTTCTGGGCAAGAAGTGAAAATCCCCTTATGTCGATATTGATAAGCGTGAGCATCCTGAATTCTTCAACCGTCAGTTGCCCTGCCTCGGCGCCGTGGATAATCTTGTCCACAACCTCTTTGGGAACAAACTTTTGAAAGATGCGACGTACCTCTCGCTCATTCTCCGCCATGGATACGGTTTCATTGTAGTGATTGGCGTTTTCTATGGCCACACTGACCGAAGAAGCGATGGATTGCAGCAGTTGTTTGTCGCCGGAATCGAAGTCGCCCTCCATCTTGTTGAGAACCTCGATAACCCCGGTAACCCTGCCCTCCGATATCATGGGAACACAGAGGATGGCCCTCGTGTGAAAACCGGTGGCCATATCCACATCGGGGGAAAAAAGAGAAGAATGGGCCATATTGTTCACAACAACCGCATTCCCCCGGGCCGCGACGTACCCGGCAACGCCCTGCCCCACTTTTATCCGGAGTCCCTGCAACTTCTCCATATCAATATGCAGGGTAACGGTAAACTCAAGGCCATCTTCACGCATGAGGAGAAGGGCTCCGGCCTCCACTCTCATAACCGTACTGATCATGTCCATAGTATAGTTGAGGACTTGGCTTATGTCGAACGTGGAAGACGCGAGGGCGCCTCCGATCTGTTTCAGCGTGTCCAACTCCTGATCCCGTCTGATGACGTAGTCGCTGAGACGGTTTCTCTCTATTGCAAGGGAAAGGGCATCCGCCATCCTGTCGATGAGTTCGCGTAATCTGTAGAAGAGGTCGGGATTCTCCGCGCACAGGACCATGACTCCCCCGACATTCCCGCCTATCTTCAGGGGAACAAGGACACAGGAGTGGTTTCCGGCAAGAAATTCCTTCTCGCTCTCATGGACAAGCGCAGAGGTATCATCGACGATCAGCGTGACCCCCTGCTTCAGGACTCTGTCAAAAACCGATCCATGATAGGCATAATAGGCATCCTTTGAGAGGTGGACAGGCCTGGTAGCCATAAAATCAAGGAGCTTTATATCATTCGGCCTGATGTCGTCCTTCATCAGGATAATTGCAAGATCAAACAAAACAATCGATTGTATCTCACCGAGGATAGCGTGCAAAAGTTCAGCCCCCCTGAGGCTTGAATTGATAACCTGAACAACTTTCTGCATGGCGTCAAGATGAGAGGAGCTCTCCTTCCTCTCCTCCAGGAGTTGCAGATTTTCATAGGTGAACGCCGCGTTGCCCAGAAGGGGGGCCAGTATCTCCACGTCTTCTCTGGTAAAGGAAGGGGCAGCATCTCTCCTGGAGATTGTAAGCACCCCCACGATATCCCTCATCGTCTTAATAGGCATGCACACAAAGGATTTTGTCCCGTACTGTAGGCGGTTTTGCCTGCCAAAACGACTGTCTGTTTCAATATCCTCAACGATAAGGGGTGATTTGTTGATAACCGCATATTTGGCGATACTGTCCGCAAAATCTATCCTGTCACCCAATTTGAGATGTTCTCCAAGGCCTATAGTGGCCCTTACGACAAAAGTCTTTCTGTGAGGACGTTCCAGAATCAAGACGGACCCGACATCCGCGCCTGCCAGCTTGAGTGCCCTCTCCAGCGTAACATACAGTATTTCCTCGGGATCGAAGGTAACGTAACAGAGATCCGAAAGCTCTTTGAGGGCGGATATTTCCGAAACCTTCTGTTGCAGTTGTCCAAACGTCACCCCGAATCGGCCCTCCAGTGTGCCGAAGGTCTCCAAGATATTGTTGAGATCGTCCGGACCTCTCTGCGGTTGATCGATCGGGAAATTAGACGCGATCTTTTCCGAAATTTCTCTGGCTATGGTTGCAACCCTGTCAAATATCCTGCGGAGTATGACAAACCCGAGCAGTGAAAAGACCAGAAAGAAGAGAAAAAACACGGAATAGTATTCGTCCAGCATAATATCGTACTTGAGACCGAAAAAGATAAAACCGCCGACGGGTACCAGGAAAAAGAGGGCGAAGATGATGTTCATCCAGTGATACAATCCTCTGCTCCTAAAAAAGAGTCTATCCATATACCCCTTTAATTTCATCTCCACGGTCCCCTTCCTGAAAAAACACGAAACAAAACAAGTTCCCAAATTAAGCCGTTATACTGTAATCATCAATACATCACAGGAGCACTTCCATGATCGCTTCCGCCATAAACCGGCATCCCTGAGAAACCGGGTGTACCCGATCGGCCTGGACCAGGTCATCAAACCGGGTCCCCTCCAATATGTTCCCCTTCCAATACGCGTGCACCCGTGCCAGAGTCAACCTGTAACGATCCGCAAATTCTTCAAGTCGGCGATGACACCTTTCCACATGGGCATTATCCCCCTCGTTTTCCAGACAGACCGAGGTCACCAGAACGATTTTGGAACTTGTCCGTTCCCGTATCCCTCAGATACTTCCTTCAACGCTTTTTTCAAACCCCTCTGGAGTATATCCACAAAAGGCATCGTTGAGACCAAACCGCTCAAAGACACAGTCAGGATTGTGGGCCAAGACATACTTTTGCACCCGGTGCAGCCCGCTATATAGGGAACCTTTCTCACATCATGTCATCAAGAAGATCCAGATATCCCCTGTCAACCCCCCACCCGTACGTAAGCGAATCTCCCGAGGCAACCATGGCGATAGGGATGCCCTACAGAAGTTTCCCGATCGTGTTTACCGGTTTTATTCTTGATTCCAGTTGGTAGTTGTTGATAATGATACCCTCGGAATTTGTCAAGGATAAAAAGCTCCTCCGTACCCCCAGCCAGACCCAGTCCGGATTGATTAAAACAAAGCAAAAGGGTATAACCCGCTCTAAGGGAGGTGGCTGTCATGAAACCGAGCATACTTTTTATGGGGACACCGGAGTTTGCTGTCCCCTCACTGAAGGCCCTGATAGAGGGCGGGTATCCGGTTGTGGGGGTAGTTACACAACCGGACAGGCCAAAAGGCAGAGGAAGAAAACGCATTCCTCCGCCCGTCAAAACCTGCGCGCTGGAACTGGGGATAGCGGTTTACCAACCAGACCGCGTCCGGGATGGAGACTTTCTGGAGACATTCAGAAAGATATCCCCCGATATGGTGGTGCTGGCTGCGTTCGGCCAGATACTCCCCAAAGAGATAATAAACTCTCCCCGGCTGGGATGCCTGAATGTACACCCCTCTCTCCTCCCGCGTTATCGGGGGGCCGCGCCTATCAACTGGTCTCTTATAAACGGGGACAGAGAGACAGGGATGACCATCATGCTGATGGACGAAGGAGTCGATTCGGGGGATATCCTGCTGCAGAAGGATGTTGCCATAGAGGACGAAGATACCTTCGACGATCTTCATGAAAGATTGTCCACGATGGGAGCCGAGCTTCTCATCCAGGCTATCCGGGGCGTCGTAGACGGGACGATTACCCGGACTCCTCAGGACCCATCCCTCGTTACCCTGGCACCTCGTCTTGAGCCCGAGGTGGGATATATCAACTGGAACGACGAACCGGAAAAAATCGTCAATCTCATCAGGGGTCTTTCCTCCCGCCCCGGGGCATACTGCTTTCTCGGCGACAAAAAGCTGAAGATATTCTACGCCGTGGCCGGAAAAGAAAAATCCTCAGGCGAGAAGGAGCCGGGAAAACCGGGGAAACTGATGGAGGCGGGACTCCAGGTCGCCACACGGGACGGACATATATATCTGAAGGATGTACAACTTGAAGGTAAAAAACGAATGCTGATTGAAGATTTCCTGAGAGGGCGCCCATTGGTGCCGGATGACATCCTTGAATAAAAGACCTCAGATAATGAAGGACACCCCACGCCCCCTGGCGGTTCAGATTCTGAACAGGGTCGAGGGGGGGAGCTTTGCTCAGCCCCTCTTGGATGCGTTCCTTTCACGCGTCACCCTTCCCACTCCGCAGGACAGGGGGCTTCTGACACAGCTTGTCTACGGAACTCTCCGTCTCAGAAATCGCCTGGACTGGATTATCCGCGAGATGTACACAGGTGACTTCAAAAATATGGAACCGGGGATACGCAATATCCTGAGAGTGGCACTCTATCAGATAATGTTTGCGGACAGGGTGCCGACATATGCCGCGACGAACGAGGCCGTCGAGATGGCGAAGAAGCTGTACCCCGGGCGTTCAAACCTGGTCAATGCAATCCTTCGAAACGCGGCGAGAAGGATGGACAAGATAAAATATCCCCCCTTTGATGAAGATCCGCTGTCTCACATCTCCGTGGTCCACTCGCACCCGTTATGGCTGGTACGGATGTGGGCGGAGGAGCTTGGTCTTGAAGAGACGCATGCGCTGTGCGAGAGCAACAATGAGATCCCCCCCCTGGCGGTCAGGGTAAACCGCCTGAAAACTACCCGGTCCGACCTGATTGCACGGCTTGAAGAGTCGGGCTGCGGGGCGACCCCCTCACGCTACTCACCCGACGGTATCGTGCTCTCCGGTATTCCGGTATCCCTGGGCGAGATGTCACTGTACAAAGAGGGGCAGATGCAAATACAGGACGAGGCCTCCCAGTTGGTATCACTCCTTGTGGACCCGAAACCGGGGGAGATGGTGTTGGATGTGTGCGCCGGTGTGGGGATCAAGACGACGCATCTCGCCCACCTGATGCGAAACAGCGGCAGGATCGTAGCAATGGATATAAACCGGAAAAAGATCGAACCTTCGCGTCTCCTGGCCCACAGGTTGGGCGCAACGATCATCGACCCGATCGCTTATGATGCGACCCAGAGCCCGCCAGCGGATCTGCTCGAACGGTTTGACCGGGTCCTCGTGGACGCTCCCTGCTCCGGCCTGGGGACGTTGAGAAGGAACCCCGAAATCAGATGGAATACCACTCCGGAAGACATGAGAAAAAATTCCCCTCTACAGAAGGCGATCCTGAACCGCTCGGTTGCCTATTTAAAGAAGGGGGGCGTCGTGGTGTACAGCACCTGCACCATCTCATCCGCGGAGAATGAAGAGGTCATCAGAAGATTTCTGGCCGACAACCCCGGCTTTGAATGTCTACGCCCCGCTACCGTGCCTGCCGAACTACTGGACGAAACCGGGGGGACGCTCAGAACATTCCCCCACCGCCACGGGGTGGACGGCTTCTTCGCGACGGCGTTCAAAAGGAAGGGAGCCTAAGCCATGACACAGGACAGATCGCCCAGCGACGAGACACTCGCCCTCCTGTACCAGCATAATAAGGGCGACGGCTTTCTTACCCCAAGATCCCAAGATCAACCCCATTACGACCACAACTACAGTTATATTAGGCACCTTGAATCATGGTGACCAGGTTTATGGTCACTACATTTTTATATCTCAATCTTTGCACGCTTCAGGGGAACGCTGGTAATTCGCGGCGCACGGTATACCTCTATCCGCCGGGGAGCTGGAATATTGCAATAACGAAGACGACCCATTTTACCATCCGCAGTGGGGAGAGGTGTGCTGAGAGCTATGTGCGTCTGAAGTACTGCCATCATGGGGCTTGCCCAATTTTAAGTGATCAAAACTCCATGCTATTTCGACAGCCTTGTCCGTATGCTCCTTTACATCAAGGGAAAAGCCCGGAAATTTCAGGACAGCGGCATAATGGTGAAGATGACGGCACTCCACAGGGAGTGGGAGATGATGACGGGAAGCAGGTTGCCGATGCGCCAGTACATGGCCCCCCAGAAGGCGCCAGCGACGGCGGCGGCACCGATAAGCATAAAATTGAATGACCACAGGTGGACGCCGGCGTAGATCACCGTTGTCAAAAGCCAGCCCCCGAGTCCTCCAAAACACTCCATGAGCCTGTCTTGTAGAAACCCTCGCCAGTACAGCTCCTCACAGGGCCCGGTTATGCATAGTAACAGGGGCAAGACAATCCACAGGGGGGTACCCGCTCCCTTACCATAGATGCCCCCTATTTGACGCTCCGCGAAGGGAAGGAGGGCCGAGGAGATTCCCTTGCCGGTCCAGAAAATCAGATACAGCACCACGGCGGAGAGGAGTCCGATCAGCAGTATCCTGGTATCCAGACGGAGTCGATCTCTTTCTATCGGCCGTATCCACCAGGAGAGGGCGGCAAGCGACGATGTCGAGACAGCGATCTTGATCCAGAAGGTGCTGAAGGTCAGGTAAAAAGTCGCAAACCAGAGGGCGTTGGCGAGGACAACCGTTACCAGTAACAGGACCCATGACGGTTTCGACCGTTTCACGTCAGACTCCCAAGGTGATGAAAATCACAGTACATAACCGATGGCAACCGTATACCAGAAACAGTCCACGTGCCGTCCCGGCCGTTTCACGTCAGCCTCCCGATGATAAGGGAAAGGAGGAGCAGAATGCCGAACACCGTGTTCAACTTTGCTGTCTGCGCGTCGGCATCCAGGGGGGGGTTGTTTATAATCTGTCTAAGCAGACTGAAGAACAGGGGAATCGAAATGAGCACTATCAGGGACCAGGGATTCAGAGGACCCGTAAACGCCATCACGACAACCGACACGTAGGCACAGACAACCAGGGCCACGTACATCCATATACCCTTCCGGGGGCCCGTTATGATTGATAGGGTTCGTATCCCCTTCTTCTCATCATCTGCGGTATCCCGAAGGTTGTTGGCAAGGAGGACCAATGCCACCAGGACGCCGAAGGGAAGCGACACCCACAGAGCATCCAGGCTCAGGGTCTGCCTCTGAACGAAGTATGCCCCCTCGACCATCAGCGGCCCCCACATCAGAAAAACAGAGAATTCCCCCAATGCCTTATATTTATACCTGAAGGGGGGTGCCGTATAAAACACCCCAGCAAAGGCCCCTACTAGAGCCAGGATCAGGATGGGCCACCCTCTCGTCGCGGCAAGGAAGAGCCCGACGCCGGCCGCGAGAGTAAAAAGACAAAGGGCTTCAATCAGCACCTCTGTGAGGGTGAGGGATCCTTCAACCAGCGGGTGAGGCCGATATTGCGCGGTTGACACCTCAAGCGTGTCTACCCCACTCAGGGTGTCATAGTAGTCGTTAAAAAGATTTGCCGCGCCGTGCATGAAGATCACACCGGCAAGGGTCATCAGATAGAGGGCCCACGAAAATCCGCCGTCCATCGCTCCCATAACACACCCCACGCTGACGGAGACGGCCGTCATCGTGAAGGACCAAGGCCTCGTTGCCAGAAACCCTTTCTGATAGATGCTCATGGTATTGATTCCCTCACACTTCCTTTTAAGGCGCGTATCCCATAGTGGGTGCCCGCCCGTAAGCCAACCCTCGGAATTGAATCCCCGTGGGAAGATGAAAGCCCTCTGGTCCGGATCAATGGGGGTGACGCTCGAGAAAGATCCCTGTCTCCTGCATAATACCGGGGATAGAGACATCGTATACCAGCAGTTCATCAATCACATCGAATATCCGGCGTGGGGTATTGCGGGGGATACGAGTGACCTCACCCTTATGAAGATGAAGGTTCACCGTGCTGGTGCCGGTCACACATATTATCGCCTCCCCGGCAGGGGTTCCCGTATCAACAAAAGTTCCTGTTTAAAGCCCCCTTGGGTGCTCTGCACCGGCCTTTCGCGTTCCCAAAATTATATATTGCATCGCGGAGATATATCCATGATTATCCCTTCACCTCTAGGGATTTTAATTCAACAGGGAGCACGTGGTCTCAACCAGCCAAAAAGGGTCACGGTAACTCCCGCAACCCTTTGGTTTTCATGGTAGGCGGTACTGGGTTTGAACCAGTGACTTCTACCGTGTGAAGGTAGCACTCTCCCGCTGAGTTAACCGCCCAAGATGTGCCTCGGTAATATCTCAAAGCACTTTCTTTTTCAAGACAAAAAATAGTAACCCTATATACACGGGATGCCTTGGGGGACTGATGTACATCCCTCCTTTTTTTCCAGCCGATCGACGCCGGATGGACTCTATATGAGTCTTCCATATCGTCCCCCTTTATCTTCTGCATCCAGCTTGAGATATTGAAGCAACCCTTGAAACCCTTTCCGCAGTACAGCTATCCAAATGTTGATTTGGCAGCCAGGAAGGTGGAGGGGGCGGACGGGATCATAGCCATCAATGCCGACATGACAACCGATACCGATATTTTACCGGCTGTTCGGGTTATGGTTAGGGAAACGATGAACGATGCCGAACGATCTTCCGAATTTCAACGACGGTTACATCCTAAAATTATTCCTTATTTTCTTCTTGACTTTAGTTGCGTCCCCCCTTATCCTCGCACGAGTTCGAGGGGTAAACAAACCGGACAAGTCATCTGTATCTGCTTTTTATCCAAAGCGGAAGTGCGGCGTGACGGACCTTACAAAAATAGATCTCAAGGACGGAGAAAGCCTCAAGGTGTTGAGAGCAATAGAGGCGTCTCCAATAAAATAGTGACAGGCACCACTGCAACAAATAAGGGTAGGAAACCCGGCAGAGAATCGAAAGATAGTCGCTGTTACTATTGTTATTTTGCTATGTAATCCGGGGGGCGGAGTTGTATCAAAACCCCTACATTTATCCACGGGTGTTTTCCAATTCAAAATTCAAAATTCAAAAGCAGTATCCTCGTCACCGGTGCCGCAGGCTTCATAGGCTTTCATCTATCCAGGCGCCTTCTTGATGATGGATACAAGGTCGTCGGCCTTGATAACCTCAATAGTTACTATGATGTACGCCTGAAAGAGGCGCGCCTTGAGAGACTCAAACCATTCGACAATTTCCAGTTTGCCCTCTTGGACTTGACAGACAGGGAGGGCATGGAACAACTCTTTGCCGAGCATGAATTTGACAGGGTCGTTCATATGGCCGCTCAAGCGGGTGTTCGCTACAGTCTGGAAAATCCGCATGCATATGTGGAGAGCAATCTGGTAGGGTTCATGAATGTTCTTGAGGGCTGTCGCCACAGGAACGTCCCTCATCTCGTATTCGCCTCGTCCAGCTCCGTCTATGGCGCGAATACTCTGATGCCCTTTTCGGTACACCACAACGTTGATCATCCGGTGAGTCTCTACGCCGCCACAAAAAAGGCGAATGAACTCATGGCGCATGTCTACTCATCCCTCTACAAGATTCCCTGCACGGGTCTGCGTTTCTTCACAGTCTACGGTCCCTGGGGGAGACCCGACATGGCTTATTTCCTCTTTACGGATGCCATCCTTCGGGGGAAACCGATAGATGTGTACAACAGGGGAGCGATGAAGAGGGATTTTACCTATATAGACGACATAATAGAGGGCGTTGTCAGGGTGATGGACCTGATCCCGGTACCGAATATAAACTGGAGCGGCGACAGACCGGATCCGGGAACAAGCTTCGCGCCGTATAAGATATACAACATCGGGAACAATAACCCTGTCGAGCTTATGCAGTTTATCAAAACCCTTGAAAACACCCTCGGGATAAAGGCCGAAAAAAATCTCCTCCCCATCCAGCCGGGAGACGTCACCGCGACCTTCGCCGACATGGATGATCTCATAAAAGATGTGGGCTTCAAGCCCTCGACACCGATACAAGAAGGAATAAAAAAGTTTATAGAATGGTATAAGGAGTTTCAAAAGGAATAACGACATGAAGAAAGCTTTCATAACCGGTATCACCGGACAGGACGGATCATACCTTGCAGAGCTTCTCTTGGGCAAGGGGTACGAGGTGCACGGCCTCATCAGAAGATCAAGCACCTTCAACACGGAGCGCATTGATCACCTCTACAAGGATTTCCACGATCCAGACGCACGGATGTACCTCCACTACGGGGATCTTTCGGTATCCGCGCACCTGACAAATCTCCTGTCAGAGATTCAGCCCGACGAGATATACCACCTCGGCGCCCAGAGCCATGTCCGCGTGAGCTTTGATACCCCCGAGTATACCGGCGACATTACCGGTCTCGGAACGATTAGGCTCTTGGAGGCGATCAGGAAAACCGGCATCAAGGCACGGGTCTATCAGGCCTCGTCCAGTGAGATGTTCGGGGCAGCCCCCCCACCGCAGAGCGAGACTACGCCCTTTCAGCCGCGAAGCCCCTACGCCGCCGCCAAGGTGTATTCCTACTACGTGGCAAAAAACTATCGTGATGCCTATAATATATTCGCCTGCAACGGCATTCTCTTCAATCATGAATCCCCCCGAAGAGGCGAGACCTTCGTCACGCGGAAGATCACGCGCGCGGCAACCAGGATCAAACTGGGTCTACAGGACAAACTCTATCTGGGGAACCTCGAGGCGAAGAGAGACTGGGGATTCGCCGGCGATTACGTTGAGGCCATGTGGATGATCCTACAGCATGACAAGCCGGACGATTTCGTCATCGCTACCGGCGAGACATACTCGGTACGTGAATTTGTAGAGAGGGTCTTCGAGAAGCTCGGCCTCGATTACCACAACCATGTGGAGATAGACGAACGGTACTTCAGGCCGACCGAAGTCGATGTGCTCCTCGGTGATTCCACCAAAGCTCAGAAAATCCTCGGGTGGAGACCCCAAACCAGCTTTGATCAACTCATTGACATGATGCTCGAAACGGACCTCAAACTGGCGGAAAAAGAAAAAATCCTGAACGACGCTGGCTACTAATAAAATAGTGACAAAAAATAGTCGACAGTAAACTCAAAAAGATGAAGCAGACAGATTCTAAAATTTACGTCGCCGGTCATCGCGGTATGGTGGGCTCTGCCATCGTGAGAAGGCTTGAAGACAGTGGATACTCTAACCTTATCTGTAGGTCTCACGCCCAGCTCGATCTCACAAGGCAACAGGATGTCGAAAGCTTTTTTGAAAAAGAACGGCCGGAGATGGTCTTTCTCTGTGCCGCGAAGGTGGGAGGCATCCTTGCCAATAGTACATATAAGGCCCAGTTCATCTATGAAAACATAATGATATCGGCCAATGTGATCCATGCCTCGTACAGATATGGGGTCAAAAAGCTCCTGAACCTCGGCTCCTCCTGCATCTATCCCAGGCAGGCGCCGCAGCCCCTGAAGGAAGAGTACCTCCTGACGTCGGAGTTGGAACCGACGAACGAACCCTACGCCATAGCAAAGATAGCCGCAATAAAACTGTGCCGGTACTACAACGAGCAGTACGGGACAAATTTCATGTCCGTCATGCCCACAAACCTCTATGGTCTGAATGACAACTTCGACCTTTCGACCTCGCATGTTCTCCCCGCATTGATCCGCAAACTGCACTTGGCGAAAATTCTCTCGCAGAAAGACTACGCGTTCATTGCGCGCGACCTTGAACGGTTTGGGAACAATCTGCCCGCCGGGCCCGCCGATGATCCGGATTTGCTTGCGAAGCACCTGTCGGGATTTGGGATCCACCCTGACAAGATCGTCCTGTGGGGTACCGGAGAACCGAAGAGGGAATTCCTCTACGCGGACGACCTGTCCGCCGCCACTGTCCTTCTCATGGAACAGTACGACGCGATCGATATAGGCGAATTCATCAACATCGGTACCGGCACAGATATAACCATACGGGGGATGGCTGAAATGATATCAAGGATTGTTGGCTGCAACGGACGGATCGAGTGGGACAGAACAAATCCTGACGGTACCCCGCAGAAGCTTCTCGATATTTCCAGGATACAAGGCAAGGGATGGAGAGCGAATACCCCCCTTGAAAAAGGAATAGAAAAGACGTACGAATTTTACTTGAGTGAATTACCCTGACCACAGGGCGGGACATTCAAAACCTTAAAACAATTCTAACTGCTTGGAGTCGTTTCTTGATCACAGTGATACTGAATATATTTTCTGATTGCTTCGGCCGTTACCCTGGGAATGCTATATCGCGGTGGTTTTTGTAAAACTATGAAATGTTCTATTTTAATTACCGGCGGTGCCGGGTTCCTTGGTTCCCACCTCTGTGACCGTCTGGTCGCGGAAGGCCACGATGTTTTGTGCCTGGACAATTTCTTCACCGGCGGAAAGCGGAACGTAAGTCACCTTCTTGGAAGACCCAATTTCGAACTCATACGCCATGATCTGGTACAGCCCATTTTTCTGGAAGTGGATCAGATATACAACCTGGCATGCCCTGCTTCGCCCATCCATTATCAGTACAATCCGGTCAAGACCGTCAAAACCAGTGTCATGGGCGCCATCCACATGCTGGGGCTGGCCAAAAGGGTAAAGGCAAGGATACTCCAGGCATCCACCAGCGAAGTATATGGGGACCCGGCAGTTCACCCTCAGAAGGAAGACTACCGGGGCAACGTCAACACTATCGGCATACGGTCCTGCTATGACGAAGGGAAACGCTGTGCAGAGACTCTCTTCTTCGATTACCACCGGCAGAACAAGGTCGATATCAGGGTCGTCCGGATATTCAACACCTATGGTCCGAGAATGCACCCGAACGACGGACGAGTCGTCAGCAACTTTATCGTCAAGGCCCTCAAAAACCAGGATATAACGGTCTTCGGTGACGGAACGCAGACACGCTCATTCTGCTATGTCGATGACTTGATAGAAGGGATGATCCGTATGATGAATGGCCCTGACAACTTCATCGGTCCCGTGAACCTGGGAAACCCCGGCGAATTCTCAATACTGGAACTAGCTGAGAAAATTATAGAAATAACCCATTCAAAATCAAAACTTGTTCACGACCCTCTCCCACAGGACGATCCACGGCAACGCCAGCCCGATATCACCCTGGCCGGAGAAAAACTAGGCTGGAAGCCGGAAACAGGTTTGGAAGAAGGCCTCAAAAAAACCATTGAATATTTTGATGAAATCCTCTAGAGAGGTCGCGGGGTTCTTAGGATTAACGGGATGTTGGGATGAAACGGCCGTGAGTATCTCGAGCACTCATTTTTTTGACCTGACAGAACCCCACGGAAGCAGGTACGATATGATTAGGATGGTTGAAGAGGACAAAATTAACCTTCCGGATCTGCTTATTGTCCTGTTGAAACACAAGTAGATGATAGTTTTTTATAAGCAGACTATCGATGCGAAACCAATTCCCGATGGAGTTGTTTTGCCCCATTCTTTTCTTTTGATGGCCCGGTTCTTTTCGATGGAAGAGAAGCGGGAGAGATCGGTAAAGGTGAGGGTTTTTCATCGTCTTGAAGCCCATAGTTCCTCCGAAGCGATGAATTTAGCAGGAATATGGCAAGGAAAATTAAAAAATGTCAAACACTATTAATGAGTTACCTTTCCACAACAGCATGTTTCAACGTATACTCTATACTTAAAAATGGAATTACAGGTACGTTCTGGCTCCGATATATCGTTCTTTATAGTATGTATTTGAGAGTAAGTTGGTGCGCACCGTTTTACCCGTTCGTGGGGCATGGATAAACTGACCTTGCCCGGCATAGATTCCCACATGGGAAATCCCCCCCTTGCCGCGGGTGTCAAAGAAGATCAGGTCTCCCTTGATCAGATCTTCCCGACTGACAGGCTTGCCTGCTTCATACTGCTGGCCGGATGTGCGGGGAAGATTAAGACCATTGAGCCGGTAGATGGCCATCGCTAGGCCGCTACAGTCAAATCCCTTCTCGGCGGAAACACCTCCCCACTGATAGGGGACACCTATAAAGCTTCTGGCCGTCCTGACGATTTCATCTCTGAAGAGACGATCATCGTAGGGCGGTCTTTTTGTTATGGAATACTCTTCCGGACGGACGATATAATACTGGCCTATCACCCCCATTGCCTTCAAGATTTCCGCCTCCCTGGCAGCGAGGTCCCTGGTCGGGAAATTACCGAAGCGAACCTTGTACAGCCCCTGTTTGTAAAGGAAATAATAGGCATCCAGATTATCGAGGTTCAGCCGATTGGCAAGCCGCGCGGCGTTTTCAACCTGCGCAAAGGCGCCGACCTGGATGGTGTAGCCCATCCGGTCGAGTTTCTTTTCAGGTACGGGTGGACGATAATCAGGGGGGAAGACATGGCGCAGAGCGCACCCCGCTAAGCACAGCAGGATCAGGAAAAAGATGATGATCCCAATACCCGGTAATTTACGTGGCTCCATGGCTCCCGAACAGGAAAAGCAGGCTTTCTACTGCGTCGGAACACGACCAGGGAGCAAACGGCATTACATATATCCCCCGGCCTGCGGGATGTAGGGTGTATCAGCTTATCCGTGCCCCAACAACGGCATCACCATCGAAGGACACCAGGGAAACTGTGCCCCTCATCTCAGCCGCCAGGAGCATCCCGTGTGACTCAACCCCCATCAGTTTTACCGGCTTCATATTCAGTATGACGGCTATCTTCTTCCCGACAAGGTCTTCAGGTCGATAACTTACGCCGATCCCGGCGACGATGGTCCGCCTCTCTCCCACGTCGATCGTCAGCCTCAGTAGCTTGTCCGATTTTTTGACCCTTTCGGCTTCAACCACCAGCGCTACTCGCAGGTCGACCTTCTGAAAATCCTCGAAGGATATTTCTTCTTTGATGTCGGCCAGGGCCTGGGCGGCGGTATCAACCTGCTTCTCACATTCCACACGGGGAAAGAGGGATGTTCCGCGGGTGATGACATTGCCAACCGGAAGGCCGCCCCATGCGCGTATGCTGCTGAAATCCTGGGAGTCAATATCTTCTATCCCGAGCCTGCGCAAGATATCCCCGGCAGAATCGGGCATAAAGGGGAAGATCATAACGGCTATGACACGGAGGGACTCCAGTATGTTGTAAATAACCGTGTCCAGGCGTGCCCGGGCAGCCGGATCCTTGGCCAGGACCCATGGCTCCCGCTCCACGATGTACCGGTTTGTCAGGTTAATGAACTCCCAGATGGAGATGAGGGCCTTATGGAACATCAGGACCTGGAAAGAGGTCTCCACCTCGGGAAACAGTTTCCCCGCCCTCGCAATCAGGGGGGCATCATCCGGATGATCGGCGGCGGCAGACACTCTGGCGTCGCAGTATTTCACCGACATGGAGAGGGACCGGCTGACCAGATTTCCCAGGTCATTCGCCAGATCGGCGTTTATCCTCTGGACAAAGGCCTCTTCGCTGAAGTTTGAATCAAGGCCGAAGACCATATCCCTCATCAAAAAATAGCGAAACGCATCCAGTCCGTACGTGTCTTTAAGGTCCAGGGGCTTAACCACCGTTCCGCGGCTCTTCGACATTTTGCTCTGGTCGATATTCCAGTACCCGTGAACGTTCAGGTGCTGGTAAGGCTCTATACCCGCCCCCTTCAGCATGGTGGGCCAGTAGATGCCGTGCGGTTTGAGGATGTCCTTGGCTATCAGATGCTCTGAGACGGGCCAGAAGGTCTTGAACTGGTTGCTGTCGGGATACCCGATCCCCGTCAGATAATTGATCAGCGCGTCAAACCATACATAGGTCACATACTGCTCATCAAAAGGAAGTGTTATCCCCCAGGTCAGCCGTGTTTTGGGCCTCGATATGCAGAGGTCTTCGAGCGGTTCTTTCAGAAAGGCAAGGGCCTCATTTTTGTACCTCTCCGGCCTGATAAAGTCAGGGTTATCCTGAATATGACCAATCAGCCAATCCTGATACTTGCTCATCCTGAAAAAATAGTTGCTCTCTTTCCTGGTTTCCGGAACGGTGAGGTGATCCGGGCACATACCGTCTACCAGTTCGCTCTCCCGGTAAAAGCGCTCACATCCCACGCAGTAATGCCCCTCGTACTCACCAAAATATATGTCCCCCGCATCATACACTTTCTGTAGTATCGATCTGACCAACTCTTTATGATCCGGGTCCGTTGTCCTGACAAAATAATCATTGGTTATCGAGAGCTTCGGCCAGAGATCCCTGAACTGTCCGCTTATCCTGTCCGCATACTCCTGAGGGGCCTCGCCAGCCTGCCGTGCCGCTTCTGCGACCTTGTCTCCATGTTCGTCGGTGCCGGTCAGAAAATAGGTTTGGTACCCTGCCATCCGGTGGAACCGGGCCATAACATCGGCCACTATGGTCGTATACGCGTGCCCTATGTGTGGAGACGCGTTCACGTAATATATAGGCGTCGTGATATAAAAATCTTTCATCTTTTTCTCCGAAATCACTGCTTCTTTCTCCCTGTCGCCGGCTTTGGATCCTTGTCTTCCCTCTGAATCTCGTCCACCGGGAGCTCCACCTCTTTTCCATCACCGAGATCCACAACGACCATCCTCTTAAGTATGTTCTGTCTCAGCACCTTGCCCTTCCCCTCGGGGGTGGTCACGATCTTTCCACATTTGGGCATATCCTTCTTCGCCTTCATATATTGTTCATGCTCAAACGCAAGGCAGCACATAAGCCTTCCGCACAGGCCTGATATCTTTTCCGGATTAAGGAGCATGTTCTGCTCCTTGGCCATCTTGATCGACACCGGCGCAAAGCCATTGAGAAAGCTGGAGCAGCAGAGCTCTCTGCCACACATACCGATGCCCCCATATATGCGGGCCTCACTTCTGACCCAGATCTGCCTCAACTCAATCCGTGTCTTGTACTTCCGTACCAGATCTTTTACCAACTCCCTGAAGTCGACCCTGCTCTCCGCAGTGAAGTAAAACGCCAGCTTGCTTTTATCGAAGAGCGCCTCTACATTGACCAGCCGCATGGCAAGATTTCTCTGTTTGATCTTCTCCATGCAAAAGGTCAGGGCCTCTTCCTCCATCCTCACATTCCCTTCATGGACCTTCATATCCTCGTCGGTGGCCTTACGCACAACCTTACGGAGGGTGCGGGGCAATGTGTCTCGGGAAAGGGCGCGAATACCGGTTGCGGCGGACCCCATTGCCGGTCCCGACTCGGTATCCACAATAGCGTTGTCTCCTTCCTCCAGAAAAACGCCGGTGGCGTCGAATGAATACACCTTCCCCTTGTCTTTAAACCTGATCCCTACAATGCTTTTAGTATCGTTATGTTCCATCTTAAACCTGACTGAGGGTCTTGAGCCGTAATGTCATGGACTCCAGTATCAATTGTCTGTTGGCGTTCTGCTCAATGGCACCCTGGGCGTTCCGTATATTCTTTATACTGTCCAGGATATCGGCACCTGTCATTTTTTCTGAAAAAACTTTCGTGGCTCCGGCAACATCCGGGTGCATGAGCCTGTCCACATCGTGCAGCTCTCGGTATACCAGCATATCCCGGTACCACTCCCTGAAGATGTCAAGCCGCTGTAAGGCGGAATCTCTATCCTTTCCGAAGCTGTCTGCAAGGAAGATCATGTCCAGGGGAACACGGTCGGAGGCGGAAAGTATACCGGTCACCTCATTCTTAAAGTCAAGGAACGATTCCTTGGATATCGCCAAGGCCCTGCCGATACTTCCTCCGGCTGAGGAGGCGACAGCCCGTGCCGATTGAGTATCCATCGATAATTTGTCTATAAGGAAAGATACGACAACCTCAGACCGCAGGGGTTGAAACCGTATCCTCTGGCATCGCGAGATGATCGTCTGGGGGAGCTTATGGACACGAGATGTTGTCAATATCAGGACATTGGAGGGGCTCGGTTCCTCAAGGGTCTTCAGAAGGGCATTGGCCGACGCGTCATTCATCCTGTCCGCATCTTCCAGTATGAAAACCTTCTTTCTGCCCTCAAACGGCCTGAATTGTATCTGCTTCTGAAGGTCTCTTATCCTGTCGATCTTGATGAAGATCCCTTCCGGTTCTATCACAACGATATCGGGATGGTTCCGATGGTCTGCCTTGAGGCATGAAGGGCACCTGCCGCAGAAATCGGCATTATTCTCGCGACAATTCAGGGCCTGTGCGAGAGCCTGTGCCGTGGTCCTTTTCCCGACACCCTGCATACCATGGAAAAGATACGCATGCGGGACCCGTTCCCTTTTCATGGCACTTTGGAGTACGTCTATCCGCCTTCCCTGACCATAAATATCGCAAAACGGCATAAGCCCTATCTTTCGATTAGCCCCTTCAGATGGATACACACGTCATGGTGCACCGTACCGATATCTCTGGAGGCGTCTATTACCCTGAATCGGTCCGGTTCCTCCCGGGCCAGCGCAAGGTACCCATCTCTGATTATTTCATGAAAATTCAGGCGTTCCCTCTCAAACCGGTCCTCACGGGGGACATTCCCCGCCCTGCGCGCACGATCCATTACCCTGCTGAGCCCGGCATCGGCGGAAATGTCGAAAAGAAACGTCATGTCGGGAACCAGAGATCGAGATGCAAAGGCGCACAGCGCCTGGATGAACCCGACGTCCTGTCCTCTTCCATATCCCTGGTACGCGACAGTAGCGTCGGAAAAACGGTCACACAACACCACCTCGCCCCCCCCCATCGCGGGTGCTATAACATCTTCGACATGCTGGGCCCTGTCTGCTGCAAAGAGCAACAACTCCGTCCTGCCGGACAGCGCAAGAGCCGTCTTATCCAGCAGGATTTTCCTCAATTCGCCCCCTACGGGGGTCCCCCCCGGCTCGCCGGTCACTACGCAAGGTACGCCCCGTTCCTTCAGATAATCCGCAGCCTTTCTGATCTGGGTTGTCTTTCCTGAGCCTTCGATCCCCTCAAATGTAACGAATAAACCCATACGCTCCGGCCTCACAAACAGGGAAGAGCCGGCTACCGGCCACTATTTACCCTTTTCCTCAACGGGTTCTATGGCTTCCACCGGACATATATCGGCACAGGCGCCGCAATCGGTGCAAATTTCAGGGTCGATTACATATCTGTCCTCCCCCTCACTTATAGCTCCCACAGGACACTCGTCCTCACAGCTTCCACACGCGATACACTCATCAGTAATAACATGAGCCATTCTATCTGTCCTCCTCTACCAAATATTACAAGGTTACCTGTTACACGACCACACCTTCACCCCCCCCCGGGGGAGCCCTCTCCTCGAGGGGTCGTTCGATCCCCGTCTTCATGGAGCATGGGGCAGCTCCCGCAGGCACCGCTGAGCCTTAACCTTAATGAGGCATGTACGAAATCATCTCTTTTGCCACACCCCGCGCAAAGGCGGCAAGATCAGGTTTGAACCACTTGTAGTCCGTCGTATCACAGTGGTTCGCCTTCCACATAACCTCGCCCTTCTGCGCTGCCACCAGACTCATACTGAAACCTGCCTTGGCGAGTTTATCATCCCCCTGCGTCGTATAGTTCCAAAAATCCACACCCACAACGAGGAGAGCATCGACGTTTAATGCCGTGCCTATATATCTGCTCATCTCGGGGTCAGAAAAACATACCGTCTCCAACTTTGCGAGGTACCCGGTAACGGCATCC
Source organism: Syntrophales bacterium (assembly GCA_028718565.1). GTDB lineage: Bacteria > Desulfobacterota > Syntrophia > Syntrophales > UBA2210 > UBA6078. The sequence continues at coordinate 44,469 of JAQULO010000004.1, read as the reverse complement.
CTCAGCCTGCTGTCGTTTTCCATGAGCTTCGCGACCTCTTTAGGTGAAACAACGGTGGAGAACCACCCTTTCCCTTTGACAATATCCACAATAAGGTCGTCGGCTATATCCCCCGCCTCGTCTTTGCAGACACCCGCATCGACCGGAAGCACGCATATCTTTTCAGGATGAAACTCACCGATGCCCGGCGCAACTTTGGAAAAGCGCAACTCCCCGCAGGCTGCAAGCACCACGCAGAGCAACGCTCCGAAGATCACCCTCGATACCCTTACACGCATCGACACCCCCCCGGACCAAGGTTTTCTACAGCTTTGTTACAATAAACCAGAGGCAGGCGCTCAACCCGGCAATTGCGTAGTTGACACCCAGCAACCCCTCCAGCGCCATCCTGGAAAACTGGGACCTTCTATCACAAAGTCCTAGACAAATCCATACATAAAACACCGGCACCAGGAGCGCCAAGCTCAACGAAGGGACGCATCCAGCGGGCAGTGCGGCGATCAGCACAATGCCGGTCAAAACCGATATACCCTTCAACAGGCTCCTTGCCCCTACTTCCCCCATAACAACGGGGATCGTTTCCCGGCCGATCAGGCGGTCGCTCTGAATATCCAGGGTATCCGAAAGAACCGATTTTGAGAAGACAAGGGCAAATACAAATACAAAAGCAACCACCATCCCGCAGGTTATCTCCAGGCCGACGCTTATCTGCGGAACTACGGCAGTCAGGGCGGCCCACGCCATAGCGGTAAAAAAGTTCTTGGAACCGGGGAGATCTTCCAGTCTTTTTCCCCCCACGTTGACCGTATAGAGAATCCCAAAGATTGAAATCGACCCGACCAGGATAAAGGGTGCCAGCCCTGCCATGAAGGAAAAGTAAAGTGCGAGGGCAAGGGAGGCTACGGCGATTGTCATGTAAGTGCCCTTGTATTGCATGTAGGATTTTTCCCTGAAACTCCCCTTGATTCTTCCGAAACTCCTGCCCCGTAGCCTGTTTAGGGTGTGTATGGCATATACACACAACGAGGCAATGAGTATGTGTGACACATCTACCTCAAGACCCTGGAGCATAATGCTGACCAGCGAGAGAAATCCGGCACCAATAGCGGAGGCAAGGTCTGTTTTGACAGAGAATATCCAGAGGTTGTACAGTCCCCTCAGTTTACCCGTCGGCTTCCCCCTCCTGTTGTGGGTGAGGCAGTCTATCACTCCCTCCGTAATCCAGTTCGGCGTGGACGCCCCCGCGGATACCCCAATATTTTCGCATCCATTCAAATCAATGCCGTCAAGCTCTTCGGCGGTCTCGACATGCAGCGTGCGGGTCCCGCAGTTCCGGGATATCGCGGCAAGCCTCCGGGTATTCGCGCTGTCCTTCCCCCCCACGATTATCATTCCGTCCATCTCATAGGCCATTTTCTTGATCTCGGTCTGTCTCTGCTCGGTTGAATCGCATATGGTATCAAAGATCATGGCCCCCGGAAATCTACGGGTTATTTCCTGTACCATTTCCTTGTATCTCACCGAATCCTGCGTCGTCTGGGCGACAACGCACACCTTGCCGTAGCAGGGAAGATCGTCGACATCTTTCGTATCGTTGATAACAACCCCCTTGCCTGAGGCATACCCAAGGAGGCTGGCGACCTCCGGATGCTCCCTGTCCCCGACTATGATCACCGCATGATCGCGTGCCACATGTTTCTTGATGATAGCCTGGACGCTTGCGACGCGCGGGCAGGTGGCATCTGCGATTTCTATCCCCTTTTCCCTGATCCGTTCCCTTTCCTGGGGGGATATTCCATGTGCCCGTATCACCATGATCCCATCTTGAACCGAATCGACGCTATCCACCGGGATGACACCCCGTTCCCTGAGAAGTTCGACCGTCTGGGGATTGTGTATAAGGGGCCCATAGGTATACACTTTTTTATCCCCTCTGTGACGGGTCAGCGCAAGGACCATATCCACCGCCCTCTTCACCCCCATGCAAAAACCTGCTGTCTCGGCAAGCCTTATTCCCACTGTTCGTCCCCATACATGATGTTATCGCTTCCGGGCATGCAGGAAAAATTCCCTGTTTCCGGCCGGACCGGTAATTGGCGACTCACAGGTCCCTACTACATCAAGGCCCAGCTCCACCGAAAATGCCACGATCTCCTCAACAATCTTTTCGTGGAGCCGAGGGTCCCGGATGACCCCCTTACCAACGTCACCTTTTCCGGCCTCAAACTGCGGCTTGATCAGGGCCACGATGACGGCGTCCTTGCCGATGATCCTGACAGCGACGGGCAAGACCAGTTTCAAGGAGATAAAGGAAACATCGATAACCGCCAAGTCTATCTCCTCCTCTATCCCCTCACCTGAAAAGTACCTGATATTGGTCTTTTCAAAGAGTACCACCCGTTTGTCTGTCCGGAGTTTCCAGTCGATCTGGCCATATCCTACGTCTATTGCATATACCTTCTTGGCTCCGCCCTGAAGGAGGCAATCGGTAAAGCCACCCGTGGAGGCGCCGATATCCACGGCCATGAAACCCTTCACATCAATACCGAACGACCGCAGTGCCCCCTCGAGCTTCAGCCCCCCCCTGCTGACATAGGGATTTGAACCTCCCTTTATCCGTATCCCGGCATCGTCGCGAATAAGGGTCCCTGCCTTATCGATCCGCTCCTCTTCGACCACCACAAGACCTGACATAATGAGCGCCCGGGCCTTCTCACGGGTCGCCGCGATGCCCCTGTCAACCAGTAGTCTGTCCAATCTGACTTTAGGATGGTTCGTTTTCATCTGATTCGGGTCCTCAGGGGATGAGGGGGAGAACCGCCTCGACCCGCATGCGGGTCAGCAGGCGGCCATCATTTTTCGAACAGCCTTCGCGATGCCCAGTGCATCAATACCCTGTTGCTTCCTGAGCTCGGCCTGTGTTCCATGCTCCACGAACATGTCCCCGATGCCGAGTCTCTTCACCGTAACTCCCGAGATCCCCGTCTCCTCAAATAATTCAAGGACCGCGCTGCCGAAACCGCCCATAAGAACATTCTCTTCGACGGTGACAATCTTTTTGAAAGAGGATGCCATCTCGCAAAGCAATACCCTATCGAGAGGCTTTACAAAACGGCTGTTGACAACGGTCACCTCGATCCCTTCCCCGGCAAGTTTCTCGGCGGCCTCGAGGGAGGGATATACCGTGGAGCCGATCGCTATGATCACCAGATCCGCCCCCTCCCGGACGATCTGCGCCTTTCCTATTTCGATGCTCTCCGGCACCTCATCAAGAAGAGTGCCAACGCCACTGCCGCGGGGGTAGCGTATCGAGGCGGGGCCTCCACACTCCACGGCCGTTTTTAGCATGTGCTGGAGCTCGTTTTCGTCCTTCGGGGCCATGACAACGATATTCGGTATGGATCGAAGGTAGGAATAATCGAAAAGGCCGTGGTGCGTCGGACCATCGTCTCCGACGATCCCCCCCCGGTCAAGGGCGAATACGACGGGGAGCTTCTGAAGGCATACGTCATGGAGCACTTGGTCATAGGCTCTCTGGAGAAAGGTGGAGTATATCGCGACAACAGGTACACATCCCTCGGTGGCCAGACCCGCGGCAAAGGTAACACCGTGCTGCTCGGCAATGCCGACATCATAAAACCGTTCTGGAAGCTCCTGTGCGAACCGGTCAAGTCCGGTTCCCCCCGTCATGGCTGCCGTAATCGCAACGATGCCGGGATTTTCACGTGCCAGGTGTACCATCGTCCGGCCGAACACCTCCGTGTAGGACGGCGTGCAATTATCCGCGACAACGGATTTTCCCGTAGCGATATCGAACGGTCCTATGCCGTGAAACCGGGACGGCTCCTCCTCGGCAAATCGGTACCCCTTCCCCTTCTTGGTAATAACATGCACCAGGACGGGCCGTTCCAGGGCCCGTACGTTCTGAAGATTTTTTATCAGGCGATCCAGCCGGTGACCTTCAAGTGGTCCTATATACTGGAATCCCAGTTCTTCGAACAACATCCCCGGAACGACAAACCCCTTCAAAGACTCCTCGGCCTTCCGGGCGAACTTGATGATCTGTTCACCCACACCGGGGACGGTTTTCAGGAAGTCATGAAGCTTTGCCCTCATCCGGGTAATCTGTTGCCCCGTCATGACGCGATTCAGGTAGGACGACATGGCCCCCACGTTCGGCGAGATAGACATCTCATTGTCGTTCAGTATCACGATCAGGTCCTTCTTCCGCTCCCCGGACCAGTTGAGACCTTCAAATGCCATCCCGGCAGTCATGGAGCCGTCTCCGATGACGGCGACCACCTTGAAATGATCGCCTTTGAGACACCGGGCATCGGCAATCCCCGAAGCGGCGGAGATGGAGGTGCTGCTGTGCCCCACGCCGAAGGCGTCATAGACGCTTTCTCCCCTCTTGGGAAACCCGCTGACACCCCCCATCTTCCTGAGGGTGTTAAAGGCATCCCTCCTGCCCGTGATGATCTTGTGCGCATACGCCTGGTGCCCCACATCCCAGACGACCTTGTCCCGGGGCGTGTCGAAGACGTAATGTATAGCGAGGGCAAGCTCCACGGTCCCCAGAGAAGGCGCAAGGTGGCCGCCGTTTCTGGAAACTACCTCCAGCATCTCCTGCCTGATCTCCCCGGCAAGGGTGTTCAGTTCTTCAATCCCGAGGCATCGAATATCTTCAGGGCTGTTGATCCCCTCCAGTATGCCTGTTTTTTCATCCATACTAATCTCTCCTGCGTTCCGGGCTCATGGCCGGCCGGAACGTATCCCCCTAGGACTTCCGCTCGGCGATAAACCGCGCTATCATCCTCAGGGGATCGGCCCTTTCATCAAAACGCTCTACCTCAGACAGCGCACCTTCCACCAGCCTTCGCATCTCTTTCCTGGATTCTTCAAGCCCGATCAGGGCGGGGTAGGTCGCCTTGCCGCGCCCCTCGTCACTGCCGGTATCTTTCCCCAGGACCTCCCTACAGCTTTCGATATCCAGTATATCGTCCGCTATCTGAAAGGCAAGCCCCGTCTTCTTTCCATATTCCGAAAGAGCGCTTAAGTCATCTTCACCGGCATCGGCTATCAGCGCGCCCGCGCGGATGGAAACGGTTATCAGTGCCTGTGTCTTATGGGTGTGTATGTACTGCACCTGCCCCATGTCCACCTCTTTACTCTCCGCCCTCAGGTCCGCCACTTGGCCACCGATCATACCCTTAAATCCGGCCGCTGTGGCGATCTCGCGAATAATCGACAGGGTTGTTTCGGGAGATATTCCAGGATGGACCGCGGAAAGAAGACGGAAGGCCTCTGTGAGAAGGGCGTCTCCCGCCAGAACGGCTACTCCCTCCCCGAACACTTTATGATTAGTAGGCTTCCCCCTGCGGTAATCATCATCATCCATTGAGGGAAGGTCATCATGTATCAGGGAATAGGTATGGATCATCTCAATGGCGCAGGCGAAGGGCAGGACGGTTTGTTCATTTCCGCCAACCGTTTCCGCCGAGGCCATACACAGCACCGGCCTGAGCCGTTTTCCCCCGGCGAAGAGGGAATACCGCATCGCTTCACAGATCTCGGAGAGGGGTCCGCTTTCTTCCGGAAGGTATCTGCCGAGGGCCCTGTCAACTATTTCTTTTCTCGTCTCAAGATACTCTTCAAGCGATATCTTCCGGTGCTTTGTCATCTCCACCCCTTCCCTCAAACGGCCTGACCTGCAGCGTATCATCCTCTCTGAGAAGAATATTGACCTTCCTCTCCGCCTCATCCAGCCTGTCGGTGCAGAACCGGGAGAGTTTGATCCCCTCTTCAAAGGCCGCGAGCGACTCTTCGAGGGACATATCACCCACTTCCATCTTTTTTACAATCCCTTCCAGCTTTTCCAGGGCCTTCTCAAACTTTTTTTCCGCCATTGCCTCGCTCCTGTAAAATAGTGGTCACCCGTGCCTTGAAGCTCCCCGATGAAACCTTCACATCTACGCTATCATTCACCGCGAGCAGGCCCACATCCCTGACAACGGTTCCATCAGGCAACCGTACGATACCAAATCCCCTCTTTAACACGGACAGGGGGCTGAGTGAATCCAGTACAGAGACATCTCTCTGAAGGATGCCGCGAAGGGTCTCGATGCAGGACCAGGCTCGCGTCTCCAGCCCTCCTCGCAAGTTTTCAACGCTTCGGCGCAATTCACGAACCTGAACTGTGGGAGTCAGGCGCATCAGCATCCTATGTGAGGGAAGGAGAACGCTTCCCCGCATTGCAAGGATGCGCCGCATCCCTCCCGCCAGCCTGGCATACCGATCATCCAGTCCCATACGCAGATCCGCAATCCGCCCCCTCGGATCACGCAGGCTTTCTGCGACAAAACCAAATCTTGTTTCCCATCCGCGCAGTGACACTCGGCAGGCATGTATCAGCCGCGATCTTAATCTCTGCGTTCGTTCCAGCAGATCTCTCCTGTCGGGGACAACCAGCTCCGCGGCGGCGGAGGGGGTCGGAGCCCTGAGATCGGCCACGAAATCGGCAATAGTAAAGTCAATCTCATGGCCGACAGCCGAGATGACGGGAATTCTCGAGGCGTAGATCGCCCGCACTACACGTTCGTCGTTAAAACACAGCAGGTCCTCAAGCGATCCCCCTCCCCTGGCAACGATAATGACATCGACACCAACTGCATTCAGGTCCTCTATGGCATTGCATATCTCGGCAGGCGCCTCTGCCCCCTGGACGGCTGCGGGGGAAATAATCACATCGACGGACGGAAACCTCCTGGCGGTGATGTTCAGGATATCCCTGACGGCCGCACCTGAAGGAGAGGTGACGATCCCGATCGTTCCGGGCAGGAAAGGGATTTGCTTCTTATGGGAAGGGTCGAACAGCCCCTCTTTCTCCAGGCGCCCCTTGAGCTGTTCAAAGGCCATCTGGAGGGCCCCAAGCCCCTTCGGTTCTGCGGCATCTATAATGAACTGATACTCACCGCGCGCAGGATAGACATTCACCCTCCCCCTGCAGACGATCCTCATCCCGTCTTCAAGGTCAAAGCCTATCTTTTTCGTTGTGCCCTTAAAAGCAACCACGCGTATCTGGCTGGCCTCGTCCTTCAGAGTACAATATACGTGGCCTGAGGCAGGCCGGCGGAGATTGGATATCTCGCCGGTGACCCATATGACGTCGAAGCTGGTTTCCAGGAAATATTTTATGGCCTCGGTCAGCTGTGTAACTGTCAGTATCTTTTCCATGAAAATTTCCGGCATGGCATTCATCACATATTCGGGCCGTTTAACAAAGGCTCGCTTCTGTTGCAACTATTTGATTGACATCTCTCCGATCTTGTTGTCAGTTGGAACGGAGAAAGGGGGTAAAAACACCATGGACAGACAGATTATTCACACCGAAGGACCACCCAAACCGGTAGGGGCCTATTCCCAGGCGGTCAAGGCTGGCGGCTGGCTTTACATCTCCGGGCAGATACCCGTTGATTCGGGAACCGGAGAGATCGTGAAAGGTCCCTTCGAACTCCAGGCACGTACAGCGCTTGATCATCTTAAGTATATACTGGAGGAAGGGAACTCAAGCCTCGACCGCGTGATAAAGGTCACGATCTTTCTGACAGATATGGACTGTTTTACGCAGCTCAACACCGTATACACGGAGTATTTCGGAGAATCCCGCCCGGCGAGGAGCTGTGTTGCGGTAAACCGCCTACCCAAAGATTCCCCCCTGGAGATCGAGGCCGTGGCCACCTGTGATTGAGACCTGTCCCACAAAAAAGAGGGGGGGCATTTTCTAATGCCTTCACGCACGGTACGGGCCTCTGCTACTTGATTCCCCCCTTTATTTCTCTCCTTCTCGATGCCCCTCTCATCTTTTTAAGCACATTGTCTTCAATCTGCATAGCCCGTTCCACATCATCATCCGAATGTTGTACAGTATCCTTCTCAGGATGCGGCCTCATATCAGCCTTTTCGCTGATGCCAAAACGCATCCTCAAGACCTTCTCCTCCCGCGGCGTCAGGGTGGACAGTATCTTTCTGGTCTGCTGGGCAAGATCCATGCTCATGGTGGCATCGGAGGGGGACATAACCTTCTTGTCCTCTATAAAATCCCCAAGAGAGCTGTCCTCTTCCTCCCCAATGGGAGTCTCCAGAGATATCGGTTCCTTGGCAATCTTCAATACCTTTCGCACCTTATCCAGGGGGAATTCCATCTTCTCCGCGATCTCGGCAGGGGTCGGCTCCCTCCCCAGTTCCTGAACCAGGTACCGCGAAGTCCTGATAAGCTTGTTTATGGTTTCAATCATATGAACCGGTATTCGTATCGTTCGTGCCTGGTCAGCTATAGCCCGTGTGATGGCCTGTCGTATCCACCATGTCGCATACGTGGAGAATTTATATCCCCTCTGATATTCAAACTTTTCAACGGCCTTCATCAGCCCGACATTCCCCTCCTGGATGAGATCCAGAAATTGCAGTCCCCTGTTCGTATATTTCTTGGCAGTGCTGACGACCAATCTGAGATTTGCCTTTATCAGCTTTCTCTTCGCCCGGTTTGCCTCAGACTCACCTCCCTTTATGGAGGTAACTATTCTCTTCAACACTTCCTTGGAAACACCAACCTGTCCCGCTATCCTCTTCCTGCTGTTACGCGCCTCTCGGGTTATCCTCTCGTACTCCTGTAGCGTTTCAATCGGGATTCCGGTCTCCAGGAAAATCTGCTCTTCTTCCCCCTCTCTCATCCGGGCAAAGAGCTTATCCAGGGCGTTGAGTGATACTCCCGCCTTCTCCACACAGTTCTGTATCGCCTGTTCACCCCTGTTAAGGTGGACCACGGCATCGTTGAGTTTGAGGACCATCGCATTGATGCGTCTCTTATTGAAATTGATATCTTTGCAGAGCCGTACAATCCCTTTGATATTTTTCCCCAACTCATCCCTGATGCCTTTTTCCTCAGCATCACTTAGATTTTTCCCTTTCAGTTCCGCCCTCAGAACGGCATTGCGTTCATCCAGCTTTGCAACCTTTGCGGCAAACTTCTGCACCCGTTCCAGATATACATCCTCCTCGGTAAAGCCGCTTTCGTCTTCAAGATTATCAACAACCGTCTTTATCCGTATCTCGCCGCTTTTGAGCTTTTCACCTATGTCCACAACCTCGTTTATAAAGATCGGCAGACTGAAAAGGGCTTCCATGATCCTCTTTTCCCCCTTCTCAATCTTCTTTGCGATCCTGACCTCCTCCTCACGACTGAGCAGGGACACAAACCCCATTTCCCTCAGATACATCTTAACGGGATCCCCTGTCTTCCCGAGGGCGGACATCGGTAGAGGGGGAATCTCATCTTTTATACTTTTCTCCTCCTCATAGGTCTTGTCCTCCTGTTTATCGGCATCCTTCCCATCCCGCTCGGCATCGACAACTTCAATGTTTTTCTCATGGAAAACAGTCAGTATATCGTCTATCTGCTCTGAGAATATGACGTCGGACGGCAGCATATCATTGATATCGTCATACGTAAGGAACCCTTTCCCCTTGCCCAGCGAGATAAGTTTATTTACTTCATCCAATTTGATCGCTTTTTTCATTGTTGGCCAGTCCTCTCTCTTCCTTTAACAACCTGTCTATATCCCGCAAAAGGCTCTCTCTCAACACCCTGTTACCTGTATGCTGAGCCCTGCTCAAGTCCTTCTGTAGAAGCGCATATCTTCCCTTGTACCATTTGTTCCGTACCTTTTTAATGCTGTCATCAAAAAACCTGTCGGCAATCTCCCTGTCTGAGAAAGGCCGCTCCATCATCAATTTCAAGAGACTATCCTTCACCGGGCCATCTTCCAGCTCACTGACCAGAGAGGTCACCTCGCCCGTCTCCCCGGTTATCATCTGCCCCAGCCTTTTCAACTCCTCCGATCCAAAGCAATCGAGAATCCCCTCACGGGCCACAATGGGAAGCTTTTCGGGATATTCCATCATCATATAGATAAGGGTTAATTCCACCATGTCACCTTTTCCCGGCCTCCTTTCCCGAGACGGGACAGGGCCGGGGACCTTGCGGCCTGTAGACGTTTTCTCCACCTTATCCTTGAGGAGCTTCTGGTCGATTCCGAGCCTTTCAGACACCCTCTTTATAAACAGATCCCTTTCAATCGGATCACCGATCGGGCTTATGAATGATACCGCGTCTCTGATGGTATCCAGGTTGTCTTCGAGGGTATCTCTGCCGCCTAAGATGGTATCTATATAGTAGTCGACCATCATCGGGGCACGGACAATAGCCTCCTCCAGGGGGGCTGCTCCGTACTCCTTAACGTAGTCATCCGGGTCATACCCTTCGGGAAGAACAACAACCCGGGCATGCATATTCTCCTCGAGAAACAGCTTCAGGCTCCGTTCCACGGCATGCCTGCCCGCCTCATCAGGATCAAAGATAATGACAACATTCCGAGTGAATCGTCTGATCAGTTCGACCTGTTCCCTGGTCAGCGCGGTCCCAAGCGTCGCCACGACATTGCTCACCCCCGCATTCCACAGGGAAAGAAGGTCTATATACCCCTCGACCAGTATGGCACAATCCCGGTCGCGGATCGCATCCTTTGTCCGAGACATCCCGTACAGGACCCTGCCCTTGGTATAGACGGGAGACTCGGGCGAGTTAAGATATTTCGGCGTATCGGAGCCTATGGACCGTCCACCGAAAGCCACCACCGTGCCGCCCAGATCTTCTATCGGAAAGATCAACCTCCCGCGAAACCGGTCATAAAATCCGCCCGTATCTTTAGATATGATAAGGCCGACCCTCTCGGCAAGTCCGAGGGGAACCCTCTTCCCCTCAAGATAGGAGGCAAGGTTGTTCCACCCCTCCGGGGCATACCCCAGAGGAAACCCTCCGACGATGGCACCTCCCATCTTTCGCGCATCAAGGTAATCACGGGCCGGCCGGCCACGCTCCGAAGAGAGCTGCATGGAGAAATACTCCGCCGCCATCGTGTTTATCCTGCCCAGTTTTTCCCTTTCGGTTGCCCCGACTCTCTCCTCACCAGTCATTCTCCCGACCGGCAGGGGTATCCCCGCCTTGTTCGCCAGGTGTCGTGCCGCCTCGGCAAAGGAGGTTCCGTTGATCTTCATCAGGAAGGCAAAGATGTCCCCCCCCTCCCCGCAGCCGAAGCAGTAAAAGATCTGTTTCTCAGGATTGACACTGAATGAAGGCGTCTTTTCCTTATGAAACGGACAGAGGCCGACAAAATTTCTGCCGGCCTTTTTCAGGGTAACGTATTCAGAAATAAGCTCGACGATACTGACCCGGCTTTTAATCTCCCCTATCTTGTCCTGAGGAATATGTCCCTTCAAGATGCTCTTGCCTCTCTGGGCACGGTAACGTTTGGGGCCCGGCGATTTATGATAAGCGCGCCTTGACCGCCTCACCAACGGCCTTCCCGTCGGCCTTTCCCGTCACCCTGGGTATCAGAAGCTTCATCACCTTCCCCATGTCCCGAATGCTGGTCGCGCCGGCCTCTTCTATGGCCTGTTCGATCTGTGAATGGATATCTTCCTCGGACAATTGCTCAGGCATAAATCCTTGAATAACCGATATCTCCCTTGCCTCCTTGGCGGCAAGTTCGAGCCGACCGCCCTGTCTGAACTGCTCGATGGAGTCCTTTCTCTGTTTTATCATGGAGGAGAGCACCTGTAGCATCTCCTGCTCACCGAATTGGCTCTTGAGGTCTATCTCCTTGTTATGCAAGGTTGATTTTATCATTCGAAGCGCTGACAAGGTCTCCTTGTCCTTGGCTTTGGCCGCCCTGATCATCGCGTCCGATACCTGGTCTCTTATGTCCATTGCCGCTATACACCTCTTTCTTTTTCCGTACCGCAGGGTGACCGCCCATCGCCCGGGCCATTGTTTCACAGGGGAAGCAGATCTGCCCCGTCACCCCATATTATCACTCAATTTCCTGCCACCCAGGACATGCACATGCAGGTGAAAGATTACTTGGCCGCCCTCTTCATTGCAGTTGATAACGGTCCTGAACCCTTTTCCAGCAACTCCCTTTATCTTTGCAACCTCCTGCACCGCCGTCATCAGACCATCCATCATGCCTTCGTCTTTAACATCCATAAAGGTGGACACGTGTATCTTCGGCACGACAATCACATGTGCCGGGGCCATCGGATTGACATCGTCAAATGCCAGCGCATTCGCGGACTCGTAGACGATAGTAGCGGGAATCTCCCTGCGTACGATTTTGCAAAAAATACATCCCTCCATACCACTTCCTCCTACGCAAATCCCGCAATCCTTGCTATGGCATCCTCCAGTTTAAGCGCCCCGGTGTAAAGCGCCTTACCGGTAATGACACCCATTATCCCCGGCCCTCCAGATTCGAGGAGCCGGTCAATGTCATGGATGTTCGCAACGCCGCCCGAGGCGATGACCGGAATATCGACAGATTCGGCAAGCAGCCTTGTGGATTCAATGTTGACACCCGATTCCATGCCATCCCGTTGTATATCGGTGTATATAATGGATTCCAGTCCACACCCCTGGTACTGCGCGGCAATCTCCGCAGGAGAACGATCGGAGCTTTCAGTCCATCCCTCAACCGCGACCATGCCGTCACGGGCGTCAAGGGCAAGGATTATATGCCCAGGATGAGCGGTGCACGCATCAAGGACAAAAGCCCTGTCTTTCAGGGCAACTGTTCCCAGTATCACATAGCTGACACCCATGGTCAGGTATTCATCAACTGTCTTCATGTCCCGTATCCCGCCACCTACCTCTATGGGAACATTCACCACGCGGACAATCGCTTCGACGGCATCTCTGTTTCGAGGCAATCCGTCACGGGAACCGTCGAGATCAACCACGTGAATGCGCTTTGCCCCCTTTTCCTGCCACTGCAATGCGATATCGGCGGGATGGTCCGAATAAACGGTCGGAAGGTCAAAGTCACCCTGAAGAAGGCGCACACACTTGCCCCTCTTCAGATCTATAGCAGGTATTATGATCACTTATCAGTTCCCCTCATATCCGGAAAGTCCTTCAATATCTCTCGCATGCCATCTCGTGACAACTCTTCCGCAGTCATCCATTTTCCTCCTCCCCGTATAAAGGGGAGGATATCCAGGATATTTTCCATCAACGAACTCTGGGTCTTGTCAAAGACCCCTTTCCACACAGACACACCGTCCTGGGTCCGGATAAGATGGACACAGAAAGCGACAGAAGCGGGCTTTTCCGCTGAATAATCAAACCCCTTCCTCTCCCGGTAACAGAAGAGATGCCCCGCAATAATGCCGTCCGCCCCGATTTCCTTCCCCACCTTTTTCAATATATCAAGGGGGGTCTCTCCCAGGGAGTTGGTGGATACCCTTCGGTACACACCAAGCACCTCCTGTGGGGGTATCACAGTGTAGCCTCCGGAAGGGTTGAGCCCGCTGAGGAATTGCTCTTCCAGTTTTTTCTCGGGATTTCCAGAAAAACCACATGCCCTGAAGGTCGTTCCAGAGACAGGACACCGGGCAATCTGCACAGCCGGATCACCGGAAGCAACCGCCTGAAAAGGTGTAACGGCAATCCTCTTAAAGGTGATATCCCTCTGAAGAAGGGCGGTCGCTCCACCTCCCTTGTTGGACACACAACCGGCAAGGAGGGCCACACATACCACCCCGCACAGAAGAAACCGAAAAAAAAGGAAGAAAGAAAAAAGCTTTTTGATACTTATCACCCCGCTCTGTAAGATTTCCCGATAACCGGATTCCACGGGAAATGTCATGGAAAGATTCTCAACGTGGCAGACGGTGAACTCAGATACTTCCCTTTGTTGACAGGACACCCTTGATCCGATCATCAATACGGACGGCCTCCCTCAGGGCACGGGCAAACGCCTTGAAAACAGCCTCCGCTATGTGGTGAGGATTCTTACCATATATGACATTTATGTGCAAGGTTATTCCCCCATGATCCGTAAAGGACCTAAAAAATTCCTCAAGGAGGATGGGGTCAAAGTCCCGTATCTTTTTCCCGCCGAATTCGGCCCTGAACACCAGATACGGCCTCCCGGAAACATCAATACAGACATGGCACAGGGACTCATCCATGGGAACACAGGCCGCACCGTAACGGGTCATGCCCTCCTTGTCTCCCAGGGCACCCTTGACCGTCTTCCCAAAGCATATCCCAATATCCTCCACGAGGTGATGATAATCCACATTCGTATCCCCGCTTCCCTGCACCCGCAGATCGAAAAAGCCGTGCTTCGCAAAGAGGGTGAGCATATGATCAAGAAAGGGGATCGTTGTGGATATTTCTCCTGCCCCTTCTCCGTCAAGGTTGATCTCAAACGATATGTCCGTTTCCGCAGTTTTTCTGGTTACCTTGTTCTTCCGCACTTTTGCCCTCGCGTCTCCTTTTACAACACCTTGTTAAGAGGATATTCTATGATTCCTTCAGCCCCTGCCTCTTGGAGAATGGGTATCAACTCCCTGACGATACCCCGATCCACAACGGCTTCGACAGCAAACCAGTTCGCGTCATACAGCCCCGAAGTGGTGGGAGCCTTGAGAGAGGGAAGGAGCAGCACAACCCTCCCCAGATTCTCCTTGGCAACGTTCATCTTGAGACCGACCTTGCCCATCGCCATGAGCGATCCGGAGAGAAGAGCGCTTATCTGCCCTATCTTTCGCCTCTTCCACGGGTCATCCCATGCCTTCTTACTGGCGATCAGCTGAGTGTTCGTCTTAAGGAGTTCATGTATAATCTTCAATTTGTTGGCCTTGAGTGTACTCCCCGTTTCCGTAACCTCCACGATTGCGTCCACAAGACCTTCGACCACCTTCGCCTCCGTGGCACCCCAAGAGAATTCCAGGTGGGCCCCTATCCCCCGCTCTTGCAGATATCTGCGGGTAAAGCCCACCAGCTCCGTGGACACCTTCTTGTCGGCTATATCTTCCAAGGTCTTTATGGGAGAATCCTCCCTCACCACAAGCACCCAACGGGCCTGTCGCGTGGATACCTTGGAATATATAAGGTCCTGAACCACCACAACGTCGGATTCATTTTCCAGTATCCAGTCCTTTCCGGTAAGGCCAAGGTCGATGGTTCCATCATCGACATACCGGGACATTTCCTGCGCTCTCACAAGGGCACAGGAAATGTCCTCATCATCAATATCGGGAAAATAGCTCCGGGCATCGTAGGTTATGCTCCATCCCGCCCTCTTGAAAAGCTCTATCGTATTGGATTCAAGGCTGCCCTTTGGTATGCCCAGCTTCAATTTATTCATTTCGTATACACTTTCTCCGGATCAAATACCCTCTCACCGATGATCTCCATCTCTCCGTCAGACACCTTCCGGTAGAAACAGGACCTATACCCCGTATGACATGCGGCCCCTCCCTGCTGCTCCACCTTCAGCACCAGAGTGTCCAGATCGCAGTCTACGAGGATCGCCTTGACTGTCTGGACATTACCGGATGTCTCACCCTTGACCCAGAGGGCCTTTCGTGATCTGCTCCAGTAGGTCGCCCTCCCTGTTTTCACCGTTTGCAGCCAGGACTCCCGGTTCATATAGGCCAGCATCAGCACCTCGCCGGTCTCGTAATCCTGCGCTATGACAGGGATCAGCCCCTCCCCCTTTTCAAAATCAAGCTCCACCATCCGGTATCCTTTCCCCGTCCCCCTTCGAGGCAAGAGTTTTTTGTCAGTTGTCTGAAAGTTTACAAAGATAATGCAATATTCCTTTTTAGGCAAGTCCTTTTTCTCCATTTTGATCTTGCCTGCGGTTCATTTTTGTGTTAGCTGAAACACCGGCGTGTTGTTATGCCTTTGCCGCAACGACCATGGCAAATTCTTGGAGAAGGAGGTTTGGGGATCATGAGGGTATTGGTAGGCGGTGTCATCGCGGCGGTCCTGGGACTTATCGGCCTGGTCATCTGGTGGGGACCCTTTCTTGCCCTGCTTCAAGGTGGGGTTCCTATAGTTATCCTGCTCGGAGGCGCTCTTGCCATATACGTCGGTTTCGACGAAATAACGGACCAGATAAAATCGAAAGCAGAGGAAAAGGCAAGCTCTGAGGATCTGAACGCTGCCAAAGAAGACCTGAAAAAGGCAAAGGCCGAAGCGGAAAAGTATAAGGCGGAACTGGAAAAGGCGAAGGCCGCAGAAAAAAAGTAGCCCCGTCGTTCTGAACCGGAGACACGCACGGCGGGGTTTGCATGCGCTGTAGCGCATCGTACAAGTTCCCCATCCAGGCGGGGGTGGAGGTCGGTTTATCCAAGTTTCTACGGGTTGTGTTGCGCCATGGGGTTCCAGTTCTTCGGGGGGATCTCAAGCGTTGTTTAGCGGGTCATACCAAGTCGGTTACGGGGCTTGGTCAAGTCTTCAAAATTGGGAATGGGTTATGAACAATAAATTGTTGAGTTTCCTGCCGGCCCTTGTGCGCTCCACGTGCAAGATCTATATGTATTGATGCCTGCTTCTTGACCCCGATCGGGCAGGAAAGCAGGCCATCACACCAGAGTAGCTTCCGTTACATTTTCAACAGTCTTGGACAGGCCTCTTTCGCCTCTCATAGAGGGGCGAAGTGAACGGCCACATATTACGTGAGGGGGAAAAAGTCATGAAAAAAAATCTTCTGATTATTGTGATGATAGGGGCAGCGGCATTGCTGCTGACAATGGGGTGCCAGAGGCAAGAAAAGACCGTAGAACTTACCTACAGCATATTCTTTCCACCTACCCACAGTCAGTGCAAGGCGGCCATATCGTGGGCCGAGGAGATAGAAAAACGTTCCGGCGGAAAGATAAAGATCACCACCTTTCCGGGAGGTACGCTGACAAAGGCGGATCAGTGTTACGACGGTGTCGTAAAGGGAATATCGGATATAGGAATGTCCTGCTTCGCTTACACACGGGGGCGCTTCCCCGTGATGGCAGCCGTCGATCTTCCCCATGGATACGCCGATGGCCTAGTGGCAACCCGTGTCGCGAATGAATTTGCCAAGACCATGGCGCCAAAGGAACTGGATGACGTAAAAGTTCTGTATATACATGCCCATGGTCCCGGACTATTGAGCACCAAAAAAGCGGTCAGGACATTGGAAGACGTCAAGGGAATGAAGATACGCTCGACGGGTCTGAGCGCCAAGATCGTGGAGGCCCTCGGCGGGGCGCCCGTCGCAATGCCCCAGGGTGACACATACGAGGCCCTCCAGAAGGGTGTGGTTGAAGGTACCTTCACCCCCATAGAAACCCTCAAAGGGTGGAGACAGGCTGAGGTTATCAAATACACAACCAAGTGCACCGACGTCGGGTATACCACGGCCATGTTTGTCGTGATAAATCTTGAAAAATGGAACGCTTTGCCGAAAGAACTCAGGAAAATAATGGAAGAGGTAAGTGCCGAGTGGGTCGGCGTGCACGGCGAGGAGTGGGACAAGAGTGATGATGAGGGACGCGAATATACCTTAAGCCAGGGCAACGAGATCATTGACCTCTCCCAAGAGGAACATGAGAGGTGGGCGAAGGCGGTGCAGCCAATTATCGAAGAATATATAAGCACCACAGAAGCAAGTGGGCTTCCGGGAAAAGAAGCTGTAGCTCGGGTCAAAGAGCTCATCGCCACATACAGTAAATAGAAGGTCAGGAACCGGGGAACGGGGATCAGGATTCAACCCCGTAACCCAGACCTCCAATATCGAGGCCATATGATACGTCTGGAAAGACAGATTGACAATCTCAGCGGCGTTTTCAACTGGCTGTCGGCGATTGCCGTCCTGTTCATGATGCTGATCACGTGCGCCGATGTAGTTCTGCGGTTTTTCCGCCACCCCGTCCCGGGTACTTATGAGATTGTGGGACTTATGGGAACGGTGGGCGTTTCCTTTGCCCTTGCTCATACCACGGCAAACAAGGGACATATCATGGTGGAGTTCTTGACACGCAGGATGCCGGAGAAGGTGCAATTCATTATTGCCGCAGCAGGCGAACTTCTCAGCGCCGTACTGTTCGGGATAATAGCGCGGCAAAGCGTCTTATATGCATTGGACCTGAAGCGCACGGGTGAGGTATCCCTCACGGTCGGAATACCGATATATCCCTTCGTTTTCGGTATAGCAATCGGCTGCCTTCTCGTGTGTCTCGTTCTTCTGAAGGACCTTTACCGATCACTAAAGAGGGTCGCGCAGTGAGCCTTACCACGATAGGTCTGATCGGCATCGCAGCTCTTTTCATACTGATATTTCTGAGGATACCCGTCGGTTTTGTTATGGCGGCGGTGGGTTTTGTGGGCTTCGGATGTACCGTTTCTTTTGAGGCATCCATGAGCATGATGGTAAAAGATCTTTTTTCCATCTTCGGGTCATACAGTCTGACCGTGATACCGCTCTTTGTGCTGATGGGTCAACTCGCATATCACTCCGGGATAAGCAAGCGGCTCTTTGATTCGGCCTATAAATTTATAGGTCATTGGCCAGGGGGTCTTGCTATTGCAACCGTGGGAGCGTGCGCAGCCTTTGCCGCCATCTGCGGCTCCACAAATGCGACAGCCGCCACGATGGGCGCGGCTACCCTACCCGAGATGAAACGGTACAACTATAAACCGGAGCTTGCGACCGGAGTCGTTGCCGCAGGCGGAAGCCTGGGTATCCTGATCCCCCCAAGCGTGATATTCATTGTCTACGGGATACTGACGGAACAATCCATCGGCAGACTCTTTATGGCCGGCATTCTCCCCGGCATTCTCCTGTCCCTCCTTTTTATCCTCACCATCGTCATATGGACCCGAGTGCGACCGGAACTGGGACCGAGAGGGCCGAAGTTCCCCCTCAGAGAGAAAATAGCATCGCTTTCAGGCCTTGTTGAAACCCTGCTCCTGTTCATCCTGATAATGGGCGGCCTCTTCCTGGGGTTTTTCACGCCCACGGAGGCCGGGGCAATCGGCGCCTTCGGGACGCTTCTTCTGGCGCTCGCTGGTCGTAACCTTACCATGAAAGGGTTCATGACGGCCCTTTTTGAGACAACGCGGATATCCTGCATGATCCTCGTCATCGTCGCCGGGGCCACCATATTCGGACACTTTCTCGCGGTCACCAGAATTCCCTTCGATATCGCACAGGGGGTATCGGAGATACAACTGCCCCGCTATGCGATTATGCTGATCATTATCGCGGTCTACCTGGTTGGGGGATGCATCATAGATTCCCTGGCACTGATTATGCTGACCATACCCATCTTCTACCCGGTGATCCTGTTTCTGGAATACGACCCGATATGGTTCGGCGTGATTATCGTTCTGGTGACACAGATCGGCGTGCTTACCCCCCCGGTAGGCGTGAACGTCTACGTGGTCAGCGGTGTGGCCAGAGATGTCCCCCTGGATGTCATCTTCAGGGGAGTGCTCCCCTTTCTTGCGGCACTGATCATAGGCACACTTCTCCTCATACCCTTTCCCCAGATCGCCCTCTTCCTTCCGGGCCTGATGGGATAAGCAGCGTAGACCCCTTACGGGACGCAACCAAGCAGGGAGAATATCGGACCCGCGCCGCTCTTGTCTTGAAATATGAGTGCCCGGTATGGTAGACAGGTGGCTGTCCTCCTAGTATAGCCGCACATGAGGCATCCGATATGGCCGGAATACATACGAGAATCTGCCTGTGTTTTATCTCCGTCATGCTCTTTCTTGCCCTCCAGGGATGCTGCCTCTTCCCGAAAGGTGGGGACTACGAGAGAGCGACTCGTACCATGCTTGTCACCGCTTATGATGCCGGGGCCGAATCGTGCGGGTGGGAGAGGAAATACTGGTGCATCGGACCACCGGTTTATGCCTATGGGCCACTCAAGGGGAAGCGAAAGCTGGTCGGGATCACGGCCGACGGGACAGAGGCAAAGCATGGAACAATCGCGGCGGACACCGGGTTGTATCCGTTCGGCACCAAGATGTACGTCCCGGGGTATGGGTGGGGCGAGGTCCATGACGTGGGGACCGCTATAAAGGGGAACCACATAGACGTGTTCTTTTCGGACCACGATGATGCCCTTCAGTGGGGGAAAAAATATCTGAAGGTGGTTATTCTCCTGCCGCGGTGATTTCCACCCTCTTTCTTCTGAACATCTCCACGGCGAGCAGTACGGCACCGATCGATATGGCCGAGTCGGCCACATTGAAGGCGGGCCAGTGATAGGAGCCTATGTAGACGTCAAGAAAATCGACGACGTTTCCGAAGCGTACTCTGTCTATCAGGTTTCCCACGGCTCCACCCGTTATCAGTGAAAGGGCGCAGACAAGCAGGCCCCCGGCGGATCTGTCCCGCGCGAGAAAAAACAGGACCATTACGATAGCCGCCGCCGATACCACGATGAGAAATCCTGATCGAAAGAGGGGGGCGGCATTCGCCAGGAAACCGAAGGCCGCACCCGGATTGCGTATATAGGTGATGTTAAAAAACCCGTCGATGACCGGATACGAGGCATGAAGAGACATACCCGAACTGATATACCACTTGGAGAGCTGGTCCAAGCCGACAACCAGTACCAGCGTTATAAAAAACCCCCTATGGCTTTTCCTCACCGAGACCTCCTATAGATTCTGCACGCATCGCGTGCAGATAGTTGTATGATCGGCATCGTCCCCTACCGTCTCGCTGTAGTTCCAGCACCGCTCGCACTTCACCCCCCGCGCCTTCGAAACGCCCACCTTCAGACCTTCGAATTCCATACTCTCATAAGGATCGGGAATCGTGTTCTCTGCAACAAGATCCACCTGAGAAACAATAAGCAGCGCCTTCATGATGTCACGATACTCGTTTAACAATCCCTGCAACTTTTCAGGGGCATGTATGGTCACGCAGCTGTCGAGGGAATGCCCGACCACCTTTTTTTGCCTGGCCCGTTCTATGGCCTTTGAGATCTCCCCCTTGACCGCAATCAGCGTCTCCCATTTACTTCCAAGATTCTCATCACGGTAGCGTGGATCCACATCCGGGAACTGCGTCATATGAATGCTCTGTGCCTTACCCTCATAATCGGGCATGCTTGCCCATATCTCCTCTGAGGTAAAAACAAGCACCGGAGCGAGGAGCTTCGTCATGGCGTCAAGAATCGTGTACATCGCGCTCTGTGCGGACCGCCTCTCCCGTGACGCGGCCTTCGAGGTGTACAGACGGTCCTTCAGAACATCCAGGTAGAAGGCACTCAGATCGACACTACAGAAGTTGTACAGCGTGTAGTACACGGCATGAAACTGATAATTCTCGTAAGCACCCCTCACCCTCCGGATGATCTCCTGTAGACGGTGTAGCGCCCACCGGTCTATCTCCTCCATATCCTCTATGGGAACCATGTCCTTCTTACAATCAAAGTCATACAGATTGCCCAGTATGTATCTGCTCGTATTGCGGATCCTCCGGTACGCCTCGACCAGACGCTTTAAGATCTCCTCGGATATCCTGATGTCAACCGTGTAATCTTCAGCGGCGACCCACAGGCGCAGTATCTCTGCCCCGTACTGGTCGACCATCTTCTGGGGATCGACGAAATTGCCCAGCGACTTGGACATCTTCTTCCCCTCTCCATCCACCACAAACCCGTGGGTCAGCACATTCTTGTAAGGAGCTCTGCCCCGGGTTCCGACCGACTCCAGAAGGGAGGAATGGAACCATCCCCTGTGCTGGTCATTCCCCTCCAGGTACATATCACACGGCGATCCCAGATCGTCACGCTTTTCAAGCACCGCCGCATGGCTGACACCGGAGTCAAACCAGACATCGAGGATGTTGGCCTCCTTCGTGAAGGCTCGCCCGCCACAGGCAGGACAGGCCGTCCCTTTGGGGAGAAGATCGTTCGCATCCTTCTCGAACCAGATGTCGGCCCCATGTTCCCGCACCAGGGCGACAACATAATCAAGGATTTCCTGGGTGACCAGGTAGGAGCCGCACTCCTTGCAGTAGAATACCGTAATAGGAACCCCCCATGAGCGCTGTCTCGATATGCACCAGTCGG
This sequence comes from Syntrophales bacterium, assembly GCA_028718565.1. Classification (GTDB taxonomy): domain Bacteria; phylum Desulfobacterota; class Syntrophia; order Syntrophales; family UBA2210; genus UBA6078. The sequence goes on along the minus strand of JAQULO010000004.1, from coordinate 22,488 downwards.
GTCGGTTTTCTATCATGCCGTATATGCGGTCCCGCCCCCAAGAGGGAAACCAGTTGACACTGTCTATGGCCCTGAGCGCCTTTTCGCGCAGACCATTTTTCTCCATCGAGATGAACCACTGCTCCGTCGATCTGAAGATAATGGGATTCTTACACCTCCAGCAGTGCGGATATTGGTGTTCTATATCCATCCTGCCCAGAAGCGACCCCACCTCCCGCAGTTTCTCGGTCACCGCCTCATTTGTGTCAAATACAAACCGGCCGGCAAAAAAGTCTACATCGGGGGTAAATCTGCCGTCGTCATCCACCGGTGCATAGACATCCAGGCCGTACTCAAGGCCGATTTCATAGTCTTCCTGACCGTGGCCTGGGGCGATATGCACGCATCCCGTCCCGGCATCCAGGGTCACGAAAGGAGCACATATCAGGACACTGTCACGCTCGACAAAGGGGTGCCGGCACTTCAATCCCTCCAAGGCACCGCCTTTGAATTCCTTCAGGACCTCGTATTCCTTCCCCCTGAGCCCGAAGGCGTCCAAACAGTAGTCCAGCAGTTCCTCCGCGAAGATCAGCACCTCTCCCTCCACCCGGACTGCTACATAGTTAAAATCCGCATGCAGAGCTATGGCAAGATTGGCGGGAATTGTCCACGGCGTAGTAGTCCAGATGACCACACTGACCTTATCCCCGGCAAGCTCGGGGAACACCTGGGAAAGATCGGACACCACAGGAAACTTCACATAAATGGAGGGGGTTGTGTGGTCGGCATATTCGACCTCCGCCTCGGCGAGGGCTGTCTTGCAGGAGGCGCACCAATATACCGGCTTCTTCCCCTTGTAGATATCGCCGCTGAGCAGGAGCTTCCCGAACTCCTCAACCGTGGTGGCCTCATAATCGTAATCCATCGTCACGTACGGGTGATCCCATTCGCCGAATACGCCGAACCGTTTGAACTGTTTTCGCTGAATGTCGAGGTATCGGGCGGCATACGTGCGGCAGAGCCTTCTCTTCTCCGCCTGCGGCATGGTATGCTGTTTTTCGCCCAGATGCTGATCTACCTGGTGTTCGATGGGAAGACCGTGGCAGTCCCATCCGGGAACGTAGGGACAGTCGAAGCCGGTCATGCTCTTCGCCTTTATGACGATGTCCTTGATGATCTTATTAAGTGCGGTCCCGAGATGTATGTCCCCGTTTGCGTAGGGGGGGCCGTCATGAAGGATGTACCTCTGTCGCCCCTTTGATACCTCCCGTACCTTTCGATAGATATCTATATGGTGCCATTTTTCAAGCTGCTCCGGCTCCTTCCGGGCCAGATTCGCCTTCATTGAAAAGTCCGTCTTCGGCAAATTCAATGTGTCTTTGTAATCCATTATCGATCTCCTGGGTATGGTATTCATCCTGAATTTTATAAACTTGCCCTGATACCACACTTTGTCGCAAACAGGCAACCTATAACCTGAAAGCGAACACCTGATTCTCCGTATATGCTTACTTTTTCTGTCTGTTGAAGGGCGAGGACACCCGTTCGTGCGACCTTATCCATGCCGAGAGGCCGGAGGAAGTTGATGACCGTCTCCACATCTTCCCTGCTCCCGGCGACCTGGATAATGCAGTAATTATTCCGCATGGAAATAATCTTACAGTCAAACATGCCTAATGTTTGCAGCACCTCCTGTCTGTTTTTCTGCGGGATATCCGCAGTTATCCGGGGAAGGCCGGAATAGGGGAGGGAATCCGGAATAGCGTGCTTGAGAATCGCTTCGAAGGAGAAAGCGGAAATATGGTGGCACTCGTCAACGATGACCTGACCGTACCCATCGAGAAGCTCCGGAAGGTCTTCTCGCCGCGACAGAGACTGCATAACGGCGATGTCGATCTTTCCGACCGACTTTTTCTTGCCGCCGCAGATCAGACCCAGCGTGTCTTTGGGCAGTTCCAGAAAAGTGGTTAAGCATTCCTGCCATTGCCGAAGCAGTTCCGATAGCTTTCCCCTGCCTGTCCGATACTCTATTTCCTTGACCCCGCGGCGGTTTCGCTTATATAACGAGTCCGTTTACATTATCAAGGGAGGTTGTTGTACTATGAAGATTGTACTTTTGGGTGCGCCGGGGGCCGGAAAGGGTACCGTGGCCAAGCTTCTATCAGAACTTGACGGTTCTGTACAGATTTCAACTGGGGACATCCTGCGCGCCGCCGTGAAGGGCGGGTCCGATCCCGGCAAAAAGGCGAAGGGGTATATGGATAGCGGCGATCTGGTTCCTGATTCCCTGATTATGGAGATTATGGAGGTCCGCCTACAGGAGGACGACTGTGATAAAGGGTTTCTCCTGGATGGCTTCCCAAGGACGATCCCGCAGGCCGAAGCGCTTGGGGAGCTTTTGGGCAGAATGGGAATTGGCCTGGATTTTGTGGCCAGTCTCGAGGTACCGAGGGATGTCATACTGGATCGCCTGACCACGCGAAGGACCTGCTCCAATTCCGCATGTCAGGAGATATATAACATAAAAAGCAATCCTCCCGCGCCGGACGGAACGTGCAAGAAGTGCGGCAGACCCGTCATACAGCGCGATGACGAAACGGAGGAGGCGATACTGAACCGTCTGGAGACATACAATGAAAAGACCGCGCCCCTGATCGGCTATTACAGGGGGAAGGGCCTTCTCCGAAATTTCGTTTCCCTCAGCAGCAAGGATACGGTTGAGGAAATCAAGAAGAGCCTCAAGGGCTGAGACTGGACAGCACAAGACGTGATTGATTACGAAAAGGAACTCAACCCGGAACAGCGCGATGTGGTGCAGGCCGCGGACGGCCCCATCCTCGTGATCGCCGGCGCCGGAAGCGGCAAGACGCGGGCGTTGACGTACCGGGTTGCCCATCTGATAGAACAGGGGGCAGACCCCGGGCATATCCTCCTTGCCACCTTTACCAACAAGGCCGCGCGCTCAATGCTGTCGCGCGTTGATACGCTCGTGGATGTGGATCTGGGGAGGTTGTGGGGCGGGACCTTCCACCATGTGGGAAACCGCATACTCAGGAGGCACGCCGGACTTCTCGGGTACGAGAGAAGCTATTCGATTGTGGACTCGGAGGATTCCCGGCAGCTCCTCAACACCTGCATACGGGAGTTGGGAATTCATGCTGCGGATGGAACCTTCCCAAAGCCCGGCGTCGTGGGAGACATCATAAGCCTCTCTTCGAATACCGGGGTAGCGATAGAAACGATAATCGAAGGCAGATATCGTGGTTTTTCCCGGTGCATCACCGATATCCTCAAGGTTGCCCTGCGCTACCGGATCAGGAAGAAGGAACTGAGCGTGATGGACTTTGACGATATCCTCTTGAACTGGTGCGCCCTGCTGACCGACTTTCCCGACGTACGGGACGAGTACGCTCATCAGTTCCGGCATATTCTGGTGGATGAGTACCAGGACACCAATATCATCCAGGCTCAAATACTGGATCTTCTCGCTGCCCGTCACCGGAACCTGATGGTGGTGGGGGACGATTCACAGAGCATTTACTCCTTCAGGGGGGCGAACTTCGCCAATATTGTCAAGTTCCCGGAAAAGTACCCGGATGCTAAGGTGTTCAAGCTCGAGACCAACTACCGGAGCACGCCGGAAATTCTCCACCTGGCCAACATGAGTATCGTGAACAATCGGCAGCAGTTCGAAAAGGAATTGAAGGCCGTCAGGAGGAAGGGGGTGCGGCCTGTCTTCGTCCCCGTCAGAAATGTCTTGCAGCAGGCTGACTTTGTCGCCCAGCGCATCATTGAGCTGGTCGATGAAGGTACGCCCCTGGGGGAGATCGCCGTCCTCTATCGGGCCCACTACCACTCCATGGAGCTACAGATGGAGCTGGTCAGGAGGGGTGTTCCCTTCGAGATCAGATCGGGAATCAGGTTTTTCGAACAGGCACACATAAAGGATGTAACGGCCTTTATGAGAATCGCGGCAAACCCGCTGGATGAGATTGCGTGGAAACGGGTGATGAAGCTCTACCAGAAGATCGGGGAGGTGACGGCACGCAAGATATGGGAATTCGTCTCTTCACAGGAGGACCCTCTCGCAGCCGTCTTTTCCGACGAGTTCATAAAACAGGTTCCGAAGGCCGCCGGCATCGGGAGATTCAGGGCGACACTTGGAGATGTCCTGGAACTGTCCGCGTCCAATAGCCTGACGGAGATCGTCGGTGTCATACTGAACGGTGGCTACCGGGACTACATGGAAGAGAAATATGGTGACGGGGCATCACGCGAAGAGGACCTGAAACAGTTGTCACAGTTTTCCTCTGAATTTGAAACACTGGAGGGATTTCTGAGCGATCTCGCCCTGATGACGAACATAACGGAAGAGGAACCCTACCAGCCGGAAGAGAACAAACACAAGATTGTCCTGAGTTCTATTCACCAGGCCAAGGGTCTGGAATGGTCGGTCGTCTTTATGATCTGGTGTTCTGAAGGGATGATCCCGCTGGCCCGCGCCCTGAAGGAACCCGGGGGTGAAGATGAAGAACGGAGGCTCTTCTACGTTGCGACTACCCGGGCGAAGGATCAACTCTATTTCTGCCATCCCCTGGTAAGCCGTTCCAGAGGTGTGTGGAGCGGGGATGCCGTCCCCTCCCGTTTCATAGCGGAACTGGCCCCCTCCGACCGTGAACCGGAAGACCTGCCCTTCGATCAGTGGGTGATCCGATGAAGACCCGCTGCGAACAATTATTTTTCACCACCCACCATCAGACCGTCTTCAAGACCAAGCGGTCCAGCGGAACCCTGGGCCGCTGGGGGGGCGATTGATCGGGATACCCGACGGGGAGGAGCGTAACGATATGGATGTCGTTATCAATATCCAGGATCTGGCGTACCTTCTTTCTGTCGAACATTCCGATCCAACAGCTTCCCAGGCCGAAGTCGACTGCCCGCAGGACCATATGTTCGATTGCGATGGCCGCATTCATCGAAAGATAGGCCCGGACAGCTGAATCATTCATTTGGGTGTTCCCATAGGTCTTCGAATCGGTCGGGTCCATGTCGATATCGTTGAAGGCCCCCGCCTCCACAAGCTCTCCGACACGTTTGTCTCGCGTTGACAGTGACCTGCGGTCGGCGCAACAGACAAAAATAACAGGTGCCCGGGTGATAAATTTGCAGGGTGTGCAGGCACCCAACTCTGCCCGCACGGAGGGCGACTTCACAACGACAAAGCGCGTCGGCTGGAGATTGGACCCTGAAGGGGCCAAACGGGCCGCGTTGAGCAGTTCGTTGATTGTTTTGTCCGGGATGGAATCCTCTCTGAATTTTCGTATACTGCGCCGTTCTCCGATAACGTGTGTGAGTTCCATTGGTCACCTTTCTCCTGAAGTTTCTCCTGATGTCATGCCGTGACGTCCAAACGTATTTCCCCCCCATGCAGGATGCCCAGGCAGCTCTTCGGCCAGGGGCCCCCCTCATCGCCAGTTATTGCTTTTGTCCCCTCCCCGGGAAGAACATCGGCGTCTTCTTCCTGTATTCAAGGTACTTTAGACCAAGTCTCATTTCGAGTTCCGGCTCCTCAATCGCCTTTAGTTCTATTGTGTTGACGAGGATGAAAAGGGGCGTGAAGATAAAAAAAGAGAGACCGACCCGAAGGCCAGGCCGAGGCCGAAGAGTAGGATAAAGAGGCCGCTGAGCATCGGGTTGCGAATATACGCATAGGGACCGGAGGTAACCAGTTCGGGGGGCGGATTAAAGGGCACGGGGGTCCCCCTCACCCGTATGAACTGGAGCACGGACCAGAAGACCAAAAGCAGTCCGAGGAAAATAACCGGGACGGACAGCACGGTGCTTATCGAAGGGGGGAGGAGTCCGGGAAAACCAAACAGGGTATCTGTCAAAAATGAAAAGATGACAAAAAGTGACGCGAACAGGAAGTAGGAGAGGGCGACGATCGGCGTGAGGAGCAGCCGGACCCTCCTGCTGCCTGTTGCCACCGTGCATATGAGGTGTATCCATTTGCTTTTCAGGCCCATAGTTCAACCTCCTTTTGACGTACGGGAACCGTATAACGAACACCTCACGCGCAGAAGGGTATAATAGTCGGCACTGACCGGATCCGGGCAGGATTGAGCAAAGAAGATCGGCATGTGGCAAACTGCCCCCGGGAAAAGAGGAGGGCCTGCCGTTCAAGGGCAGGCCCTCCTCGATCCAGCCTGAGTACTTTACGGTATAGGTTTTAGTTCAACGCGCCTGTTGAGGGCCCGCCCTTCTTTCGTTTCATTGGTCGCGGCCGGTACGCTCTCGCCGAATCCCTTTGTTGTGAGCCGGTTAGGATCAATACCGGCGGATACCTGGTACTCCATTACCGCCTGGGCACGCCTTTCGGAGAGCCCTTGATTCCATGCGTCTGAACCCGTGCTGTCCGTGTGCCCTTGGAGATCGACCCGCACGGAGGGATTGTTATTCAGGACAGCCACGACTTCATCCAGGATCGGGCGCCCCTCCGGCTTAATGATCGACTTGTCGAAATCGAACAGAATGTTCCCCAGGACCCAGCATCCGCGCTTGTCTACGCGGGCACGCGCCGGGGTGTCCGGACATTCGTCCACATCGTCATAGACACCGTCACCATCGCTGTCCTTGGGCTCTGGAGCCGGTGTCAGAACGGGAGCGGGAGCGGGAACGGGTTCCAGGACTGGGGCTGGGGGAGCAACGACAATTTCCTTAGCGGGAGCGGGAGCCGGTTCCGGGGCTGGGAGCACAACGGCAACTTTCTTCTCCCCGCCAAAGAAAAACGAAAGTCCCATAGTGTAGAGGAGATTGTTGTACGTTTCGTTAAAGGATATGACGTGTCTCACATCGCCGCGCAGGGCAATGCTCTCGGTAAGAAAGTATTTCACGCCTACCCCGTAGTTGATCATGGTGTCGTAGTTACTGTCACCGCGAGCGGGGTTGAAGCCAATGCCCCCCACGCCGGCAGCGAGATAGGGAACGAACCGATCGGTGATATTGAAATGGTAGAGGCCGTCCAGCCGATACAGAGAGACATTCATATCCCTGTTACCGGTATTAAAATCCGTATCGATATAGTTGAACGCCGCTTCCACGCCCCACCGTTCATCCAGGTTGTACCCGATCCCGAGGCCGTATGTGGGACCGTTGTCCAGGTCTTGCTCCCCGTCGAACGCATATCCGCCGACCATGGGGGATATACTCGCCGCGCCAGCCCTCATCTCCGCCGAGACGCCGCTGGCAAGAAAAAGAAATAACACACACGATACAACAGTTGTTAATACGTCAGATTTTTTCATGAATCCACCTCCTCGTGGTCCAGAAATAAAATTATGGATTGTCTCCCCCTGTCACCGATGCGATCACTTGATCGCTCGTTGTGATGCTGACAACACTTTGCGGGCATCTCATAGCACCAGAAACAACAAAACGCAAGCCCTCTGGGAGGCAATGATGGCGCCATCCCCAGACTATGTGGCGACCCCTCTGGGGAAGCTACGTGCTTTCACCCTGTTGCCGCATACTTTGTGAATCGTTAAAGGCAGTCCTTTTCTTCACCATCAAATTTTGTTACTCGCCGGGGTGAAAGTGGAAATCACCCAAAAGGCCGTGTCCCCGTTGTCAGGCATGGAACAGGTAGGAGGGAACATGAACAGGTTCTTCATCGTCTTTTTCATGGTAGTGGGGGCCGGCGACTTTCTCTACGGGATCTTCTTCAAGGACCGGGTAAGTGTCCTCGTGGGAGCCATCATGAGCATCCTTACCATATATGTTGCACGGAAATAGAAGAAGAACACAAAACATGAGACCGTTCCGGGACAGAACAATGATTGTGAAAAGGAAAAAACGCCGTGATACGGAAGGATAAAGAAGTGACTTGCCGGGAGGATATTGAAGAGATTATGCACCGGGCGGATACATGCAGGCTGGCCCTGTGCGAGGGGGACCGCCCCTACGTCGTCCCGCTCTGTTTCGGGTATGAGAGAGGTGTGCTATATTTCCACTGTGCCCCGCACGGCAGGAAGCTGGAGATCCTTGAGAACAACCATAATGTCTGTTTCGAGATGGATCTGGACCACGAGATTGTCTCCGGAGAGACGCGCTGAGAATCATCATGAGTCATTATTCGGATGAGGTTTTTGAATTTACGGAGGAAGCCCTTGCACGCACGGTGGTGATAAAGGTTGCCGTTGACGACATGACGGGGAAGGGCAACGGCTATTGAACAGACCAATACGATAAGCGTAGAGAAACACCGAGGCATTTCAGCGAACAGAGCCACAAATCACGGTTGTCATTCCCAAGAGTGTATTGTCTGAGAGGCGTTACGGCCGTATGGTCGTTTTCCTCCTATTGTTTAAGGTGCAGCGCATCGGACAATCGTTTCACGGCTTCATCCCTCCCGAATATGCCGATCAGTGTCGGGATGTCGGGGCCGTGGCAACTCCCGAACAATGCGAGGCGAACGGGAAAATAAAAATTCTTACCCTTTGTGCCCAGATCACCGATGGCCTTTTTGACAAGGGCCGATACGTCGTCCGGAGACCATGTCTCCTGCCCGCCGAGCGCCTCAATCATGTAGGACAAAACACGTTTCGACCCTTCCTGACCGAGAAGGTCATGGTCCTCTTCCGAGAAGGTCATGGTATCATAGAACATCCGGGCATGTTCGACGATCATCGAAAGGCAGTACACGTAATCGCGAGCGGTTCCTATGACTTTCAGATATTTATCGCTGTCGCTTATATCTATCCCGGCCTCTTCAAAGAAGCGCCTCGACTGATCGGCGATGTATGCCACGTCCAGCTGTCGGATATAGGTCCCCCCCATCCAGTTGAGTTTTTCCAGGTCAAATACGGCTCCGGCCTTGTTGATCCTTTCCAGTGAAAACGCCTCTTCCAGCTCCCGGAGAGAGTATATCTCCCTGTCATCCGCCGAGTGCCACCCGAGGAGAGCGATAAAATTCAAGAGCGCCTCGGTGAGGTACCCCTTTTCGAGGTAACTCTCGACAGAGACATCCCCTTGCCGTTTGCTCAGTTTGCTCCGGTCGGCATTGAGCAGCAGTGGCAGATGAACGAAGACCGGTACCTCCCATCCGAAGGATTCGTACAGGAAGATATGCTTCGGCACGCTGGAGAGCCACTCCTCTCCGCGTATTATGTGGGTGATCTTCATGAGGTGGTCATCCACCACGCTCGCAAAATGATAGGTGGGGAATCCGTCGGACTTTATCAGGACCTGGTCGTCGACGATGGAGTTGTCGATGGCGACCTTGTTGCGTACGACATCATCAAAGACGGTCTTTCCCTCTTTGGGATATCTCAGACGGATGACAAAGGGCCGCCCCCGGTCCAGATTGTCTGCAATCTCGTCCTTCGACAGGCCAATGCACTTGCCGTCATACATCGGCGGTCTTTTTCTCTTTCGCATCTCTTCCCTGATCCTGTTCAGCCGTTCTTCGTCACAGAAACAGTAGTATGCCTTTCCGGAGTCCAAGAGCTGTTGGATGTATGTTTTATAGATGTCCATCCGCTCCGACTGTATGTACGGTCCATAGTCGCCTCCGACGTCGGGGCCTTCATCGTGCTGGAGTCCGGTCCTTGTCAGTGTAGTAATGAGATTTTCCAGGGCGCCCGGGATGGATCTCTTCTGGTCCGTATCTTCAATCCGAAGGATGAAGGTCCCCCCATGTTTGCGCGCGAACAGATAATTGAATAATGCCGTTCTCAGTCCTCCGACGTGCAGGTAGCCTGTCGGACTGGGGGCGAATCGGACCCGTACCTGATTGTTGCCTGTATGCATATTGATCTTCCTAGTGTGTTTTAATTTTGGGAAAAACTGACAGGACCAAGAGAGCCGAGGGCATCTCACGACTTGTCCGGCCCCTGTTCCATATATCCCGAAGGACCTTCTTCAAGGAGTCTTCCTATACTGTTTCACGCAGGATTACAACCAGATTATCCCTTGCCTTTTTACGTAGCTTGACTATATAAAGAAAACCAATCGGGAAGGATGTGGTGGATGGTTTTATGAAGGGGGAAGACTTTATTCATCTCTGTCAGCCGGATGCGTGCAAATCCTGCGGAGCCTGTTGTGGCCTCTATAATTATGCGGACAGCACACGAAAATTTCTGACCATGAAGTTGAGAGATCGGACTAAACTGTTTCGTGAGACGGTGAAGGTCCAAGCCGACCTGAAAGCCTTCTCGGATGCGATCAAAAACCGCGAATCCGGCGAAAAGCTCTATGAGGTGATATACTGCTGTGAGTATTTGGGATTTCTCGATGATGACGAAAAGAGGGTGGGATGTCTGCTCCATCCCTTTCAAAACGACGGTGTGGATATGCGGGACGTATCGTTCTATGGGGTGGAGCTGTGTAATGGACATTTCTGCCCCAGCTATCACTTCATATCCCGCGCGGAGAAGCTTGCCCTGATCAGGATCATTGACGACTGGTACCTCTATGGCCTGTGCATAACCGATATAGATCTGGTCAAAGAGTATTTCCGCTTTATAAGCGAAGGGATATATGAGGTTGTTCATCCGGACCGGTTGAAGGGCCGTCTCAGGGATATAGCCCTCGATTTTTTTTCATTCAAGACCTCCTGGCCGTTCCGGTCACCGGATACGAACCGCTTCGGAAAATACTATTTTGATGGCTCGCAATACATGATAAGTCATATCGATTATGATGCCCTTGGGTGTGAGAGGTCGAGGTTCGACAAGATATTCCTGAGTCTCACCTCACGTTTCAAAAACCTGGAGGAACTCAAGGAGGGGGAAGAGATCGTCCGGAAAAACATAGATGAGTTTATAGCTTGTTATACGATGGGTGTCACGGGCGACCGTATGGCCTGATCGGTCGGTCGTACCAGCCCCATTGAAAGGTCAGGCCGTGGAAGAAAAAAGGCTCCTGTACTCAAAAGAGGTCATCGACAGGCGTGTGAAAGCGCTGGCCGGAGCGATCTCGCTCGACCTCGAAGGAAGAGAGGTGGTTCTTATCGGTGTCTTGAAGGGTGCCTTTATCTTCCTGGCGGACCTTGCCCGGCATCTGAAGATACCGCACACGGTAGACTTTGTGAGGCTGGCAAGCTATGGCTCCGGATCGGTGAGTTCCGGGAACATAACCTTCTCAAAGGATATAGAAACGGATATAGAAGGAAAGGACGTAGTGATCGTGGAGGATATCATAGATACCGGGACCTCGATTGCCTTCCTGCAGAAAAAACTGGAGGAACGCCATCCCGCCTCTATAAAGATATGCGCTCTGATAGACAAGAAGCAAAGACGAGAGAAAACCGTTAACGCGGACTATGTGGGATTTGCCTTGAGTGAGGGGTTTATTGTAGGATACGGGCTTGATTTCGATGAAAAATTCAGATGCCTGCCGGAAATTTACGTAATCAAGGAGGGAAACTGTGATCATTCAGTGTAAAAAATGCGGGACGAAATACCGGTTTGATAAAATGCGGGTAACTGGCAAAGGAGTCTGGGTCAGGTGCCGCAAGTGCGAGACTGTTTTCTTTCAAAAGAATCCCCTGGAGGAAATCTCCTCGCTGATGCATTCGATGGACCGGGAAGAGGCACTGGAGGAGAGAGACAGCCCCTTTGATAAGGACGATGTGGGAGCTGTAGGCCAAGGGCCCATATGGGAAGATGCCTACATGGATGTTGGCGAGGGCATAGAGATTGAAAGGGTGGAGGAAGAGGAAACCCGGGTTGCGGTGGACGCTGAAACGGAAGATACCGCACAAGGGTTCACCACAGAGGAAGATGCCTACGAGGGGATAGAGCTCGAGGGGGCAGTGGAAGAGGATACCGGAAACCGGGAGAAGGCCTTGGGAGAGATCGACATTGAGAGTGGTGACCCCGAGCCAACAATGGAAGATTCCGGCTGGGATACCCGCGAGGGTATCGATCTCGAAAAGACTGGGGTAGAGGGAACGGAAGAGAGAGGCGGCGCCTTTGGGGAGGCCGAAGCGGGAGAGTCCGCACAGGGACCCCAATGGGGAGAGATCTATGGAGATGCCGGTGAAACCAGAGGCGGTGAGGCGGCCCGCGGAAGACAGCGGGTGTGCGAAACATGGACCCTCGGCGGTGCCGACGATGAGATATACAACGAGAGGATCACAGGAAGAAATAGAGTACGGCGGTTTTGGCCTTTCACCAAGAGGGTGGTGTTCTACCTGATGCTGGTTGCTTTGCTATCGGGGGGGGTGTACCTCTGGTTGGTGCCCGAGGCACGTGAGATGGTTTCGAGCAGGGTTTCTTCCTGGGTAGAAAAAATTCGGGGGATGGAGGACTCGGAGAGAATCGAAGAAGTCAAAGAAACCGTTCTACCCAAGGCAGAAGAGCTGTTGGGCATGAAGGACAAGGGCATTCCGGATGAGGGGTTACCCGAGTTGAAGGCAACGCTGATAGACATTGGGGAGCGATTTGTCAAGGGCTGGACTGGTGAGAACATTATGGTGGTCGAGGGTTCTGCCGTCAATGCCGGCGCGCTTGTAGTTTCCAACATACGGGTACGGGGGAAAATACTGGATTCATCAGGAAATGTTCTTTTCGAAGAGGAATCCAACTGCGGAACAATACTTACGGATGACGAACTGAAGGGTATGACCAGTGATGAAATTAAAAAAGAGCTCTCCAATCCCTATGGGAGAGACTTTCGCAACGCGGATATAAGGCAGGGTGACAGGGTTCCCTTTATGCTGGTCTTTACAACGCCTGCCGAAGAGTCGAGTGAACTGGTCGTCGAACTTATAGGCATAGAGGCTGCGAAGAGCAATTAGTGCCAATTCCGAAATAAACTTTCCAATAAATAGGCGCGGGGGAGAGGCTTAGATTTGTCGACGTTCAAGCTCGGAGTTGCTTTCTCATTCCTAATATTAATAACGCTTGTGGGAACCCTTGGGTACCACTTTCTGGAAGGGTGGTCCCTCGCGAACTCCTTTTATGCGACGATAGTAACCCTCGGCACAGTGGGCTTTGGAGACTTTTACCCCATCTCCCCGATGGAAAAGTGTTTTGCGATCTTCCTGATCGTTTTCGGCGTGGGCACGATGGCCTATACCTTCGCGATGATAATGGAAGTGTTAATGGAAGGCCGCCTCAAAAGTATACTAGGGAGGGGTAAATTGGAAAAGCAGATAAACAACATGCAGGATCACTACATCATTTGCGGTTATGGAAAGATAGGCAATCTTATTTGTACGGAGCTGGCGCATGAAAAGATCGGGCTTGTTGTCGTTGAAAACAATCCGGAGAGGTTAGAGGGTATCGAGGACGATGGGTTTGTCCATATACACGGGAGCGCAACGGAAGACAAAATCCTGCTGAGGGCTGGCATCAAGAGGGCCAAGGGTGTGGTGTGCGCTCTCCCCACTGATGCAGACAATCTCTATGTCGTTCTGACTGCCAAGGAGCTAAACCCGGACGTATTCGTCCTTTCCAGATTTGAAGACAACGCCTCGGAGCGCAGGCTGATTAAGGCGGGGGCGGACAGGGTCATATCCCCTTACCGGGTTGGCGGCCTGAGGATGTCTCAGGCCATTTTGCGGCCCGCCATGCTGGACTTTATAGAGATTACCACGCGGAGGCAGAGCCTTGCTCTCAGGATGGAAGAAGTGGATGTCCGGAAAGATTCGCCGATTGCCGGCAAGAACTTGGAAGAGTCAGGACTCAGAAAAAAGTACGGATTGATTGTCGTTGCCATTAAAAAGGAATCGGGGAAGATGGTGTTCAACCCGATGGCTTCGTATGTGATGGAATCGGGGGACAAACTGATTGCCCTTGGCGAGGAAGATAATCTTGCTGAATTTTCGAAGGTGTGCCAGGCGTGACGGTATCTTGAGAGGTGACGCCACCGCTATGACCCCTGAACGTTTCTGATTCCTCGGTGCAGTTCCGACGAAGGAATAATTCCCTCCCTGATAACCACCGGCGGCTCAACGGTGGTGTCTACAATGGTGGAGCCTGCTCCGCCCTGCGTCCTGCCCCCGTCGACGACGGCATCAACTGTTTCGCCCAAGGCGGCAATTACCTCCTGTGCCGATGCGCACTCCTCCCCCCCGGACCGGTTCGCGCTGGTGGCGGTGATGGCGCCGGACAGGTTTCGCGCAAGGAGCGTTGCGATGGGATTGCTGGACAGGCGGATGCCGATTTTCCCGGTTCCCGCCATAAGCCTTTCTGAAAGGTCACGCGCCGCCTCAAATAGGAGAGTGACCCCTCCCGGCCAGAACAGGTCCATGATGGTCTCGGCTGTCGGCGTGATCTCTCGGGCGAACCGTGTCAGGTCCCCACGGCTGCCGATAATGATGGAGATGGGTTTGTTGAAATCCCGCCCCTTGATCGCGTACAGTTTCTCCAAGGCTCGTTCGTTTCGAATGTCAGCGCCGAGCCCATAGAAGGTCTCTGTCGGGTAGGCGACAACACCCCCCGCCCTCACAATTGCTGCCGCTTTGGTGATCGACGCTGCGTCGGAATCTGTTTTTACAACAGGTATCATCTTCCACCTCGGGATACCGGCGGGAAATTACAGCCTCTGCTGTTTTTCCTCGATATCTTCGGCCATCTTTTCTATGTATCCATCCACTGCCCGGCGCAAGCCTTTATCGTCCAGGGCGAGAATTCTGACCGCCATCAGGGCGGCGTTTTTTGCCCCCGCCTTTCCTATCGCCATCGCGGCCACAGGCACTCCCCCCGGCATCTGCACCGTTGAGAGGAGAGCGTCGAACCCCTGGAGAGGCGATGCGGACGAATCGAGTGGGACGCCTATGACGGGCAGCGGTGTCTGCGACGCGATGACGCCGGCAAGATGCGCCGCCATGCCCGCCCCGACTATGATTACCTTGATCCCCCGCCCGGCAGCCTTTCCTGCGAACAGCGATGTCCTCTCCGGCGAGCGGTGGGCGGAGGTTAGAAACAACTCATGCGGGACATTGAACTCTTCGAGGATGGATGCGGCCTCCTTCATGATGGGGAGATCAGAGTCACTCCCCATAACGATGCTTACCAGAGCTTCCCGTTTTTCTTTCATCTCTTCCGTTCTCCCTTCGCGAGACCGTTCAAAAGTTTTTTCGTCGGCGCTACCGTTACGGTGCGTTCTGGGTTGAAAAAATTCTATTTTCTGACCATTTTTCGACCTATATAGACATAAAAATACGGAGGGTCAAGCATCAAAAGATGCGGATAAGTTCAAGGTGATCTATACTTTGCATTCATGGACATACTCATACCATAACTCCACATACCCTTGCGCCCACCGGCACATCATCCCATATTCGACCATCCAACAGCCAACCCGCTTTCTTTTTGCCGATTCATCCCCATTACTTGAAAAAGAAAGACCCTTTTGGCAGGCACTGGTCACGGCCTAGTTCTTTCCTTTCTTACTGTAAATTAAGAGTACCAAAGACAGAAGACTGGAGAATAACCAAGATATTGGGTTTACAACTTGATTGATCCATGATACCGTGCTCACCGGAAAATCCACGGATTAATTATCGAGGCGAGAGCCTTTATGCACATATACAACTTTCGCCCATTATCGCTGCCGCTGACGGGTGGCGCTGGTTTTTGACATTTTTTTGATGAGGTTTACGAAGGAGATCGGTATGAAGAAGCCTGGGATAATGGAGTTGATTAATTCTTTGGATCATAATGAGCTGGGCTCTATACAGATGGCAGCTCTTCTCGGAGACAATTTTGGGCTGGATCATATACTTGCAATTGCTGACATCAAACCTTCAAAATTAATTTATCTGTTTGACAAGCTGATTAGGGCTAACATCATCGGAAAGGTGACTCGCTCTGACAGCGTAACCTACTGCTTTCGTAATAAGAGTTTTTTTAATGTTATCAGCGAGTCAATAGATGAAGAAAAGAGAATATCGTATTGCACTCGTTTGATAGATTGCCTGGAAAACGATGATATTAGAGACAGAGAAAATGTTCAGTCCCTTGCAAATTTATATTTACAATATGGGGAAAAAGGGAAACGCTTTCAATATATGAAGAAAGCAGCCGACCTTTTGATGTCGGCTCATTATACAGAATCAGCACTGACCCTGTACAAAAAAATCATTGATGCTCTTTTGGGGAAAAATAGAGATCAACTGGAAACTGTCATACTCATAGACTCTGTTATTTCCTACGCCCCTATCATTATCAACATGAACCCTCCGGCCAATATTCTTCAGATCGTAAACCAAGCCATATTACTGGCCGATGAATTAGCAAATAAGCGGGCCAAGGTTATGCTGGGACTCTGCCTCGGCGGTATTTATGAGAAAGAAGGAAAATTTCTGGAAGCCGGCCCCCAGTATAACAAGAGCTGGGTTTTGGCTCAGGAACTTGAAGATGTGAGACTCATTAAGAGCGCAGCAAAATTGTATGCCCTGTCTCTTTTCTGGCAAGGTTTGATCGAAGATGCAATCCAGGTATATGAGAGCGCCTTAGAAAACGTGGAAGAGATTTCACTTGAGGAAGAGATTTCACTTAATGGATTGAGGGATATATGGTCCTATCTTATGCTCGCTTGGAGTTACGGTATTACAGGACGAATTGGGCGAGGATTAGGTTTGGCCGAAGCCGTAAGGAAGATAGCTGTTTCTAAAGGAGACTTAAAGACCCAAGCCTTTGCCCATGGGACGATTTCCCTTATCTTTCTCGGGGCATTGTTGTGCGATCAAGCTGAGCCCCATATAAATGCCACAATAGAAATAGGGGAGAAAATTAACAGTGATTTGGCCCTGTTTATGTCCAAACCAGGCAAAGCCTATTTAGAGATGCTGAAAGGTAATTTAGAATCAGCGAAAGAGCTCATTAATCAATCAAGAGCACTTCAGCTTAAATTGGGGCAGAGGAACTATTCTACTTCATTGATCTTTGAAGTGTATTTAGCCCTTCACAAAAAATGGAATACAGTGGGAGATGATTCATTATCCCTTTTAATGAAAAGGACAATGAGTCAGCACAGCATCTATGTTAGGGGGATTGCCTTAAGATATAAAGCCATTTCAATTGGAATGTATAAAGGTAATCTCGACACGGTTGAAATGCTCTTAAGAGAAAGTCTGGAGCTATTGGAAAAATCAGGTTCGGGGTTGGAACTTGGGAAGACACAAATTCAACTAGCGAAGCTGTATCTTGAAAATATGGAACCCGGAAAGGCAAAAGAATTTGCAAACTCGGCATATAACCTGTTGTCCGAAATTAATGCCGCATTATTTCCACCGGAGCTAAACTTCCTGATTGAGGAAAAAACAAAAGAGCTTCAATGGGAGCATGGCGTATCGGAACTTGAAGCTGCAATTCAGTTTGTTCCAGACTATGAAAAATATTTAGGAAAAGTCGTTGAGATCCTGACTAATATGTTCGGGGCGGAACGTGCAGCCATATTGATGATGAAAGAGGAAGGTTCAGTCAAAGAGCTGCATGTGGCGGCAAGATGTAATTTTTCTTCTGAAGACATTGGATTGTTCCAGACGGCTGCAATGCGGTCGCTTATTTCACAAATTATGCACGATTTAAAGCCGTTGATCATCTCTGGTGATGGAGATAATCGAATATTGCTTCAATTGTCAAAAGAGCAAATCCTTATAAAGTCTCTTGTCGTGATTCCTTTGATTGTAGCCAAGAAGATGACGGGAGTCATCTACCTGGACAACAGACTATTAGAAGGAATATTTGCCAAGCAGGACATGACTATCATGAAGGCCATAGCGACTCAAATATCACTCGCTTCTAAAGTGACCATTCTATTCGAGCAACTAGGCATGCCTGAGAGTAATAACCATGATGCAGGCTTTGACCAGCCTAAGAGGGGAGCATTCAAGGCCAATTTCGGCAACATTATTGGGGAAAGCAAGGCAATCAATGATGTCCTGCTCAATGCCAAGAAGGTTGCCCAAACAAAAGCAACAGTGCTTATTTATGGAGAAACAGGTGTCGGGAAAGAACTCCTTGCACATGCCATTCATAAACTCAGCGACAGGAGTAATAAACCGTTCATTGTTGTGAATATATCGGCTCTTAATGAAAATCTAACAACCAGCGAACTCTTTGGGTATGAAAAAGGCGCTTATACGGGCGCTCTAAAAACAAGTCCGGGGCGTTTTGAAATTGCTGACGGCGGGACGATTTTTTTGGATGAAATAGGTGAGCTGTCTCAAGAAACTCAAGTAAAGCTCCTGAGGGTATTGCAGGATCATAAGTTCGAGCGCGTTGGAAGTACGAGAACTATATCATCTGATTTCAGATTAATAGCAGCTACAAACAAGAATTTGCATCAGAAGATTGCCACAGGCGAATTCCGTTCCGACCTCTTTTTTAGAATCAGCAGTTTCCCAATAGAAATTCCCCCCTTGAGAGACAGAAAGGAAGACATTCCACCTCTTGCCTTTCATTTTATGGCAATTCATTCAAGCGCTAATAATAAAAACATTACGAGGATACCAGCCTCTGAAATGAAGAAGCTTTTGAATCATTCTTGGCCAGGAAATGTTCGAGAACTGGATAACATCATTGAAAAGGCTGTTATTCTTTCGGATGGTGATGCTCTTACGATACAATTTCCTGATCACAGCTCACAGATCGTTCAGGGCGAGAGGAGGGATTTCGGGTTAGTGCCTTTATCCGAAATTGAAAGGACCCATATTATGGATGTCTTAAATTATACGAGATGGAGGATTAGAGGAGATCGGGGAGCTGCTAAGATACTGGGACTAAAGCCAACAACTCTTGAATTTAGAATCAAAAAACTTGGCATTAGTCGTCACGACTAAGGCAGTCCGGAAGAGCTTCGCCGACGCCGGGGGGACCCGGAAAGATTACAGTGCCTTTTTGCCTGATAGAGGTCAGATCGAACAGCGACATCACCTTCTGCCGGTCCAGCTTGGGCCGAAAGGCGAAGTCGAACTCATCGATGCCCTTGATAAAGGGGAGTCCGGACAGCTTCAATGCTGTTGTTGCTATATTTACTGGAAAAAAAGAGGCCCGCCGGTTTACGCCGGCGGGCCTCTTTCGGCGGCTGCCTAATTAAGCCAGGGTTTGCCCGCCGGGAGGACGTCCCGCCCGAAGACATCTCCCAGGATGATATGAGCCATCGTATACCAGGCCATCAGGGCACAAGCCATCAATTCGTACCCGGCAACCTTCGTCAGGGCCGGAAAACCGAAATGGGCCAGATCAAGAAGAATGAACCCTATCAGCAAAAGTGTAAAGGTTGTCGCAAGGGCTCCGTTTACGCGCATGGCACCGATCCACATGATCGCCGTATACCCCGTAAACGCCACCAGGAACCAGCCAATATCGGTCGTACTCGACTTGTAGATATCGAAGTGGTTCAAAAGAAGGATAACGGCAAGGCAAATCCAGAAAGCGCCGTAGGTCGTGAAGGCGCTGTATCCGAAATTATTCCCCGTTTTCATTTCCTGTAAACCGGCAATCATCTGCGCCAATCCTCCGAAAATCAAACCCAGAGCGACAACCGGACCAGCCCCGCACCAACCGACATTGTGAAACTGCAACACGAGCGTCGTCAATCCGAATCCCGCTAGTCCCACGACGGCAGGATTCCCCAATTTTTGTTCAGACATGCAAAAGCTCCTCATTTTAAATTTTGAAGCCTAATAACACAAATCAGGGCGGCAAGCGACACAAAAATGCTTCAGAAAAATAGTCGTCGGCACTTTTTTCTATTTTAATCCGCCGCCTCCACGATATGCATAGCGGCCTGTATGCCATCCGCGCCGCTCGATATGATTCCTCCGGCCCAGCCGCTCCCCTCCCCCACGACATAGAGGTTTTCAAAACCGCCGCACAGGCCGCTTTTATCACGCAGGACCTGGATCGGTGACGAGGTCTTGGTCTCAAGTCCCATGATCGTGCCGGTTTCAAAACCCTTTATCTTGCGGCTGAAGTCCTTAAGTCCTTCACGAAGCGCACCGCTCACGCGCGGGGGGAGCAGTTCCCACAAGGGCGCGGGCTTCAACCCCAGCGGATAACTCGACGCAGAGATTGGAGAAGACCCCTTCCCATCGATAAAATTTCCTATCGTACAGGAAGGCGCCGCGAACCCCTCCGCATACCGGCAGAACTTCTCCTCCAGGGCTTCCAGCCAGGCGAGGGTCTCCGGGGCGCTTGTCTCCCTGCCCGTCAGGCCCTCCGGGCTCACCGCCGCCACGCAGGCCGCGTTGGCAAATGTCCCGTCCCGTCGGTACCGGCTCATCCCGTTGACGATGTTGATATGCGCGTAGGCGGAGGCGGGAACAACCACGCCGCCGGGGCACATGCAGAAGGTATACACCGGGAGGACACCATCCCCCCGCGAGGTCAGGCGGTATTCGGCAGCCTTTACCCCCGACATCTCTTTCCTCCCCCATTGGGCGAGGTTGATAAGCTTCTGGGGGTGCTCCACCCGTGATCCGAGGGCGAACGGCTTGGTGCGGAATCCGACACCCCTCCTGATCAGCATCCGATAGGTTTCATAGGCCGAATGACCGGGGGCTATAATGCAGTAATCGGCTTCAACCCCGCCGGAGGCGGTTACCGCTTCGACGACCCTTCCCCCTTCGATCTTGATATCCTCCAGCAGTGTTTCAAAGAGGACCTTTCCACCCAGGTCCAGGAATTCCTTTCTCAGATTCGCCACGATTACCTTCAGATTGTCGCTCCCCAGATGGGGATGCGCCATGTACCGTATCTCTTCGGGGGCCCCCGCCCGGATGTAGCTCTCTATGATGAAGCGTTTTTCCTTTGGTATGTGTTTGGATCGCGATGTGAGTTTTCCATCGGAAAAGGTCCCGGCGCCCCCCTCGCCGAAGACATAATTGCTCACCGGATCGAAGATGCCGGTTTCTTCAAAGGACATGACTCCCCGGGCCCGTTTCTGTACCTCGGTTCCCCGTTCGATCAGTGTCGTCCGGAAGCCCGCCTTCTGAAGCACAAGCGCCGCGAAGAATCCCGCGGGGCCGCTCCCGACGACAACGGCCCGTTCATCCCTCGCGCGCGAGGAAACCTCGAGCACAGGGGCAGCGACGGGCTCGCCCCCCGCAAGCTCCTCCGACAGGACCGAGACCCGCACCTGCCAGTGGATGTCGCTTCTTTTCCGGGCATCGAGACTCTTGTTCTCTGTCTGCCAGGAAAACGCTTCTATCCCCAGTTCCTTTGAGATCGCCTCCCGCAGATCCCCCTCCTGGTAGTCAGGGGGCAGATTGAATGATAATTCCCGGTATCCCATGTCCATGCACACCCGTCTTTGTAGTCAGGAGTAGATACCACAATCCCGGTCAAAATGCGTCGGGAAGATTGATTGCCGGCAGTCAGCGGCTCGGCATCCCCCACACATCTTTCAGCCGGTCCATGTTTTCAACCAGCAGGTTCATATAGGTCTCTTCCAGGTCGATCATCTCCCTGTCTCTCTCGCGCAGCCACTCTGCCAGCCAGGCAAAGCGCAGGGCGATGACAAATTCAGCGAAGAGATTCCAGCTTTGGGCGCTGATGGCCGACGACTTCCGCATGGCCCTGATAAAGGCGGCGGCAAGGTTGTCGGTGAGGCCGGAAGGATGCTCCATGCCGATGCAGCCCACCAGGTTGGCGGCATCATAGATGTCGGGCTTGAAACCGCAAAACTCCCAGTCGATGACCGCCACAATGGCATCTCCCTGCCAAATGATATTCAAGGGATGATAGTCCCCGTGGCAGAAGGCCACAGGCAGGGTGTCGTGGGCTTCCATAAAGGACCGGCGCAGAAAATCAAACAGGGGCGTAAACCTCGGGGCCAGATCAGGGGCATGCCGTCTGATCTCCTGCTCAAGGTTGAGAACATAGTCTTTCAGTGAGAAAGGGCGCGTGGTTCGATCATGGGTGAGGGGCCGTGCGTGCCGGGAAAGATCGCAGAGAAAGCGTGCCAGGGCCTCGCCCTTTCCGGCGTCGCGGATATAATGAGGCCGATCAAGGGGCGTGCCCGCGATAAAGGGAGAAACCTGCCACCAGGCCCCGTCACAGAAAGCCAGAGATTGACCCTCCGGTGTCTTGAGATAGGGAACAACCTGTTTCGCGCCGCCGGTGTGAAGATGGTCCAGGATCCGGCTGATAAAGAGTCTTCTCTCCTGCCGACGTGGAGCGATCTGTTCTACGACAAAAAGTCCGCCCGCCACATCTTCAAAAGCCGTACGAAACAGGGCGCGTTCCGGGCTCCCCTGGAGGTCAAGATCGGGCAGGATGGTCTTCAGGGAGAGATTCCAATGCGAGAGGACGGCCCTGATCGTTTCCGGGGCAATCATGCTGTATGGCCTGCTCCTTTCATGCAATCAGGCTTCGGACGGCTCTTTCCACATAATGAGGGATGAATACCACAATCTCAATTAAATTCAGTAATTTCCGGTTAGGAAATTGCATATAAGATTGAAGAATAGTTATGAAAAACAAATCTTTGTGCCATTATTTCACTTGACAGAGGGCAAATAGTGTGGGCGCTCCCCGATATTATCTGTAATAT
>JAQULO010000003.1:19998-73291 GCA_028718565.1 Syntrophales bacterium | reverse complement strand
GAACCGACTTGTGGAGGGCCTGATACAAACGGTTATGGAAAGCACGCAGACCATACTGAAGAACCCGGCAGATTATGACGCAAGGGCGAACATGATGTGGGCCGCCACACTGGGCTTTAACGGGCTGTCCTCTGCGGGGATGGGAAAGACAAGCCTTCCTGTCCACATGATGGAGCATTCACTGAGTGCGCTGTACGACATCGCGCACGGCGCCGGACTGTCGATTGTCCTCCCTGCTTGGATGCTGTACGTTGTCAAGGAGAAGCCGGCACACTTCGCGCGACCGGGCAGGGAGATTTTCGGCATCGCAGAGCAGGACGACCTGAAGGCGGGGACGGCGGCCATAGCACGTCTCAAAGAGTGGTTTGCATCCATCGGGTGCCCCGTGTCCCTGGAAGGGGCGCAGATACCGGGGAAAGATATCGAGAAAATCGCAAAAAACGCGTATGCCCTCGCGCAGGTATGGGGGCTCAAGGATTATTATACTGAAGAGGTTATCGCCGATATCCTCATGCTCTGTAAATAGCACGGGAAAACTTTCATGACGGGAATCATACTATCGGGCGGAAAAAATACCCGTATGGGCGCAAACAAGGCGTTTGTACGGATAGATGGGGAGCGGATCATTGACAGGACGATACGGATATTCAGGGAGCTGTTTCAGGAAATCGTCCTGGTCACCAACGAGCCCCTCGCATATCTTGAGTTTGATGTGAAGATCGTCACGGACATCATCAAGGGGAAGGCCGCTCTGGGGGGCATCTATACGGGCCTTTTCCATTCATCCTGCGAACACGCCTTCGTATGCCCCTGCGATATGCCCTTTCTGAACGCCGATTTCATACGGTATATGAAGGGGAGGGCCAAGGGCTACGATATCGTGGTCCCGGTGCAGCCCGAAGGACTTCAGCCCCTACACGCAATCTATTCCAGACGATGCATGCCGGTCATGAAAAAGTGCATCAATGAAAACTGTCTGAAAATAACCGGCTTTTACGAACGGGCACGGGTCCTGGAGATCCCGCCCGAGAACATCGCGCCGTTCGATCCCGAGGGGAGGATGTTTTTCAACGTCAACTCCCCCGGTGACCTCGAAGGTGCGAGGAACGGAGGCGGACACTGACCTGGGACAATCCCCGGTTTTCGTGATGTTCCGATTTCCTGCGCAGCCTTTCTCAGCACGACTTTCGAACAGTCTTTTCTGCAAGGTAGTGCGCCGTCATATGCTTATCTTACGATCTCACCTGCCTGGATCACCTTCATGACCTGAGAGGTGCCTTCGGCGGGAAACAGCTCCAGGGCGTCGTTGAGCAGCCGGGGCAGATGGTATTCCGGGCTTACGCCGTATCCCCCCAGTATCTGCATCGCCTGCTGCGTGACATCGAGGGCCGCCTGCGCGCCGACCACCTTGGCGCGGGCGGAGTGCTTGGCGACGGTGCTGGGGTCCGACCCCTGATCCATGGCGGCGCAGGGGTAATAGATGAGCCACTTAGCCGCTTCGATCTGGGTCTCCATATCCACCAGCATGAACTGGATAGCCTGGAGGGTGCTGATCGGCCGGCCGTTGAGGATACGCTCCTTGGCGTACTTCACCGCGATTTCGAAGGCGCCGCGGGCGATACCCAGGCCGATCGCGCCGATAGCGGGCCGGTTGACGATAAAGGCGGTCATCGCAATGCCCAGGCCCGACCCTTCCTTCCCTATCATGTCTTCTTTCGGGACACGACAGTCATTGAAGGAGATCTCGCTGATATCGACCGCCTTGAAGCCCGTCATCTCCTGCCTTCGGCTGACGATAAACCCGGGGTTGTCCTTCCCCACGACGAAGGTGCTGGTCTTTTCCCCGGTCTTGGCGAGGAGGACGCAGTGGTCGGCCACGCCGCCGTTGGTAATGTAGACCTTCCTCCCGTTGATGACGTACTCGTCGCCATCAGCCACGGCCTCGGTCGCAGGCTTTGCCAGGACTGACCCCCCGGTCGCTTCCGTGGCGGCGATGGACATGATCTTGTCTCCCTTGATGACGCCGGGGAGGTATTTCTTTTTCTGCTCCTCCGTCCCGAAGTGCTCTATGGCGTAGATGGGGGCCTGGCTTACCTCCAGCAGAAACGCCAGCGAGGGATAGACCCGTCCCAGCTCTTCGATGGCCAGAGTTCCGGCCAGGTACCCCATGCCGGCCGCACCCAGATCCTTTGACGCGGCCATGCCGATAAGGCCCTGATCCCCCAGTTTCTTGACGAGGTCTCTCGGGAATTCTCCCTTCCGGTCCAGCTCCAGGGCCTTCGGGGCCAGTTCGGTGTCCGCGAATTCACGGACCATTGTTCTCAACATCTCCTGCTGCTTGGTCAGTTCAAACATGTTCATTCTTCTCCTATCTGTGTTAATGGTTCTCCAGTTGTTCAATCAGGCAAGGGATGATCCTGCTTAGGTCTTCCGCGATACCGAAATCGGCAATATCAAATATCGGGGCGATCGGGTTCTTGTCGATCGCCACGATAACCTTCGCCTTGAGAAACCCGGTCGTGTAATGCATCGCGCCGGAGGCCCCCACGCTGACAAAGAGCCCCGGCCGCACTGTCCTGCCGCTCTGCCCGATCATCCGCGATTCGGGTATCCACCCCTGATCGAAGGCCGGCCTCGTCCCCGCCACCTCGCCGTGGAGGGCGGAGGCAAGCCGTTCAACCGGTTCAAAGCCCCCCGACCCGTAGAGGCCAAACCCCCCGGAAACGATGATCTGCGCGTCCTCCAGCAGCGTTTCCTTCTCTTCCTCTTTTACCATCTCCAGGGTCTTCGCCCTGAAGTCGCTCTCGCGGATTGTGGGTGCGACCGGGATTATCTCTCCGCTGCGCGACGTATCCACCCTCCCCCTGTCCATGACGCCGGGACGGACGGTGGCCATCTGGGGCCGATGATCCGGGCACGTAATCTTTACCATCAGCTGTCCCCCCCAGCCGGGGACCACCGGGATAAGCTGGTCTCTCCCGTCGATATTCTCGATATACAGGTCGATGCAGTGCGCGGTGAGCCCCGTCTTCAGCTTCGCGGCGACCCGCGGCGCGAGGTCCATCCCGATGGAGGTCCCCCCCATCAGGACGATCTCCGGCTTGGCCTCCGCGATGATATCCGTTACAATTTTCGCATACAGATCGCTCTGGTATAGATCCAGTCGATGATCCTCGATCAGCCACACCCTGTCGGCGCCGTAATGGATCAGTTCTTCGGCGGACGTCCGGCATGTATCACCTATCAGTATGGCCGCGACCGAGCCATTCAGGGCCTTCGCAAGGCGAGTCGCCTTCTGAAGTGTCTCCAGGGACACATCCGTAATTCGTCCATCTCTACGCTCCGCCCAGACCACGACCTGTCGCATCAGAAGACCTCCATCTCGCGCAGTCTTTTCAGCAATTCACGGGCAACGGCTTCCGGCTTGCCGCTGAGCATCTTCACCTTCCGTTTCAGCGACGATTCAAAGACCTCGGACACCCGCGTGGGTGATTCCGGTCTGGCGCCGTCGGCCTCGAACACAAAGCAGTCATATTCGACAATTTCCCGGTCTGCCGCCGCCATAATCCCCATTGCCGTGGGGAGACGGTAGCGGTTGATCCCCTTCAGAACAGAGATCGCCGCGGGTAATGTAACCTCGACCCGTAGATGCCCCCCCTCGACCACCCGCTCCACCAGGGCGGCCTTCTCACCGACCAGCGTGATCTTCCTCGCGTGTGTTACGTGCGGTATGTCTAGGAACTCAGCAAGCTGCGGGGTGACCTGTCCGGTAGCGCCGTCAACCGATTCGTTCCCGCAGAGGACGAGGTCGAACGCCCCCAAGGCGCGGATCCCCGCCGATAGAACGTACGCGGTCGCGAGGCTGTCCGCGCCGGCAAAGGCCGGATCGCACAGGATCGCCCCCCTGTCGCACCCCATGGCGAGGGCGTCTTCCAGGATCTTCCGTGACTGAGGCGGTCCCATGGTGATGGCCGAGACCGTGCCGCCACACCGCTGTCGTATGAGCAGCGCCTCCTCCATCGCGTGCCGGTCAAGGGGATTGGTGATGGACGGAATTCCCGCCCTGCGGATGGCGCCGGTTGCGGGATCAAGGGTGATCCGGTTGAACTGTTCCGGGTCGGGGACCTGTTTTATGCAGACAACAACATTGAGAGGCATCTTTCTTTTCTACTCCGGAGAGAATACTCGCGTGTCAAGACCTATGGCATTCCCCCGCACGATATGATAGT
Organism: Syntrophales bacterium; assembly: GCA_028718565.1. Classification (GTDB taxonomy): domain Bacteria; phylum Desulfobacterota; class Syntrophia; order Syntrophales; family UBA2210; genus UBA6078. Next base: position 69,062 of record JAQULO010000003.1, on the reverse strand, counting down.
TGTTCCGGTACTAGACGTATGGGGGAAATCTGTGTGAGAGCTATCACGTTTCGGCACAAATGTGAAGAACGGATCTGTCTGGCGGCGCTGTGCGCCGTCATCGCGGTTTTCGGTGTGATGAACCCTTCCTTCTCGTCAGCAGCGGATGGCCCGGAGACGGATATCGGAGCGAAGATCGGACAGATGTTGATGGTCGGGTTCAGGGGCCTCGTGGTGGATGAAGGATCTCCCGTCGTGCGGGATATCAGAGAGGGAAGGATCGGGGGCGTCATCCTCTTTGATTATGACGTCCCGTCGGCCTCTCCCGTCAGAAATATCAAGTCCCCGCAGCAGGTAACAAAGCTGGTGGCCGCCCTTCAGGGTGCCGCTCCCATTCCCCTCTTTGTTGCGATCGATCAGGAGGGGGGACGGGTCTGCCGTCTGAAGGAGCAGTTCGAGTTCCCCCCTTCCGTGTCGGCGCAGTATCTCGGGTCGCTGGACGGAGTTGAAACAACGAAGAAGTACGCGGATAGGATGGCTGAGACACTGGCCTCCCTGGGGATAAACCTCAACTTCGCCCCCGTCGTGGATATGAATACCAACCCGGACAATCCTGTAATAGGAAAATTGGAGCGGAGCTTTTCCTCCGACCCGGCGGTCGTAACCCGGCATGCACTTGCGGTCATCGATTCCCTGCACGGCCGCGGCGTCCTCTCCGCCATCAAACACTTCCCCGGCCACGGAAGCTCCACCGCCGATTCGCACGAGGGATTCGTCGATATCACGGGCACATGGTCTCCCGAAGAGCTGATCCCGTTTGATAATATCTTCAAGACCGGACGGTGTGACATGATCATGACGGCCCATGTATTCAACAGCAAGCTTGACCCCCAATGGCCTGCCACGCTCTCTTCCAAGACGATAAACATCCTGCGTGATTATATGGGGTATGATGGTGTGGTCGTCTCCGACGACATGCAGATGAAGGCGATAAGCCAGTCCTACGGCCTTGATACCGCGATAGAGCGCGCCGTCCTCGCCGGCGTCGACATCCTCGTTTTTGCCAACAACTCCGTCTTTGAGGAGGATATTGCATCGCGGGCCGGTGCGATACTGGAGAGGCTGGTGCGCGAGGGAACGATCCCGGCCGGCAGGATCGATGCCTCCTACCGAAGAATCATGACACTGAAGGAGCGGCTACGCCGCTGAACCTCCTATTCAGGGAGGAGCATCCGCGGACCCTCCTCAGTTCCGTTACGCTGCGTGGAACGGGAGCCTGCCTGCAAAGAAACAGCCCGGCGTACAGCGCGCGATGTACTATAAATAATTGCGCGGGTCCCAGCCTCAATCAGGCAACAAAAGAAGGTTTCATGAAAAGGGGGGGCTCCAGCAAAGAGACGGTGAGATTACGGTGTATTCGATCAGGCATGGTGAGCCGAAAACACACAGGCGGCAAACCGACCGTCGTGGCTCATGCTGAGAGTGATATTGGGGGTTCTTCCCTCGACCCACACCACCGGAGGGGCCAGGCCTCCATCTTCTTTCGGGCGGATAATGTCGACGGCTTCCGGCTGTTCGCCCAGGTAGATCGATATGCTCTTTTTCGCCATTTCGCGGACAAAGTTCGATTCACCATCGGATGAAAGCCGAGTCCGGGGGACCTTCCGGACATCCCAGACAACGCCATCCAGATCTTCCTCTACCGTAGCTCCGATACAGTGGACGTAATCACCGGTGATGAAGAAACGGAGGGATACCGGACCACAGGGGGTGTGGACGGTAACCGACTCTGAAAGAAGACCGCCGGTGGAGGATGGTCGCACCTCATACCGCCCAGGGGCGGAAGAAACGGAAGGATTCCGACTCCGTACAGCCTTATATCCCGTTTCCTTCCCAGCCCACAGACTCCAGAGGACCATGTCCGGATCGCCGCTGTTTCGAATCAGTCTCCGCTCATCCGGCGTGAACACCCTGTCCATGAAGGGGATATTCCGACTTTTGCCTCTTGCCTGAGGGGTCATAAGATCCACAATATCGTTGCCTATCAAAATGATCTTCCTCCATGCGGGCCAGGCGTCCTACGATCTGCCGTGCACAGTCCCGCTGCGCCTTCAAACCCGTGCCTTCCATTTCCGGCGTGAATGCCTCTATCTGCATGGTGAAGCGTTCACCAAATCGGGGGATACCGCCGTACGTTTCCTGGCCGTCTCCCCTAAGATATATGCACATCACCCGGCAATCAGGGGCATTGGCCACCATGCGGCCCACCCCGTAGGAAGCTTTCTCCACATTCACCCGACCCGTGCGGGAACGCCCCCCCTCCGGGAAGATGAGCAGGCTTTCTCTTCTCTTCAGTAGATAGATGCACCTGTCCATAATGGATTTCATCTGTACCCGGTCACCTCCGCGGCTGATCGGTATGCACTTTGACAGGTAGCAAAAGACCGCCAGAAATATATTCTTCTGGAAATTTGCACGCTCCGGCAGATTCCAGGGAAATCGCCGGTATCGGATCATATAACCGTGCAGCGGCGCCATGGCGCACTGAAGGATCACGGAATCTATCATGGTGAGATGATTCGGGCATATAATCCATGGCCCCCCGTGTTCCTTAAAGAGCTGCCGGATCGTCCTTCTCACCCTTCTGAGATCCCGGACCCGGTACCCCATCACCCTTACACCCAGATGCGTCAGGGGACCGGTAACGAAAAGGGATAGACGCCCCATCAAGCCCTGCAAACGCAGCATATATCTTGTTTTCCAATTCATGATATCACTATAACTTAGCTTTTATTACGTCCACGGCATTCCCGATCGTCCTGATCTGATCGGCATCGTCGTCATCAATCTCGATGTCAAAGACATCCTCGCATTTTATGATCACATCGACCAGACGCGCGGAATTAACCTTAAGGTCGTCCAGTATGTGGGTTTCCTTTGTCGCCCCGTCAAGCAATGCCGGATCCTTGACGTAAGGCCTTAAAATATCTACCATCTCCATAAAAATCTGCTGTTCGTCCATTTTATTCTCCTTAGTATATTAATATTTGTCAGTTAAAAACGATTATGCCTCTTCCCACTTCTTGAAAATCAGGCAGCTGTTAACATCTCCAAACCCGAAACTGGCCTTGGCGATAACCTTGAGCCCCGGATATTCCATGGCCTTCTGGGGAATCCTCTCCGCAAAGGCCTCAATCTCGGGATGCACATCCTCACAGTTGACGGACGGGTGCAGGAACCCTTTCTGCAACTGCAAGACAACTGCAACACTCTCAATGGCCCCGGCCGCCCCGAGGCAGTGGCCGATCATCGATTTTGTCGAGTTTATATAGGGAAAATCGGCCGGACTCCGACCGAGGGCCTGCGACCAGTTTCTGACTTCCGACGGATCGGCAAAGGTGGCGGTCAGGTGGCCGTTGATGGCATCGATTTCATCGGGAGATATCCCCGCATCAGCTACCGCGCCTCTGATACAGCGCTGAACCCCTTCCGGGTTCGGCGCTGTCATGCTGCCGCCGTTTCGCTGACCACCACAGTTGACGACTCCGCCAAGGATCTCCGCGTAAATTCTCGCGCCACGGGATCGTGCCGTCTCCAGTTCCTCAAGGACCAAAACGGCACCCCCCGCACCAGGAACAAACCCGTTCGCCGAGGCGCTCATCGGTCGGGAGCCCTTTTCCGGTTGATCGTTGAACCTGCGCGCGATCACACGCATGGAATCGAATCCGGCCCATGTGTAGGGGGAGGGACCTTCAGACCCGCCCGCCAGCATCCTCTTTGCCAGTCCCGCCCGTATCCTCCACAGTGCATCGACGATGGCCTCCGTGCCGGTGCTGCAGGCGGCGGAGTTTGACGTCACCTGGTTGCCTAAAGCCAGCAACCCTCCCACGCGGGCACTCGTGCCGCTGTTCATGACCCGCTCGACAATCGTGCTCCCCATACGTCGTATCCTCCCCTCACTCACCATGGGGACAACTGTTTCGGCAATCGTATCCATACCCCCGATACCGCACCCGAGGATAGTGCCCGTCTCCCAGTCCACTGGATCATTATCGCCGGGCACCTTAAATCCCGCATCGCGCCACGCGTCCACTGCGGATACGGATATGTATCCGATATTCTCGTTCATTGAGAGGAGTGTTTCCTCGCCAAAATAGCTCGTGAGAATCTCATCGAACCTCTCCGGCGCCCCCCCTATCTGACAGGCGAATTTCAGCTCCTCCAGCCGGGGAAAGAATCGGATTCCCGATCGCCCCTCGCGAAGGGCCTGTTCAAAATCGATCAGCCCGTGGCCGTTCGGCGCCACAACGCCCATCCCCGTTACCACAACCCTATGTTTCATGAGAATCAACTCCCCTGCCGGTCAGCGTTCCGGAACAGACAAGCTCCCCGTTCTCTCTCTCCATGCTGACCTTAGTTTTTAGATTTCCCCTGCGGAAATAGAGCTTTCCACCCTTGATGATAACCCGCTCTCCCGGACTCACGATGCCGTTAAATTCACAATCATCGACCATGGCGAAGAGGGTGACCATCTGTCTGATCCGGTCGGACGGCATCCCCTGCAGCATGAGCAGGTATATGCCGAAGGCGACGACCCCCGTCTGCGCCATCGTTTCAATCAGAACAACCCCGGGGGTAACGGGCCGGCCGGGAAAGTGCCCGCGGTAGAAGTACTCGTCATCCCGGAATCGATATGCCCCGATAATGTGCTCCCCATCCATTTCCAGTATGTCATCGAGAAAGCGGAACGGATGCTGCTGGGGAACAATCTGTAAGACCTGCCGTATTGTCTCATGATCAGCCTCCATAGAGCCCTCCGTTCACATGAATCACGCTCCCCGTGATGTACGCGCCCCTACAGGCAAGGAAGGTCACGACATCGGCCACCTCCTCGGGACGACCCATCCTTCCTAAGGGAATGTTCTCGGAGATACCCTGCCGCACGTCATCGGAAAGATCCGTGGTCATGGCCGTATCGATAAACCCCGGCGCCACCGAATTGACGAGGATATTACGCCCCTGCAATTCCTTTGTTAAAGACTTTGTGAAGGCATCGAGGGCCGCCTTTTCCATCGTGTACGGGATCTGCCATTTGTTCCCGGTATGCCCCACTACACTTGAAATATTTATGATCCTCCCGCTCCCCGTACGCAGCATGAAGAGGCGCAGTATCCGCTTCGTGAGATACCAGGTCCCGCGAAGCATTGATCGCTGTAGATCAAACTCTTCGATCTTCATCGAATTGATATCGTTGTTGACAGATACGCCGGCATTGTTGACCAGGACATCCACACGACCCGTCATCTCCTTGATCGACTTTACCATCGCCTCGACGTCGTCCACAACGGCGAGATCCGCCTTCAGGAGAAATCCGCCCTCGATCCGGGAGAGAACCTCCTTCGCCTGGGCCTCACTCCTCCGGTAATGGACACCGACCCTGAACCCCTCGCGGAAGAGGGCCTCGCAGCATGCGGCGCCTATTCCGGTGCCGCCTCCCGTGACAATGGCCACCGGTCTCGATTCTGAATCTGTACTGCCTGATCTTGAATGGCTCATATGTTCCTTTCGATAATGCCACCCTTCGCATTGGGGGACACCTTCGGGTAATCGGGATAGATAATCCCCCTGAAAATTCCGGTACGGGCCTTCTTAACGGTCATGATCAGCTCATCATCAACAAATACCCTGCCATCTCCTATAACGATGCTCGCACCCGAATCCTTGAGATTGGCAAACCGCTTCACGTCGACCTCATACCGGACCGTTTTGTTATAGGGTCGGATCTGTCCGTTGAAGATGATCTCCTCACAGCCCAAGGCCCTGCCTCCGCCTAATCCCCCTCGCCAGCAGCAGTAAAAACCCAGCAACTGCCAGATCGCATCCACGCACAGACATCCCGGATGCACGGGATCTCCAGGCATGTGACACTGAAAATACCAGGCGTCCATCTTTATATCCTGCTCGGCGGCAATGGTTCCCTTCCGTCCGTTGCCCCCTATCGAAATGATGCGATCCACCATCAGGAACGGGGGTGCGGGCAGTCGGGAGTCAAACTCCTCGGGCGGGTTATCCACAAGCCGTCCGTAGGCAAAGGCGATCAGATCGCTCAGTCCAAAGCTTTCTTTTTTCATAAATTCAGAGTAGTTCACAAATTTCTCGCTATCAAATCAAATATCTTATTCTACTATTTTCAGCATCGTACGAACCCAGGTGAGCCCCGCGCCCACCAGGGCCAATGCGATATAGTCTCCGCCGCGCAGGTCATCCCAGTGCTGGCTGAGGACACACGGGGCTCCTGAGCATCCGGCGTTGCCGTAATCGATAACATTGTTCCAGTGATCTTCTTCGGATATCCCGCACCGCTCGCACACGGTCTTGAGCATGCCGAAGTTCGCCTGATGCCCGACAAACTTGAATCTTTCATATCCTGCAGGGTACAGTTCCTGTAATTCCCTGAGCAGCTGTGTCGTCTTGCGTATTGCAAACCCTTGGACGGCGCCCCCATCCTGATCGAAGTGTCCCACGCGGGGGACTCTGACCTTGTCCCACGACAGGGGATTTGAATCACAGAAAAAGGCCTCAAATACCATCTTCGAGGGAACGGACGCGGACACGACGGCGGCGCTGGCCCCGTCTCCGAACAGAGGGGCAGACTTCCGGTCGGAATAATCTATGACACGGGTGACATTCTCCGGATTGACAATCAGGACGTAGGGGGGAAGTATCCCCGGCCTCATGTCGGAGAGGAACTTCAACTGCATCCCGAAGGTGGAACAGGCTGAATTAAGATCGAAACAGGGGACATCGGCCCCGATCTCCGCCGCCACGGTGGCCGCCTCGGCCGGTGTGACGTAATCGGGTGCGGAGCTTCCCGAGATAACCATACCGATATCTCTGGGCTGCAATCTCGCCCTCTCCAGGGCCAGGCGCGCCGCGCGTCCCCCTGTCTGGGCATTTGTATACAGGCAGACTCCCCTAGCGGCCCGCGGGTCCTTATTTTTTGTCGTCTTGATATAATCCAGGGGCAGGGCTGTCCGACGGGTCTTTATGCCGACCCGCTCCAGTATCCATCCCTCGCTGCTTCCGATGTCCAGCTCCTCCAGAAACCGGTTCGTAATCACATTTTCCGGATGAAAATGGCCTAACCCATGAAGATACAACATATTCTATACGAGCTCCCGTCCTATTATCATATCCTGAACCTCTCTGACCCCTTCATATATGTCGATGATATGGGCATCCCGCGCCAGTTTCGAGATCTCATACTCCGACATGAAGCCGTAACCACCGTGCAGATGGAGCCCCTCCTTGGTACAGAAGAGAGCCGCCTCGGCCGCAACATTTTTCGCCAGGGAGGCGTATATGCCTCTGTCGGCGGCCTGTTCCTGAACCTTGACCGCCGCCTTCATCAGGGCCAGATCCGCCAGTTCAACCCGCTTCCACATCTCAACCAGCGTATCCCGCGCTACCGGGAGATCGCAGATCCTCTGCCCGAATTGTTTGCGTTCCTTCGTGTATTCCAGCGTCACATCAAGGGCTCTCTTCGCAAGGCCGACGCCGATCGCCGCCACCATGGGCCTCGCATAATCGAGTACATCGACGGCATATTTGAACCCGAGCCTCCTGTTCCCGATGATCTGATGATCCTCAAGAACGACATCCTCAAAGGTTACCGTCGCCGTATTTGACAGGCGTTGCCCAAGCTTGTCCTCGGGTTTCCCCGTTATGATCCTGCCGCCTCCCCGCAGGGTGATCTCCCTCCCCCCAGATTGCTGCATGACGATATCCGCATCACGCAGGGCGCTGTACGGGACAATGACACAGGCCATCATAAGACCGCCGGGGCTTCCGGCCTTGCAGAAAACGGTAAACTGTGACGCATACGAAGCATTGGTGATGAAACACTTCTCCCCGTTGAGGATGTACCTTCCGTCTTCTCCCTTTCTGATGAATGTCGTCATAGCGGAATTATCGGAGCCCGCGCCGGGTTCGGTCAGACAAAAGGCCGAAATGATGGGGGCCTCGACAAAGGGTTTGAGAAAGGCCTGTTTCTGCTCTTCCGTTCCATTCTGCGTAATCACAACGTTTGCCAGATCATTGCACATCGCCGATGTGGAAATGCCGGTATCACCATAGGACAGTTCCCTGACAATCAATGCCGACGAAACGATATCCACCTCGAATTCCTTCACCGATTGAGGAATGGAGAGATTCAGCAGGCCGATCTCCCACGCCTTTCTGATGATATCGAATGGAAAGGCATGCTCCCGTTCCAGGTTTATAACGTCAGGTGTTATCTCATTTCTTACAAACTTTCGGACTGTCTCTACATATACCTGCTGGTCATCGGTGAGATTAAAATCCATGTTGTATATATTCTCCTGAAATATGGGGGGCCTCATCAGGCGTCCATCCGCTCCCTGATGAGAACGATCCCCGCAGTCGTAAGCACACTGATTCTGCTACAAGGTGTCAGGAAGCGAGGGCCTAAGGGATTACCTGCCGGGCGTCACAACCGCTTCTGTGGTACACTGGCCCTTTCAAATACCTTTTGCGCTCCCGAGAATGTCGTAATAGACTGGCACTCCAGATTCATGGTCTTGAAAAATCCTCTAAGGGGACGGCCGGGGCCTACCTCAAAGATGGAGTCCTCCACAGCGGCAAGGGTCTCCATGTTTTTTCTCCACTGCACCGTATTGCTCAGTTGGGAAACCATTCGATCAATAATTTCAATGCTGTTGTCCGAATGAAAAAGGCCGGTGAAATTTGACGTCACCCGCCCTGCATTGCCGGGCTCTAATTTTGTTTCGATCTGACGCAACACCCCCTTGAAGCGTTCCTTTATGACACTCATGAAACGGCTGTGGAAGGGAGCGCTGACATTCAGGGGTATAAAACGAAAAGCGGGATTGTCGCCGATAGACGCCCTGATCCTCTTTTCCGCTTCTGGTATCGCGCTTGACTCACCACTTATGACCACCTGATCGGCGGAATTGTTGTTCGCCAGATCAACCTGCAGTCCCTCCAGCGCACGCAGGACAACATTAACGTCAAGGCCATCCGCCGCTATCACGGCTGCCATCCCACCCATCCCTACGGGCGTTGCCTCCTGCATGAGACGACCCCGCGCATGAACAATTTTAAGTCCGTCGGAAAAGGGCAGAACCCCCGCGGTAACCAGAGCCGTATATTCTCCCAGGCTGTGACCTCCGAAATACTTGGGGTCAAAGCCATACAGAAGCTGTAGCCCGCGAAACATGGCAATCTCGGTAGCTAGTATACAGGGTTGGGCGTATTCGGTCAAATTCAGTCGCTCGTCCTGCCCAAAACACATTGCGGACACATCCCACCCCAAAGCTTCCGAGGCCTCATTATAGGTGTCCCTGCTCACCGGGATCGTGTCATGAAAGTCTTTCCCCATACCGGGACGCTGAGACCCCTGTCCCGGAAAAACAACTGCTCCCCGCCGATCATCCATTACCATGCCTGTACCCCTTCTTGGTCCGCCCCTCGCAGCTACGCACATTACATGCCAGCTTGACCCGTGGCCACGGGAGCTCAGCCCAACAGCTTGAAATGCCGCACAATATATGGGCATACCAGCCATAACGCCGTCCCGCTACCGGGACACCCAGTGTGGTTTGGTGCGTAGTATGATTCGCACTCAGTAAAGGATTACACAGCTGCAAAAAGGAGCATTATACGTCTGGAAAGGGTTATATTCCCCACCGCTTGGAGACTGTGTCACATAACCGGTACCGGTTGTGGATGATAAGGAGAGTATCTAGCAGTCATTGAAGGGGATGCTCTCAGATGGATGAGACGAAGTGCTTACCGTGCAGAGGGGAGAGGCGCGCCTCAATAGCATTATACCGCACACAGAGACGCACGTCCCGGCAGGAGTGTCATCTCGTATTTTCTCACCGGAAGTAATTCAGGGTGCAGAAGGTCCCCTACGGCCGAAAGGGGGACTATGCGGCAGCCGGTACCGGCAATTCCTTCCAATAGTTGTGTGAATTGTTCGTTCCATATTCCCCCTTCCGCCTCGGCATGCACGGGAAGTACGTGGATTCCTCCGTCATTGAGGATGCTCCGTATGGTTGCAACAAACGTATCGACACCGATCTCTTCAAGACAGGGAAGATCTGACGGTATCTCCATCAGGCCGGGACCCTCATGTATAAAAGGTTCCTGCGCGCGCGTACAACTAAGATATGAAAAGCCGTATCTGCCCGCTATTTCCAGTGCTCTGTCATCTATCAGCCAGCCGGGTGCCCCGAATGAGGATGGCTTGTCGCCGACCAGTCGTGTGTACGCGCTCACCCCTTTTTGAAACCACTCTTCGATCCATGCCGAGGAATGTGTAAACAGATCATCCTGCCATCTTCGATGATCCCATGCGTGAAATTCCACTTCGTGCCCCTCGGATAGTATACTCTGCACAAGTTTCGGAAATGAAAGCGCTATCATGGGAGATGGGAGGATTGTCCCATACAGGGCGGTCCGTATGCCGTACAACCGTCCGGCGTTGGTCTTCATCATCTTCCTCAGAAACCGAGGATTTTTAATAAGCTGCAGAATCGCACGCCCAGAAGAATCAGGCCCCATGCTGAGGAAAAATGTCCCCTTCACCCCAAAACGCGAGAGGGTGGCAAGCAGGCGGGGGACACCCTGCTTCATGCCGACATAGGTGTCAACATCGATCTTCAGTCCCAGGATATTTTCTTTTCCCTGATGGATGGGCTTACCGTTCATTTTCCTCCAGAAAGGCATAGAGCGTCTTTCTGAGCGATTCTTCCAACCCGGTCGCGGGAGTCCAGCCCAGGAGCTTTTGTGCCTTTTCAATGCTGGGTTTTCTGGTATAGATGTCCTGGTATCCCTTCCCGTAGAAGGAACCGGCGGACACCTCGACAATCTCGGAGTAAACCGGGTCGCTTTTATGGTCAGGGTGTTCCATAAAGATCTTTTTCAGTATACAGGCAAGTTCTTTTACGGAACATTCATTATGGGGATTGCCGATATTGATGATCTGATTCTTGCAGCAGTCGTCTTTATTCTCCAGGATCTTCATAAGGGCGTCTATACCGTCGTCAACATAGGTAAAACACCTCTTCTGGCCGCCTCCGTCCACAAGAGACAGGGGATGTTTCATGAGAAGCTCCGCGATAAACTGGGTGACGACTCTGGAACTTCCTTCCTTCGCAGTATCCAGTGAATCCAAGCGCGGGCCGACCCAGTTGAAAGGTCTGAAGAGGGTAAACTCCAGGTCGCCTCTGGTGCCGTGGGCGTAAATAACGCGATCGAGAAGCTGTTTGCAGCATGAATAAATCCAGCGTTCTTTCTGTATGGGTCCTACGACAAGGAAGGTTTCATCCTCCTTGAATTCCGGATCGGTGGAGGCTCCATACACCTCAGACGTGGAAGGGAAGAGGACCCGTTTGTGATATTTGACACATTGTTTTATGATGTTGAGGTTCATCTCAAAGTCCAGATTGAAGACCCCGACCGGGTTTTCAACATAACTCTTTGGCGTGGCTATGGCCACCAGGGGCAGGATGGCGTCGCATTTCTTGATATGGTACTCTATCCACTCCTTGTTTATGGAGATATCACCTTCCAGGAAGTGAAAACGGGGATTATCCAGCGATGTGCTCAGTCTATCGACACCGAGGTCCATACCATAGACGGACCAGTCGGTCGTGCCCAGTATTCTGTTTGTCAGGTGATGCCCGATAAAACCGTTAACACCGAATATTAAGATCTTCATTTCAGAATCATTCCCCTCTTTCCCTTAAAGTAGTCAAATATCGCGTTCCCTTTTATCCTGGTTTCCGCAATCTGGATATCCATAAGGTGTACCCTGCCGTCACCACTCCCCACAAAGACCGTCCCGTCTTCTATCTCCACTTCGCCCTCCCCAATGCGCGTGTTTTCCTGCCGCCCCGGTTTTCCCCACCAGATGAGCATCTTCTCCCCTCCGGGAAGAAAGGTAAAGGCCCCGGGGTAGGGATCGGTAACGGCCCGTATGAGGTTATATATCCTCGATGTGGGCCAATGCCAGTCTATTTTTCCGTCTTCCGGTTTTCTGCCGCCGAAATAGCTGCCCGCTTTCAGATCTTGGGGGATGCGCGGCGCCGTGCCTTTCTTTATTAGGGGCAGGAGTTCTTCGAGAAGCTCCTTTGCGCCCCCGCAAAGCTTTGCATACAGGGTCAGGGCGGTGTCATCCGCCCCTATTGTTATTTCCCTTTGTCCCACGATGTCCCCCGCATCCGCCGCCCTCACCATGTGATGCAGGGTAACCCCCGTCTTTGTTTCACCATTGACGAGGACCCAGTTCGCAGGGCACCTCCCCCGATAGGCCGGGAGGAGAGAACCGTGCAGATTGTACGCACCTGCCGGGGGGATGGACAGGATAGCGTTGCTCAAGAGATTGCGGTAGTAAAAGGAAAAGAGAATGTCCGGCGATATATCTCGTATCTTTTTAATCCACTCGGGCGAATTAACATCCGCCGGGCAGCGTACCGGTATCCCGTTTTCTTTCGCCCACTGTACAACCGAGCCAAACCAGCAGTTCTCTCCGGGGTCGTCATCATGGGAAATGACCGTCCGTATGTCGAACCCTTCCCCCCTCAGGGCCTCAAGGCCGACAATGCCCATGTTGTGGTAGGCAAATGCAACCACCTTCATCGGGCATCTCCCTCGCTGTCAGAGGAGTGGACCCTGTCGATGACGTACTCCGGTCTCCTCCGGACCTCTTTATATATGCGGCCTATATATTCACCCATGACGCCGAGGGCGAAAAACTGAAAACCGATAAAAGCGAACAGGGCGGCAAAGAGGGTAAAGACACCCTCGGCCGCCCAGGCGGCACCGTACACAAGCCGGGAGATTCCGATGATGGCACCCAACGAGATGCCAAGAAAGGCCATTCCAAGGCCGGCATACATAATCAGCTTCAGGGGGAAATCGGAAAAGGATGACACGAGATCAAACTGGAGGTTAATGAGTTTCCTCAGCGAGTAGTGTGATGTCCCCGCATATCGCTGCTCGTGTTTTACCTCAATCTCCGTAACCCGTTTGGCAAAATATACCGCCAGGGCGGGGATGAAGGTGGATTGTTCGCGACAGTCCGACATGTGCTTCACGATGTTCCGTCGATAGGCCCTCAGCATGCACCCCCAGTCGGTCATGCGAATCCCCGTCATCTTTCTCGCAAAGCTGTTTACGATTCTGGAAGGAAGAGTCCTGAAGATGGAGTCCTTCCTTTCTTTTCGTATGGTTCCGACGACATCATATCCCCCCTCCTCCATAACCCTTACGAGATTGGGGATTTCTTCGGGGGGGTTCTGGAGGTCGGCATCCATGGTTACTATAATATCCCCCATGGCAATGGAGAACCCCGAAAAGATGGCGGCATGCTGTCCGTAGTTTTTTGTAAGTTCCACGACCCGTACCTCGGGGTGTGTCGTAAACCCCTTCATGAGGGCAAGACTCCTGTCGCTACTCCCATCATCCACCAGGATAATCTCATATCTTTTGTTCATTCCCTCCATGACGGGCCTGAGACGCTCCATAAGATGAGAGATATTTGCATCCTCATTGTACACGGGAATTACCACAGAAATCATTGTATTATCCATTACTCACGATCTCCTTGACCGCCTCGCAGACGTAGAGGACATCGCTGTCCTTCATATCAGGAAAAAGAGGGAGGGATACAATCCTATCGCCTACCCGTACGGTTTCCCGCAAGTTGTCCTCCATGATTCCGTAGCTTTTTTCGATATATCCGAGTCGGTGGCACGCGGGGAAGTGGATACCGTACCCGATATTGTAATCCGCCAGTTTTTTCATAAACGCCTCCCTGGCCATTCCCGTTACCTTGACGACGAAAAGATGCCACGAGTGAACGTGCGGGTATGGGGGAATACCTGGGATATCGATACCCTCCAGATCGATGAGGCCCTCTGTGTAGAGAGCGGCCAATTTTCTCCTGCGTTCGTTGAGCTTTTCCAGTCGGGCAAGCTGAACCAATCCCATGGCTGCCTGGATGTCCGTCAGGTTGTATTTGAAGCCGGGTTCGCTGATATCATATTCGGGGGTTCCCCCCTTACCGTATCTCTTCCACGCATCCCGCTCGATTCCGTGAAACCTGAGAAGTCGCACGCGTCTTTCGACCTGATCATCACTGAGCGTTATCATGCCCCCTTCTCCGGTCGTGATATTTTTCAGGGGGTGGAAGGAAAAGACGGCGCTCTGTCCAAATCCACCGGCATGTATGCCCCTATAGGCGGTACCCAATGCGTGTGCGGCGTCCTCAATTACGGCAAGATCATGTCTTCCCGCAACATCCATGATCTTGTCCATGTCGGCGGGGGCACCCGCAAAATGGACCGGGATGACAGCCCTTGTCCTCTCGGTGATCGCCTCTTCGATCAGATCCGCATTTATATTGAGGGAGTCGTAGTGAATATCGACAAAGACGGGGCGTGCGCCGCACAGGGTAATCATATTGATGGTGGAGGCAAAGGTCAAGGAGGGTGTTATGACTTCATCCCCCTCTTTGAGCCCCAGGGCGAGCATCATAAGGTGCATCCCGGCCGTTCCCGAACTTAAGGATATCGCGTGAGATGCTCCCGTAAGCTCTCGGAATCTATCCTCGAATTCCCTACAGACAGGCCCCGTTGTTATCCACCCTGATTTAAGGCACGCGACAACGGCGCGCACCTCTTCTTCCCCAATTGACGGCCTGCTCAAGGGGAGAAAATCTTCTCGTATGTTCATATGTTGTAACCTCTACAGAATTAACATCGTAACCGCAGGAGAAAGTAGGCCCCGTTGTCCCATATAATCTGGACCTCAGGGATTTCCTCTTTCAGCCTGGCAACCCTTCTTTCATATTTCGTCACGCAGTATATATCACCCTTTTCTCTGCATAACCGGAAGAAGTCTTCCGATGTCAGGAAATAGTGGGATCTTTCATTGGAAGGGAGTCTCTTGATACCGAAACTTAATTCTCCGAAATCATCAACGATCGGTGTTCGTATCTTGCTGTAAAAATCGATCCCATAGAGTGCAATCCCATATTGAAACAGTTCTTCACCGGGGGGAAGCATGGTCTTGATTGCCTGTGACACAGGATACGCCGATTTGTACGGGGTCAGAAAATAGGAGGCGGGGGGGAACAGTGAAGCCATAAACAGTGCGGAGAGCAGGTAGATGGAGAGGAACCACCCCTTGCCCCATCGCCTTTTAACGATACCAGGGACAAATACGATCAGGATCAGCGCCAGAATGGGCAGTGCTATACGGGGTAACCATTCGCTTGCCGTAATAGTGTGTCTCGCAAGGAAAAGGGGAACAAAAAGCAGGATGATAAGAATGCAGGACTGGATGACAACCGGCAGGAGAACGAGCCTCCGTGAGCGTTGCGTGGAGCCACGGTCGTCGTAGAGACTGAAAACGTATCCGAAGATTATCGCCAGAGGCAGGAATAGGGGCGTCATGTAGGGTATCAGCTTAGACGAAGAAAGCGAAAAGAACGCAAACATGAAGACAATCCATGTAAGAAGAAAGCGCCAGTCAATATCCCCCCGAAAGAGCATTTTCTTGTTAGTGTTTCCTGTCGTGGCCTCGGGTAGAAAAGCGCACCACGGCAGCGTGCCTGCTATAATAATTGGGACATAATAGTAGAGGGGGCCCTCTCGGCGACATGCATCTGTTGCATATCTCAGAAGGTGTTCATGAATGAAAAAGAACCATAGGAAATCCTCGTTCGCCTTTTGCACGAGTATTATCCAGGGGCATGATACTGCGAGCAGGATTATAACCCCTACAGGTGAAAAGAGCATAAAGACAGAACGCCACCTCCGGGAGATGAGTAGCCAGAGAATCAGTATCGCGAATGGGAAAACAATGCCGATCAATCCCTTGGTCAGAAAAGCCAGAGCGCTCGCAAAATAGAAGAGATAGATCCAGGCCCGCCCCCTGCCCCCCTTTTCTATATACCGATATCCGGCCCAGATAGCGAGGCATACGAAGAAAGCAAGGGGGATATCCAATATATTTAATCTTCCAAAAGCAAAATGAAACAGGAATGTGGTCAGGACCCCTGCTGAGTATACCCCGGTCTTTTCATCGGCGAAGAACACGCCAATACAATATACAAGAATAATACATCCCCAGGCGCATAACCCCACAAAAAGCCTTGATGAAAAATCGTTTTCACCGAATATCTTGAATGACAGGGCTGTTGCCCAATAACACAAAGGAGGCTTTTCAAGGTATACCACATGATGAAGGCGAGGAGTGACATAGTCTCCTGTACTGTTCATCAGGCTTGGGATATGGCTGTACCGCGCTTCATCCGGTTCCATCAGGGGCATGGCGGGCAACAGCATAATGTATAAAAACAGAGGAACAACAAGCAGAACCAGCAGTTTGACCTTCATTCTTTCAGCCCTTTTCGTTGTGTACGTTGTTCCCTCACGCATCATGGTTGGCGGAAAATCGGCGTTTTATATCGGACAGAGAAAACCGGTTGAAGGGCAGGAAGACGAGCCCCAGGATAGTGATGGTGCCAATGCTCAGGAAATGGAGCACTATGGCGTAGGTAAGCGCGTCGGTCTTGTGAATGCCGAACAGTCCGAGCCCCAACACGCAGAAAAAATGCCAGTTTCCGACGAATCCGGGTGCGGTCGGGATGGCGATGCCCAGGATGATGATAACCATGAGCACCACTGCTGCCGACGGAGGGAGATCAAACCCGAACGCGAAGAAGAGGAAGTATATGGCAGCAGCATCGGTCACCCATATCACTACGGACAAAAATGCCACGTAGCACATGGATCGCCGGCGTGAAATGATTTTAAAGCCATCTATAAGGCTATCGATCATATCCGCCAATTTGAGGCGCCATCTCTCGGGGAACCCTTTTAGGAGTGGTGTAAGAAAATTGAGCGAGGCCTCCCTCCTGAAGATGAGAAAGATCATGAAACCGAAAAAGACGAGCGTTATGAAAAGAAACAGGAGACTGCCCCTGATCAGCCAAGGCGGAAGCGGTGTGAACAGAACGACGACAAAGAATACCGTAAGAACGCTGAGGCCGTCAAAGACGCGCTCCACCAGGATGGTCCCCAGCGCTGAAGACATGCTGATGCCGGTCTTTGTACTGATGAGGTAGGGCCGTGCGAGTTCGCCGATCCTTGCGGGGATGGCTACCACGGCCAGAAAACCCACGCTGGTTACGGAAAAGAGTGAAAGCTGATCAATGCTCTTCAGGGGCTTCAGGATTATGCCCCACCGGTATGACCTGAGTAACTGTATGAGGACCAGAAGGCCCAGCACAGGGGGGAGGAAGGAGAGCTTCGCGCTTTTCAGTCCGTCGGCAATACCCCCCAGCTCGACATCCTTGAAGGAGAAATATACAAAGAAAAAGCCGATGACGACCCCGAAAAATAATTTTTTCAGCATTATCTGAATTCTGTTCCTTGGATAGAGGCCAGTGGACGGCGCACCGGGCCGGGGAGTGTTTACTTGTTCCCGCTCCGCTCTCCCGGCATTTTACTTGGACAGATAACCCGCCACCTTATCATGGAGGCGTTGTGACGCGGATTTATTTCCTATGATGCCGACCCGTATAGATACAGTGGTCAGGTCCTTTGTCTTGTACTCGACAACGAAACGGACTTTCTCGCCATCTATAAAGGCCTGTAAGGTCCCCTTGCTTATCTCTTTCTCAGGGAACACATCCGTTGCATTCATGTAGGCCGCCGTTTTTTCACAGGCATTCCATGCCTTGTCAAATGGATAGGGATAATCAGTCTTTAATTCCCCGTTTATGTAGAAAACCGCTCCGGATCCTCCGGTGACCGCGGCGGCACCCAAAACAGCGACAGCACAACCGGCCAACATGGAGCAGGCGACCAGCATAAGCAAAAATGACAAGCATCTTTTCATAGCCATATTCTCTCAAATCTCCGTTGCTTCCAGGTTTCCCCTGAACTTCATTCGTTCGGACGCAGTCGGTATCCATTCGCCGGTGATGCCGACAAAGGTGTTTGTGGAAAACTTCCTTGGTGGCTCTTACCACATTTTTTCCCAACATTGAACCGGAAATGTTGTAGGAAGGGATGCCCTCCCCCCGGGTGATCGGTCACAATTCAACTTCTAAATCATTAATGATATAAAAGCCGTATGCTCATGAGGAGGTGTGGTTATGGCGGGGAAGTGAATGTCGTCCCGAAGTATATAGAAAATCATCTGATGTTTTCCCCCTACAGCAACGAGTAGTTCGTCGATCTTATGGAATCAATGGCTGGGGGTAGCGGGCTACAGGTCCTCGGGGGTGAAGGCCACCACGTCGTCGATCGAGGCGCTGTTTGTAAAGATCATCGCCAGTCGGTCCACTCCCAGAGCGACGCCTGACGATTCCGGCATGGTGGGGAGGGCGGCCAAGAACTTTTCCGGCATGGGGTACACTTCCCTGCCGGATGCACGGCGGCTCTTCAGTTCTTCTTCAAAACGCGCCCGCTGCTCCACCGCATCGGTCAGCTCCGAGAAGGCGTTGGCCAGTTCGAGCCCCCCCATATACAGTTCAAAGCGCTCAGCTACCCTCGGATCCATTTTCTTCACCCGCGCGAGCGCCCCGAGAGCCACCGGATAATCGTACAGGAATACGGGGCCTTCCGTCCCGATACGGGGTTCAATCTCTCTGACCATGATCTCGTCAAAACGGCCCCGCTTCAGCGACTCTTCCATGGATACGCAGGAGTAGCGCTTGAAGGCCTCGCTGACGGAGATCCTCTCCCACGGCCTGTGCATCGCGATCTGTCTTTCACGATACGTGATATCCCCTTCGTGGCCAAGATCATGTGCAACGGATACGATCAGCTCTTCGCATACCTCCATCATACGGATATAATTGACCCCGCCCTCGTACCACTCAAGGAGGGTGAATTCCGGTATATGGCGCGATCCGCGCTCTTTGCCGCGAAAGCATTTGGTAATCTGGAATATGCGGGGATACCCGGCGGCCAAGAGACGCTTCATGCACAGTTCCGGAGAAGTGTGGAGGTACCAGCCGTCCGAGGGGATCGCATCGATGTGGCATTCCGGGGCGGGGCCGGGGATCCGGGAAGGAGTTTCCACCTCGAGGTAGTCTCTGTCCGTGAAGAATCTACGTATCGCGCGAATCATCCCGGCGCGTATCTGAAGGGTGCTTCTCTTTCTGGTGAGACTCCAGGCTGTTTCCATCATTCCTTAACACGGGTCAGATATTCGCCGGTACGCGTATCGATACGTATCTTCTCGCCCTCTTCGACGAAGGGGGGTGCCTGGAGCGAATAGCCTGTTTCCACGACGATCGGTTTTGACTTCCCCGTGACCGAATCCCCCTTTGCCCAGGGTTCCGCTACGGTGACCGTCAGGTCGACGAAGTTGGGAAGGGTGATCCCAAGGGGCTCCTCCCCGAAAAAGAGGATCTCGACGTCCAGATTGTCGGACAGGAAACCTTTTGCATCCCCGACCTGGTCTTCGGTGAGGTAGACCTGCTCGTATGTTTCCGCTTCCATAAAACAGTATTTCGTGTCTTCCTTGTAGAGATACTGCATCTTCTTTTCCTTAAGATTGGCGGGTTCGAATGTGTCCACAGATCGGTAGGTCCGCTCGAACTGGCTTCCGTTGATCATGTTTTTGAGCTTGCATCGATAGAGGGACTGTCCCTTCCCCGGTTTTACAAAGCTAAAATCAACGACCACGTAAGGGTCACCGTCGATCTGTATCTTTAGATTCTTTCTCAAGTCACTTGCGTTATACATAACCCTCTCCTGTGCCCTTTCTAATTTCAGAGAATCAGCCTTCCTAATCTATTTGCCGGAATATGTCAAAAGATTGTTGGGTGCGGAGGGGTAAGGGTCCTGTCCGCTTCTTTTTCTTACAAAAACCCCATTCCCGGAAAAAAGAGAGGCGTTCCCCGTGCCGAGAACACCTCCATTCATTGTACGATATTTCTTATCTTACACTGTTTCCCTTACAGAGCTACCACGTTTACTGCAGACAACCCCTTCGCCCCATTTTCGATGTCGAAGCTGACGCGCTGTCCCTCATGCAAGGTTTTGAACCCTTCCCCCTGTATAGCGTTGAAATGGACGAACACATCTTCCCCACCGTCACTGTTTTCTATAAAGCCAAACCCCTTTTTCTCATTAAACCATTTCACCGTACCTTCCGCCACTTTCTGTACCCCCTCTCCTCAGGTTTCTAAAACACCATCCGGGAAATTCCCGTGTCGCCCTTGCATGTGTCTATTGTCATTGCATCTTCAAGTCAAGGTCTTTTGATGCCAAGACAGAACAGTGTCTATAATTCGCCGCGCAGCTCGGCAAATTCCCTAAGCAGTTTTTCTTCTTTTTTGCTCAGAGAAGTCGGAATCTCTATCACAGCTTGAACAAGCTGGTCTCCTCTCCCAAACCCCCGAAGATGGGGGACCCCCTTCCCCCTTAGTTTAAATACCTTGCCGTGGGGGGTATTCTTGGGTATCTTCATCCGTTCCACACCCTCCAGCGTGGGGACATCGACAGTACCGCCCAGAACAGCCATGGTCATGGGGATGGGGATGCGGCATACGATATCGGTTCCATCCCTTTCAAAAAACTCATGCGGTTCTATGTATATAAAGACGTACAGGTCTCCCCTGGGCCCGCCGAACGCTCCCTCTTCTCCCTCCCCTCGGAGCCTCAGGCGTGAACCGGTTTCCACGCCCGGTGGTATCTTCAACTGTATGGACTTTCTCAGCTTCGTTTTCCCTGTTCCACGACATGTCTTGCAGGGGAACTCTATTATTTGTCCGGCACCGCGACATTGAGGACAGGTTGAACTGACGCTGAAAAAGCCGCTTGACTTGGTTACCTGTCCCGAACCCCGGCACGTCGGGCATACCGAGGGTTGTGTCCCGGGCGCAGCGCCGCTGCCCTCGCATTCTTTACAACCTTCGAGCCGCTCTATCTCTATTCCCGGAGACGCCCCGAATGCCGCATCCATAAAAGAGATCTTCAGATCATAGCGAAGGTCGGCCCCCTGCCGTGCTGCTGTTCGTGAACGTGACCTGCCGGTCTCGAATCCGAAGACACCTTCAAAAATGTCGCCGAAGCTCGAAAAGATATCCTCGAACCCTGAAAATCCCTGGAAGCCGTTTCCTCTCAACCCCTCGTGCCCGTACCGGTTGTAAATCTCCCTCTTTCTCGGATCGGACAGGACTTCGTAAGCCTCGGCTGCCTCCTTGAATTTATCCTCGGCTTCCTTGTTCCCAGGATTTCTGTCCGGGTGGTATTGCAAGGCCATCTTTCGGTAGGATGCTTTTAATTCGTCGACCGAGGCGTCTTTGTCCACGCCGAGGGTTGTGTAGTAATCGTTCTTCATGGTCTATTATTCGGATTCCCGTTCGATGGATGAATTTACTGTTCGCACGGACATATCATGGGGTATACGAACGACGGAAGTAAGGTAACGACTGTCTGCCGGTATGTCAAGCAGGGTACCCTTGAAAAGTCTCATCCTACGATGCGCCTCAGGGCCTCTTTATATTTTTCCATTGTTCCCGTTATGACATCCTCCGGGAGGTGAGGAGCGGGTGGTTTCTGGTCCCACTGTATGGAGAGTAGATAGTCCCTCAGGAACTGCTTGTCGAAACTCTTCTGAGAACGACCTTCCTCGAAATCATCTTCAGGCCAGAACCGTGATGAATCAGGCGTCAGGAGCTCATCTATCAATATCAGCTCGCCATCTACGGTTCCAAACTCCATCTTGGTATCGGCGATGATGATTCCACCTTTCCCGGCAATCGTCCGTGCTCTGTCATAGATTATCATACTGGTGTCGATGACCTTTTTCGTCATATCGCGACCAATCAGGTTCTCCATCTCCCCCTGTGTCATCGGTGCATCATGCTGACCCGCCGCGGCCTTGGTCGAAGGCGTGAAAATGGGCCCCGTAAGCCGGGCCGATTCTTTCAGGCCTGAAGGGAGACGCACCCCCGAAACAGACCCTTCAGCGCAGTAATCCTTCCATCCCGAGCCACTTAAATATCCCCTTACAACACATTCCACCGGAAGGGCGGCCGCTTTTCTGACCAGCATGCTCCTCCCTTCCAACATCTCTTTATAGGGGGTGCATTCTTCGGGAAACTTGTTCACGTCCGTCGTGATCAGGTGGTTTGCGATGATATCTTCCATCTTACGGAACCAGAAGGTTGCCATCTGCGTCAAAATCTTTCCCTTATCGGGGATGGGATCGGTCATAATGACGTCAAAGGCGGATATCCTGTCCGTTGTGACGATAAGGAGGCTGTTCCCTACTTCGTATACATCCCTCACCTTGCCCCTGCTGAAGAGTTTCAATTGTTTGAATTCTGTGCTGATCACGGCCTTATTTTCCATAAGAAACCCCATGCTTTATCTCAGAAACGGGTTGTTCTCTCTCTCGTTTTTTACGGTGGATGTCGGCATCCTCCCGTAATTGTGCCCCGGCAAAACAACGGTCTCATCGGGGAGAGTCAAAAGCCTTTTCATGATAGAATCGTACATGACATTCCACGATCCACCCGGCAGGTCTGTTCTCCCCAGAGCTTCTACAAACAGGGTATCTCCGGTAAAGACGTACCCGGGTGTGTAGAGCGACATGCCGCCGGGGGAGTGACCGGGGGTATGTATGGTTTGCAACACGACTTTTCCGATGGAAATGCTCTCTCCATCCTGTACCGTTCTGTCCGCAGGGGGAGAGGATTTTGCGCCGAACATTCGCAGCATCATGGGAGGAGTGGATACAAGCATATCGGCATCGTCCCTGTGGATGATGATCTCAGCTCCCGTTCGGTCTTTCATGTTTGCGTTTCCTGAGATGTGATCGACATGTCCGTGGGTGTTGACGATATATCTGATAGTGATACCGGCGGCGGAAGCCTCAGAAAGGATGTGCTCGGTATCCGCGGCAGGGTCGATCACCAACCCCTCTCCGCTTTCTTTGTCACCCACTATATAGGCGAATACCGCCATATTGCCTACCTGGATCTGTTGCAGAAACATCCTCACGCATCCTCCTACATATTTCAAGAAGGCTTTGGTATATTTTTTTTGATTTAAAGTCAATCAATTTCGGGAATTCGCTGATGTTCGCCGATCATTAGGCGAAAGATCTGTCGGCGTGAAAAGGTATCAACTGTTTCCCTATTCCGCGTTCACAGTTGATGATCAGGTGCGCCCTGGAGCGATTACTTAGAAAGGGCCCTCGATCTCAAGATCGAGGGCCCTTAATCATACACCGACAAAAACTTTTCTAAGCCGTCTCGGAGGGGGTCTCGGTCTCCATGGCCTCTTCAAAGCCCATGGCTTCCCAGACTATCTCGGCTATATCAAGCGCGTTCATCTTTTCTTCCGCCTGACGGTCCTTGATACCATCGGACATCATCGTGAGACAGAAGGGACACGCAACCGCTATCGTATCCGCTTTCGCTTCCATGGCTTGGTCGGTTCTCATATCATTGATCCGCTCTCCGATATCCTCTTCCATCCACATTCTTCCTCCACCGGCACCGCAGCAGAAGCTTTTGGCGTAATTTCTATCCATCTCAGACAACTTCATGCCGGGAACGGCCTTCAGTACTTTCCTCGGCTGTTCATAGATATCGTTGTACCTGCCCAGGAAGCAGGAGTCATGGTAGGTGAACAGGCCTTGAACCGATTTTTTCAGTTTGACCTTACCCTGGGCTATCAGGTCTGCAATGATCTCGGTGTGGTGATAGACCTCAAAATTGCCGCCGAAATGCGGATAGTCTTTCTTGATCATGTTATATCCGTGGGGGCAGGTACAGATAATCTTCTTCACACCATATCCGTTCATCACGTCAATGTTCATCTGCGCCAGGGTCTGAGAGAGGTACTCGTTTCCACCTCTCATGGCGGAATCGCCACAGCAGCTCTCCTCCCCACCCATAATCCCGAAGCTGACTCCGGCCTCTTTCAGGAGTTTGGCAAAGGCGATCGTCACCTTTTTGCCCCTGTCATCGAATGAGCCGGAGCATCCAACATAGAAGAGGTACTCCACATTCGGGTCTTCGGCCAATGTCTTGACGCCCAGATCCTTGGCCCACTCGGCCCTCAAATGCGTACCGATTCCCCAGGGGTTGGAGTTGTTCTCCATATTCCGGTACGTCAACTGCAGCTCCGGAGAGAAATCAGCCTCCATCAGCACCTTGTACTGTCTCATACCGATGATCATCGGAACGTGCTCATTAAATACCGGACATACCTCCATACAGTACATGCAGTTCGTACACGCCCACAGCTCGTGGAGATCGACAACCTCGCCCACCATCGCCTTTTCCGGATCCGGGATAACCGGTTCTTCTCCCTT
This sequence comes from Syntrophales bacterium, assembly GCA_028718565.1. Classification (GTDB taxonomy): domain Bacteria; phylum Desulfobacterota; class Syntrophia; order Syntrophales; family UBA2210; genus UBA6078. Next base: position 44,678 of record JAQULO010000003.1, on the reverse strand, counting down.
TTTGGCGGCGGCCTTCTTCGCCGCCATTACAACAGGCACCCGCTCAAGCCAGTATTCCTTGATGTCCTGATGCAGTTTCTTCGGGGACAGGGGTTTTCCCGACAGGTATGCGGGGCATCCATCCTGGCACCGTCCGCATCTCAGACACGCATCGGTGTTGAAGATTTGCTTCCACGTGAAATTCTCCAGCTGTCCCACGCCAAATGACTCGGCATTCTCAAAGTCGGCAATGGGCTCGAGATATCCTGTCGGCTTGAGCGATTTCATATACTGGTTGGCCGGAGCGAGGACGATATGCATCAACTTCGAGAAGGGCAGGTACGCGATAAAACCAAAGGCGATAAACGCGTGTATCCACCACGTCAACTTATGAAGAATCCTGACCGTATCGTAACTGACGCCGGTCAGGGTCTTCGCAAAGGCGTACCCCACAAAGGACCACCCGCCCCAGGTGAATCCGTCCACATTGATATTCACATACAATCTAAACCCCTCAAGCAGAAACCCCGTTACGATAATACCGGCTATGAGGAGCAGGGCAATCGCGTCGTCCGCAACGGCGTCCGCCTTCCCTCGGTAGCCGAGCCTGTCCGGTTTCTGGACATACTTTCTCCAGACCGCCAGGACAACCCCTACAAGGACGGCCAGACCGAACACCTCCATGATGAATGAAAATCCAAGATAGAACCCTCCGTTAAAGAAGGGAACAAGGAAGGGGAGGTGGTAGTGTGTTGCGTCAAAGGCCGCGCCGAAGATTAGAACAAAAAATCCAAAGAATATGAGCGCATGCATAATGCCGGGATACGCATCTTTGAATGTCCTGATCTGTAGCAGGCCGTTGAGAAGAAGGGACTTGATCCGTTCCCCCGTGCTATCGGTCCTGTTTTCCGGCCGCCCGATCGCCTTCCACATCTGCCAACGCAGGTAAAAGCCATAGGCGCATATCGCTATGGCAATCGCCGCAAATAGAAACAGTATCAATTCTGACGGGAAGGGGGCATTCCAGAACACCTCCCTCCCCTCATTTCCTGCAGAGTATACATGTCCACCGTGTGCCATGATGTTCTTGCCTCCATATACAAGTTTAAGATTTCTAACCCTGGTAGTTCCGTAAAAACAGGAGGGGCCCCTCTTATACGCCTTCACTCTTTTACAGGCCCAACAGGATCAAATATCCGACAGGAGCACATGTATTTGCAGTGCCGCTCAAAAAAACGGGGGTGGATATATCCACCCCCGTTTACATGTTACACGATCTTTTTCACTGCAGTGGTCAATTCCGGAACGATCTTGAACAGATCGTCCACAATACCGTAGTCGGCCTTGGCAAATATCGGCGCCTCTTCATCTTTGTTGATGGCGACGATATATTTGGAAGAGCTCATACCCGCCAGATGCTGAATGGCCCCGGAGATACCACAGGCGATATACAGATTCGGAGCAACAACTTTTCCGGTCTGTCCAACCTGGTCCGCTTGGGTTTTCCACCCCGCGTCAACCGCGGCCCTCGAAGCTCCAACAGCTGCGCCGAGAAGTCCGGCCAGATCTTCAAGGATCTTATACTCGTCGGACCCCTTCATGCCCCGCCCACCGGAGATGATACAGGTGGCCTCTGTCAGTTCAATCTTGCCGCTTGCATCCGCTTGTGTCTCAAGAACCTTGGTCTTGAGAGCGCCCGCAGCGATACCAGCATCGAATTTCACTACCTGGCCGGCCTTGGCCTTCTCCACCGCGGCGAAGACATTCGGGCGCAGGGAGGCCATCTGGGGATAGCTGTCGACAACCACTTCTGCAAACACCTTACCCGCATACATCGGCCTGACGGCAACCATCTTACCATCGGCAATTTTCAGCTCCGTGCAGTCGGAAGCCATGCCGGTGGCCAGTTTTCCAACCAGGCTTGCTCCGAGGTCCTTACCCTGGACCGATGCGGCCAGCAGAAGGATCGACGCATCATTTTCCTTCACAACCTTGGCAACCGCCGCGCTGTACGCATCGGTTGTATAATCGGCATAGATGGCGTCATCCGCCACATACACCTTGTCCACACCATACTTGGCCAGTTCCGGGGCAAGGCCCTCAACACCGGACCCTACCAGAACCGCGCTTACCTCTTCGCCCAGCTCATCAGCAAGCTTTCTCGCCGCGCTGGCAATCTCGAATGAGACCTTGCGAAGGGCGCCACCTCTCTGTTCAGCAACTATCCATACACCTTTTGCCATTTTTTTATCCTCCTCTTCCCTCCGGTTAAATTACCTTGGCCTCTTCCCTCAGCAACTTGGCCAGTTCAGCGGCCTTCGCAGCCGGATCGTCGCCTCCGATGATCTTTCCTGCGGCCCTTTTCGGAGGGGGAGTCATCTTGATAATCTTCGCCTTCGGCTCAACGGATATACCGAGTGCCGCCGCGTCCTTCACATCGACCGGTTTCTTCTTCGCCTTCATGATACCGGGGAGGGATGCGTACCGCGGCTCATTCAGACCCTTCTGCGCGGTAACAACGCAGGGCATCGGGCTCTCTATGACAAGCTGCGCACCTTCTATGGGTTTGATGGCCTTGATCTTGCCGTTCGCCGCCTCAAGCCCTGTCACGATAGTGACCTGCGGAATCCCGAGCAGTTCGGCCAGGATGGAACCAACCTGAGTGGAGTCATTGTCAATCGCCCTCTGTCCACAGAGAACGATATCCGGATTGATCCCTTTTATAACGGCTGCCAGAGCGGCCGCCGTGTTGTACTCGTCCGCATCATCGATGGTGATGTGTACCCCCTTGTCCGCGCCCATGGCCAGGGCGGTCCTGATCGTCTCCATCGCCCGCGCGGGGCCGAGTGATACGACGGTCACCTCTCCGCCATTCGCCTCTTTCAACTTCAGAGCCTCTTCAACACCGTACTCATCATAGGGGTTCATGACCCACTTTATTCCGCCCTCTTCAATACCGGAGCCGTCTGCCTTCACCTTGATCAACGCCTCGGTATCCGGAACCTGTTTTACACATGCAACTATATTCACAATTGCCTCCTTTCACCGATAAGCGCGGATGCTACGCTCCGCACTCACCTTTTGTTGTTTTTCTCATACCCTTTCATTCTCTCCCCCACTGGTGGGGGAGAGAATGAAGCAATATTCTTACAGGCGGTTCTTCACAATATCATCAACGACAGAGGGGTCAGCCAGAGTTGAGGTGTCGCCCAGATCGTTGATCTCGCCGGCCGCAACCTTCTTCAAAATTCTACGCATGATCTTTCCGCTCCTGGTCTTGGGAAGCCCGTCCGCCCACTGAATCTTCTCGGGAGTGGCGATCGGGCCGATCTCCTTGCGCACGTGAGCAATCAGTTCTTTCATCAGTTCGGGAGTCTTTTCAACACCGGTATTCAGGGTTACATAGGCATAGATTGACTGTCCCTTCATCTCATGCGGATACCCAACAACAGCGGCCTCGGCCACCGTGGCATGCTTGACCAGGGCGGATTCTACTTCCGCTGTCCCCATCCTGTGTCCTGAGACGTTGATAACGTCGTCGATACGACCGGTTATCTGGTAGTAGCCGTCTGAATCCCTTCTCGCGCCGTCACCCGCCACATAGTAACCTGGGAACTGCTCGAAATAGGTTTCCTTGAATCTTGAGACATCGCCATATATCCCTCTCGTGATTCCTGGCCAAGGTTTCTTTATGCAGAGGGCGCCCGACGCAACCGTCTCCGTGATTTCCTTTCCTTCATCGTTTAAAAGCACCGGCCATACGCCCATGAAGGGTACCGTCGCCATACCCGGCTTGATATCGGTGGCGCCGGGAAGGGGCGTGATCAGAATTCCACCTGTTTCTGACTGCCACCAGGTATCAACAATGGGGCACTCCCCACGTCCGATGAGGTTATAATACCAGTTCCACGCCTCCGGATTGATCGGCTCACCCACCGTGCCGAGTATCCTGATCGACGATATGTCAGCTGCTTTGACCCACGTATCACCCTCTTTGGCAATTGATCGAATAGCTGTCGGAGCGGTATAGAAAATATTGACCTTGTATTTTTCAACGATCTGCCAGAAACGGCTCATATTCGGATAGTTTGGAACCCCTTCAAACTGGATTGATGTGGCGCCGTTGCAGAGAGGACCATAGACTATGTAGCTGTGCCCGGTAACCCAGCCGATATCAGCGGTGCACCAGTATATATCACCATCGTGATAGTCAAAAACCATCTTGTGTGTATATGCAACATAGGTGAGATACCCTCCGGTGGTATGCACAACACCCTTCGGCTTTCCAGTGGAGCCGGATGTATAAAGGACAAACATGGGATCTTCGGAATCCATCCATTCCGGCTCGCAGTTGGCATCAACCTTTGCCATTGCATCGTGCCACCAGAGATCGTGCCCTTCCTTCCAGTCGCATTTAATCTTACTTCCGACACGTTCCACAACGACAGTCTTCTCAATAGATGGGCACTGCGCGACTGCTGCGTCTGAATTTGCCTTCTGAGGGATAGCCTTGGAACCACGGAATGTGCCGTCGCAGGTAATGAGCATTCTGGCACTGCTGTCCTGTATTCTGTCTTTCAGCGCGTCCGCAGAAAATCCGCCGAAGACGATACTGTGAACCACACCAATACGCGTACACGCCAGCATGGAGATAACCAACTCGGGGATCATGGGCAGATAGATAACAACCCTGTCGCCCTTCTTAAGGCCCTGGGCCTTGAGCACATTCGCAAATTTGCAGACTTCTTTATGCAGCATCTTGTAGGTAATGCCCTTTTCTTCACCGGGCTCGTTGCCTTCCCACTGAATGGCTACCTGATTGCCTCGTTTTTCAAGGTGTCTGTCCAGGCAGTTATAGGAAACATTCAGCTTGCCACCCTCAAAGTACTTGACATAGATGTCGCCTTTTCTGTGATCAAAGTTATAGTCCTCAACCTTGTCCCACTTTTTGAACCAGGTCACATATTTATCCGCTATCTCGCCCCAAAAGCCATTCGGATCTTCAATGGAGCGCTTATAGATCTTTTCGTACTCCGCTTTCCCCTTGATCCATGCCGTTTTTTTTAAACCTTCAGGTACAGGATAAATCTCTTTCAATGCTACCTTATCTTCCGCCATTGCTTTGCTACCTCCATTTATTGTTTTCTGTGAAATATACCATACGGCTCAGCTACTCAATCCTCTGTTCCGACCTGAAAAGCCCTCCACACTCCGAGATTTGCTGCCGGGAAGCAACCCAAGGTCAGAATATAACTAAGAATATAACCAAGAATATGACTAACGGTCATTTAGCTGGACAAGGTAATCAAAAAATGGATGGATGTCAAGGAAAAAAACGGGAACAGAAATATTATATAAAGCCTATGAGTTGTTTATGAATTTTATCCCTTTGAAGATATAATAAAATCCTGAAACCACAGTAAAAAAAGCGGTACTCCAGAATAATGTTACAATCATTATGGGACCGGCATATCCGGGTAGACGCTTGGACACGAGCACAAGAAGGATCGTCAGAAGTTGCAGTACCGTTGTCGCCTTACTCACGTAGGTGGGACGTATCTCGAAGGGGACGGACATAAGGAAGAGAACTGACACTCCAAACAGGATTATGCAATCCCGGCTTATGACAACCACCGCAAGCCAGCCCGGGATAACCTCCAAGATCGACAGAATAACAAAGGCCGTTATTATCAACGCCTTGTCTGCCAGCGGATCCAGATAAGAGCCCAGGACGGTCTGCTGTCTCAGTACCCTTGCCAGGAATCCGTCCAGGCCGTCCGTTACACCCGCAACGACAAAGACCGCAAGGGCATAAGAAAAGAAACCCTGCATCACAAGAATAACAAAGATCGGAACAAGTATTATACGGATGAGGGTAAGCATATTGGGAATGTTCATATTTGACAAGCCTACGCTTCTACCAGATTTTCCAAAATTTCTTTTCAGGGGGTGGCTTCCCCACAAAATCAGGACCATCGGGGAGGCTGGTGAAGGTTTCACAAATAATCTCTCGAATAGCCGGCTCATACGACTGACATGCCTTTAATTCAAGTCTCTTCCTGGTGAAATCATAGTGTCTGTCGACCACTCTGTATTTTGAGCTCCAGAGGGTTGCCCCCGTTCCGGCATCTTTCAATTCTAGTGAAACGGAGACCGTTGTGGGTGCATACATGCTAATGAACGAGGTGTCCCATTCAAGCAAACTACAACACATAACGGCATCCACGCCCAGCAACTTCCCGATAACCTCCGGTGGAATGCCGGATTTACTATTGTCCTCGTTCCGGTCACGGTGCTGGGTCAATTTCTCGTCTATCATACTAAGGGGTATTCGGGGGTATCCCTTGAAATACAGGGCCTCGAGGATCCCCTCTCTTAGAAGCCGCGCCGCCTGTGCATCCTCCGTCTTATTGTCAACAGGTGCCAGAGCGATGAGCCGTATTGCACCCTGATTATAATCCGGAGCAATGGTATGGGAAATCCCGGAAGCGCATCCCGACATGACGCAGACCATAAGGCATAGCACAACACCTGACTTTAGTTTGTTAATCAATTGTTTACTCCTTTGCCATGTTGAATTCTATGGTATCCCGGGTAATCTTGGTCACGTAGAGTGCAAAGTTTCCTGATTTCTTTAATTGCAGCTCGTTGGCGAGTATCGAGGCATCTCCCTGCATCTCGACATCCATCATTGCTACACCCGATCCCATCCTTCGCAGATGCACGGCATCCACCCCCCTTACATCGGTTTCCAATCTTTCTCTCAGCGTTTTAAAATCACCGTATTTTTCTATTCCCCGGACCACAACTCGAACTACTGCCGTTGTACCATTTTCCGGCTGCCACTCGCCTGTGAGAACACCCAGTTTCTCAAGATCGCGCTTTATATCCATAACTGATAGGGTGGCTCGGATCCTAATTCGGCAGAGGCCGTTTTCTATACCTTCCTGTAGGATCTTGTAATCACGTATGTAATTCTTATATTGTGGATAGATGTCGTCATTGAGGGCATCCTCATTTTCCGCTGCAACCTCCTCGGAGATCAGAATCCCGACCACGCGTTCTACGGCCCTTCTCATTGAGTCACTTATCGCACCGTCCTGTGCCGGCGCCCTGTCATTGCCATACACGGCACATACACCCTCGGTTTCAACAACCTGGACAAGCTCTCGGTCGGCGTACACACATAGCGGATAAAACGCAAAGAAAAACAGGGCTGCGGACACAACACAACAACATGAGTTTTTCAAAAGTATTCCTCTCTCCCCGCCGGGACTGCGCAGTTACTTGCCCGGGTTTTCCTTCAGCTTGTCTATCTCTTCCCGTATAATCTTCTCGGCGATAGAGGGAAACATTTCCCTGGCAATCCTCTCGGCAATCTTTGAAACAACGCCGGCAATCTCGTCATGCAGGGTATCGGCCGGTAGAACCCCGTCGGATCTCTCTTCAATCACATCCACGAGATCGTAAATCTTGTCATCTTCCGTCAACGTCCTCGTATCTTCATCCATACATCAACCTCCCGACCGTTTGATCTCATCCCTTCCTTTGTTTCCTGAACGGGTGCGGATTCTTCCTAGTAATAGGGATAACCAGAGCTAAGCTACCATACCCGCACAAACACTTCAAGGATTTTACCCCGAAGCGGGGACCCACAAACATAGTGATCTGGGGACGTCTACATTGCCGTAGCTGAACATGCCAGCCCTGAAGACGTTGCCTACCTCCCCCCTTTTTTTCCTCTTCTCTCGTCCTTAAAAAACAAGTAATCCCAACGACTTGGGGGTCTGTGTCATAACCAGGAGGAAAAGCTGCGATATAAGCGTTCTTTGACAAAAAATATTAGGAACTCGCCAGAGGTACGTAGGTCGTCAAGTGTTATATTCAGCCCGCCAGTTTCCCAATCAATGTGCCAACCCCAAAGATCGTAATCATACGTGCAACATTGAAGCAAGTTGCCAGCAGCGAGGCCTTAGCTTGAACACCATCCCGACCGCGTAAGAGAAAAACGTCGGTTTTCAAATTACGTTTAATCTGTCCAACCTGATTCTGTCCCTTAAATTCTGGGCCTTGGCGAGCTCTTTGTTCATGGTCACATAAGAACCTTTACCTTGCTCCCTATGGTCTATCAACCCACGCGCTGCAAACAAATGCTCGACCCGACAAAGGCATCATAGTCCCTGACCGTATCATCGTTGGCCACGTATTCTTCAATGCTCTGAGGAAGCAACCCTCGGTGATAGCGGTCGCCACATCGATGTGCCATACTGGTTCTCTTTTTAGAAAAAGCTCCATAATGTTGTGGCTTTTGTGATAGTTCTTCCCTGCTATTCTAGTATCTTTTATGTCATAAAAATAATGTGCCTCGTGGTTATGATGCTCAACATATACAGGGAGCCCTCGGGAAACGGCGATATATTTGCTCAGGGGCTCCGCGATAAGAATACCGAAATTGCCTTTGTGCTCACGAAGGCGGATAAATGTTCCGGAAGTCAGGGAAAGATAGCCCGCCGGAGGGTAGGAGAACACCTGAGAGTCCCGCATGGCGAGCTTCTCCCCTTTTCCGCAAAAGCTCGCTCCGGTAAGGGTGATATCTGGCGTGTGATAGAGACAGTCTATCGCCCCAAACCCTAGCCCACGCAGTTTCTTGCTGCCTGCTATCAAAACCCTTTTAGAATGTCCCTTTAAATTAGGTCCGAAAACCTGCAATTCTGTCTGCAATTATGTCTTGACATGTGATGTAAATCCTGTTACCCAACCACCGATTAATTATTAAATGACCGGCGGTCATAAACATATAACCAATGGGCCCCGCCACGGCAGGTCCTTAACATTAAAGCTGAGGTGCAAAAAGCGGTGGTAAAAGATAGCGAAAAGATCGGCGCTGTTATGGTTGTCGGGTCGGGGATAGCCGGAATCCAGTCTTCCCTTGACCTCGCGAATTCCGGGATGAAGGTCTACCTTGTTGAAAATGACATCAGCATCGGCGGTGTCATGGCTCAACTGGACAAGACCTTTCCGACCAATGATTGTTCTGCATGCATACTTTCCCCCAAGCTTGTCGAGGTGGGAAGACACCCCAACGTAGAGATACTGACAAAGAGAACCGTCGAGGCGGTTGACGGCGAGCCGGGGCACTTCAAGGTAAAGCTTGCGAGGGCGCCGAGGTTTGTCGATGTCGACAAGTGTACCGGGTGCGGCGACTGCGCCAAGGTCTGCCCGGTTACGGTGCCGAACGTCTTTAACGAGGGCCTGGATGACCGGAAGGCCATCTACCGGAAGTTTCCCCAAGCCATACCCAGCGCCTTTGCAATCGAAAAGATAGGGACGGCCCCCTGCAAGGCAGCATGTCCCACCCATATCAGTGTTCAGGGCTACGTGGCGCTTATCGCCGAAGGGAAATACAAAGAGGCACTGAAACTCATCAAGCAGGAAAATCCGCTTCCCTCCGTGTGCGGCAGGGTCTGTAACCACCCCTGTGAGGCGGCCTGTAAGAGGGGCGAGGTGGATCAGCCCATATCCATCATGTATTTGAAGCGGTTCGTGGCTGACCTCGATCTGAATGATGAAACAAAATATGTTCCCGAGATAAAGGAAAAGAAAGACAAAAAGGTGGCGATCATAGGCGCCGGACCTGCTGGCCTGACAGCCGCGTATTACCTGGCGATTGAAGGGTACCAGGTGACGATTTTTGAGGCTCTCCCGGTTGCGGGTGGCATGCTTACCGTCGGTATCCCGGAATACCGCCTCCCCAAGGATGTCCTGAATGCCGAGATCAAGACCATTGAGGAGCTTGGCGTTGAAATAAAATACAACACAAAAGTGGGTCAGGATATTACCATGGATACCCTCCGTAAGGAGTTTTCCGCCACCTTTATCGGTGTGGGATCGCATGTCAGCAGCAAGCTGGGCGTCCCCGGTGAGGATGAACTGGAGGGAGTGGTTCACGGTATCGATTTCCTGAGAAGGGTCGCCCTCGGCGAAAAGGTATTCCTGGGGGATCGCGTTGCGGTGGTCGGTGGCGGAAATGTCGCTATGGATGCCGTCCGGACGGCGCTCAGGACCGGTTCCAAGGAGGCATTTGTCCTGTACAGGAGGACGCGTGCCGAGATGCCCGCGGCCGATGAGGAGATTGAAGAGGCCTTGCAGGAAGGGATCAAAATGGAGTTTCTGGCCGCTCCGGTGAAGGTGCTGGGGAGCGGTGGAAAGGTGACCGGTATCGAGTGCATACGGATGAAACTGGGCGAACCCGACGCAAGCGGGAGAAGGCGTCCAGTGCCGATCAAGGGATCGGAGTTCACTGTAGAAGCCGATGCGATCATCCCCGCGATAGGGCAGACCAGTGATCTTTCCTTTGTCACCAAGGAGAGTGGCATAGCCGTCAATAAGTGGAACACCTTCGATGTGGATACGGCGACCTTTGCCACGAATGTGGAGGGGGTTTTTGCAGGTGGTGATGATGTGACCGGGCCAGCGACGGTGGTTGAGGCCATCAATGCCGGTAAGGAGGCAGCCAAGTCCATAGACCGGTATCTGCGTGGTGAGGACATCAAGCTGGGGCGCGAGAGAGACTGGACACAGAATATCGCCGACAAGGCAGATAACAGCTCCGTGAAAAAGGAGAACCGTCCGTCAATGCCGGAACTCGAGCCCTCAACGCGGAGGACCAACTTTGAAGAGGTTGCCAAGGGGTACAGCGAAGAGGATGCCCTCAGGGAAGCAAAACGATGCCTGAGCTGCGGTATCTGCTCCGAGTGCTACCAGTGTGTCGAGTCCTGTGTGGCCGGTGCAATCAACCACGAAATGGGACAGGAGGAAGAGACCATCGATGTGGGCGCGATCATTGCGGCCCCGGGGACGGAACTCTTCAACGCCTCCCTAAGGGGAGAATATGGGTTCGGTACCTATGACAATGTCGTTACCAGTATCCAGTTTGAGCGGATACTGTCCGCTTCGGGTCCCTATTTCGGACATGTGCGGCGTATCTCCGACGGGGTGGAACCGAAGAAGGTAGCCTTCCTGCAGTGCGTGGGCTCACGCGATGTCAACTGCGGCAACAGCTGGTGTTCGTCCGTGTGCTGTATGTACGCGACCAAGGAGGCCATCATCGGCAAGGAACATGCCAAGGGGATGGAGCCGACCATCTTCTATATCGATATCCGCGCCTACGGCAAGGACTTCGACCGGTTTGTCAACAGGGCGCAGAACGAATACGGTATCCGGTACATCCGGTCCATGCCGTCGTCCGTAAAGGAGCTTCAGAAGACCAAGAACCTGCTCCTCACTTACGTACAGGAAGACGGGACGCTGATCGAGGAAGAGTTCGACATGGTTGTCCTTTCCGTGGGGCTGGCCCCGCCGAAAGAGGCACAGGCACTGGCAGATAGCCTGGGCATTGAACTGGAGGAGCATGGCTTCTGCAAGACCTCCCTGGAAAACCCGGTACAGACCTCGCGGGACGGTGTGTTTGTATGCGGTGTCTTCGGAGGTCCCAAGGACATTCCGGAGACGGTCATGGAGGCGAGCGGCGCCGCAGCATGTGCGGAAGGACTCCTGTCCGCCCAACGAGGATCACTGACCAAGGCGGATGAGCTTCCCGAAGAGATGGATATGAGAGGCACCGGCCCTCGTATAGGTGCCTTCATCTGTCACTGCGGTATTAATATCGGGGGCGTGGTCAATGTCCCCGAGGTGGTCGAATATGTCAAAACACTCCCCAACGTGGTGTATGCCGAGGACAATCTGTTTACCTGTTCTCAGGACACGGCGGTTAAGATGGGCGAGATGATCAAGGAACACAACCTCACAAGGGTTGTTGTGGCCTCCTGTTCCCCACGGACGCATGAGGGTCTTTTCCAGGAAAACTGTGAAAAGGCAGGACTCAACCGGTATTTGTTCGAGATGGCCAATATCAGGGACCAGGATTCCTGGGTCCACATGAATGAGCCTGAGGCGGCCACCGAGAAGGCAAAGGATCTTGTCCGTATGGCCGTGGCCAAGGCCCAATATCTCAAACCCCTGAAACCGGGACAGTTGGGTGTAAACAAGGCGGCCCTTGTCATCGGAGGGGGACTTGCCGGTCTGACAGCAGCCCTTTCTCTCGCCGATCAGGGATTCGAATCTCACATCGTTGAGAAGGAAGCCGATCTGGGCGGGAATTACAGAAAGCTCTACCACACCCTTGAGGGACTTGATACCGTGAAGCACCTGACCGGTCTGCTGGAGCGGGTCAAAAAGAACGACCTCGTGCATGTGCATACGGGGGCCAAGATAGAAAAGATAGAGGGGTTCATCGGCAACTACAAGACGACGATACAGGCCGGAGGAAAACAGGAGCAGTTTGAGCACGGCGTCGTTATTGTGGCGACGGGGGCCTATGAAAACGAGACGACGGAATACCTGTACGGCAGCAATGACAAGGTCGTCACGCAACGCGAGCTGGAGAACCTCATCCATGGAAAAGATGCGAAGGTGACGGGTGCCGACAGCGTAGTCATGATCCAGTGCGTCGGTTCACGATGTGATGAGAGACCTTACTGTAGCCGGTATTGCTGTAGCGAAGCGATGAAGAACGCCCTCGCACTGAAAGAGGAAAATCCGGACAGGGAGGTTACCATCCTCTACCGGGATATCAGAACGTATGGTCTCAAGGAGGATTTCTACCGGAAGGCCCGCGAGGCCGATGTCAGATTTATCTGTTACAAGGAAGACAGAAAGCCCGAGGTGAGCGGTAATGGTTCGAAGGTCCGGGTAAAGGTTTTTGACCCGATACTGAACCAGCCGGTGGAACTGGAGACCGATATCCTGGCGCTGAGCGTCGGTGTGGTCCCGAACCAGGATAATGAGGACATATCGAAGATGCTCAAGGTCCCCGTCAATCATGATGGCTTTTTCCTTGAGGCGCATGTGAAGCTGAGGCCGGTTGATTTTGCCACCGATGGCGTCTTCATGTGCGGTATGTCGCATTCGCCGAAACTGAGTGAGGAGACTGTGACGCAGGCAAATGCCGCCGTTTCGCGGGCGTGCACCATCCTGACCAAGGACTTTATCGAGGCCGAGGGCAAGACCGCGTATGTTATCAAGGACCGGTGCATGGCCTGCGGACTCTGCGAGGGGAATTGTCCCTTCGGTGCAGTCGAGGTGGATATGGTCGAGGGGTGCGCCGTTGTCAATGCCGTCCTGTGCAAGGGATGCGGGGTATGCACGGCATCCTGCAGGATGAACGCTATCGACCTCAACGGCTTTAATAATGAAGAAATCCTGGCGCAGATAAGCGCTCTGTAAGAGGTGGAACAGGAATATATGACTGAGAAAGCGAATGAAAACTGGGAGCCGAAGATAATCGCCTTTGTGTGCAACTGGTGTACCTATGCGGGAGCAGACCTGGCCGGCATCAGCAGGCTGCAGTATCCCCCCAATGTCAGGCTGGTACGACTACCCTGCTCGGGGAGGGTGAATCCGTTTTATATTGTGAAGGCCCTGCAGGAGGGGATGGACGGTGTTCTTGTCTCCGGTTGTCATCCGGGCGAGTGTCACTATATCAGCGGCAACCTCTCGGCCAGACGTAAATTCGCCATGCTGAAGAACTTTCTCTCGTATGTGGGCATGGAACCCGACCGGGTGATTTTTACGTGGGTCTCAGCTTCGGAAGGCGAGAAATTTTCGCAGGTTATGAAGGGTGTTACCGATAAGGTAAAGGCGTTGGGCCCGGCTGAAAAGCTGGTGAAGAAACTGTAAACAGTCAAATAACAGGAACGAGGAATCGACAACTGTGGAAAATATAGAAAAACAAGTGCGGGAATACGCAAAGAAGCTGCTTGCCGATGGCACGGTGGATGTCGTAGTGGGGTACGAAGGGGGCACGCTTCCTTTCCAGACGACGCCCTGCTTCATAACGGACCCCGATGACGCAAAGCGGCTTGTCTGGAACCGGTTCTGCTCCGTGAACCTGGCAAAGTATGTCCATGATATCATCTTTGGGCACAAGGAATCCCAGAAGAGGGCCAAACCGGAGGACAGAACCAAAAAGAAGGTAGGTGTTATTGCTCGGGGATGTACAACCCGGTCTTTGACAATCCACCTCCAGGAGAAACAGTATGACCGCGATCAGGTTGTTATTATCGGGGTTCCCTGCGCGGGATTTGTCGCCAATAAGAAAATGTCGGTGGCCGTAGATGGTAAGGAAGTCATCGCTTGCTCCGTTGTTGGAGACAGCCTGTCCGTACAGACGAAAGACGGAGGCAAGGATGTTCCTTTGAAGGAGGTTCTGGCCGATAATTGCCTGACCTGCCGGTTCAATAACCCCATCATATCGGACGTGATGATAGGCGAGGCTGCTCCGCCGATGCCCGATGTAGAGAAAGAGTATGAAGAAGTTGAAGCCTTTGAGGCGCTTCCCGTGGACGAACGGTGGGCCTATTTCACGAAGGAGATGGGCAAGTGCATGCGGTGTTACGCTTGTCGCAATACGTGTCCTTCCTGCTACTGTAAGGTCTGCTTTATCGAGCAGAACCAGCCCAAGTGGGTGGGCGTCGGCATAGATGAGACCGATACGCAGGTGTTTCAGTTCATGAGGATGTTTCACATGGTGGGTCGCTGTGTCGATTGCGGTTCATGCCTGGAGGTATGTCCCATGGGTGTTGACCTGCGGAAGTTTCTTAAGAAACTGGACAAGGACGATTTTCAACTGTTTGACCACAGGGCCGGAGAGGCGATGGAGAGTGCCCCCACCCTGAGTGTTCATTCGGAGGACGATAAAGAAGCCTTTATCTTTGAGCCATAAGGAACGGAGAAGAGATGAGTACCTTTCTAGAAGAAGTCAATGACAGGATGGGCGGAACCCCGATACAGAGTTGTTTCCACTGTAGAAAATGCACGGCCGGGTGTCCGGTTGCGTTTGCCATGGAGTACAATCCCAACGCCGTCGTGAAGATGATACAGATGGGGATGAAGGAGAAGGTGCTGACCAGTTCCACCATATGGCTGTGCGCTTCCTGTGAGACATGCGTAACGAGGTGCCCCAATGAAGTTGATATCGCGGGGATGATGGATACCCTCAGGGAGATGGCGATAGAATCGGGTGTGTCGAAGGGGGAGAAAAATGTCGTCAAGTTTCACGAGGCATTCCTGTCCAGCATCAAAATGGGTGGGCGGATCAATGAACCCACAATGCTTGTCCATTACAAGCTGAAATCTGGTGATCTTTTCTCCGATCTGGGTCTGGGAATGAGTATGTTCATGAAGGGGAAGATAAAGCCCATTTCTCCCAGGACAAAGGATATGGGATCGGTACGAAAAATATTCAAATCAACGGGCAAGTAGCCTTTCAGGTTGTGCCCGGTGTTGAAGGAGGCTGTAGTTGAAAGTTTCATACTATCCAGGATGTTCGCTCCACGCCACGGGGAAGGAATATGATCAGTCGGTGAAGGCCGTCAGTGATGCCGTGGGAATTGAGCTGCAGGAAGTCGAGGACTGGTCCTGCTGTGGCGCGTCTTCGGCCCATATGACCAATTTCAAGCTGTCTGTCGCCCTTCCGGCGCGCAATATCATTGCCGCGCAAAAGGATAAGCTGGACATGATGGTCCCCTGCGCCGCCTGTTTTAATCGTTTCAAGAGCGCCCAGCACCACCTTGATGGGGATGACGCCCTCAAGGCTGAGGTAGAGGAAATCATCGGCGCGAAGTATGATGCCAGTGTCTCGGTACGGAACCCGATAGACATCCTCTATAATGACATAGGCCTTGAAAAACTTGGTGAGGCGGTGACCAGGAAACTCGATGGCCTGAAGCCGGTTTCCTATTACGGGTGTCTCCTTCTGCGGCCGCCCGAGGTATGCCAGTTCGACGATTATGAAAACCCGTATATGATGGACGGGATCATGAACGCACTGGGCGCCGATGCCCGCAACTGGTCGTGTAAAACAGACTGCTGCGGAGGGAGCCTGACCCTCAGCAAGACCGAGATAGTCGTTCACCTCGTGGACAAGATGATGATGATGGCCTCAGAGGCCGGGGCAAACTGCATCGTGACGGCCTGCCCTGTCTGTTTCGCCAACTTGGATACGCGGGCTAGTGAAAAGGGGAGACTTCCGGCTTTCTACTTTACAGAGATCATAGCGCTTGCTCTGGGGCTGAAAGGAACTGAAGAGTGGTTCAAGATGCACAACGTTGACCCGAGACCACTTTTGACATCCCTGGGATTGATGTAGGGTTTTTATATTTTGATACAATAAACGAGGCAACTAAGGGAAGATATGGAAAAGAGAGTAATTAAAAAAGACGCCTTGGCCGGTATAATCAAAAAGATGGCGGAAAGCACGCTTGTGTATGCCCCCGTCCGGGAGGAGGACAATCTCCTCTTCAAGGTCCTGGAGAAGGGTATGGAGCCTCTACTGGATTTTGATAACGCGAAGAATGCCCCGAAGAACTTCTTCTTCCCGCAGACCGAGGTCATGATGAGATACATGAGAACCGAGAGGGGCAAGGAACTCTCCACCGGGGAAGGGGAGATTCAGGAAGCGGTGCTTTTCGGTGTTCGTCCCTGTGACGCAAGGAGCTTTGTCCTGCTCGACAACCTGTTTAACGATCCTAAATACAAGGACCCTTACTATATCAAGCGCCGGGAGAAGACCACCATCGTTTCACTGGCCTGTGTCCATCCCCCCTACACCACCTGTTTCTGCACGTCCGTGGATGGTCATCCCCTGTCTTCAGAGGGGGCCGATGTATGTCTGATAGACCTGGGGGATACCTACCTCGCCGAATGTGTGACCCCGAAGGGCGAAGATCTCCTGAAAAAGATGGGAGACCTCCCGAAGGCGGATCAGGCGCTCGAAGCCAAGAAACAGGAACTGTCCGATGCCGCTGAGAAGGAAGTCAATGGGGCGGTGCCGGCGCATGCGATAAAGGCCTGGCTGGATGAAAACTTCGAAAATCCATTCTGGGATACGATCCATAAAAGCTGTCTTGCGTGCGGCACGTGTACGTATCTGTGCCCCACCTGCCACTGTTTTGATATAACCGATGAGGTCAAGAAAGAGGATGGCAGGCGGATCCGCTCTTGGGATTCCTGCATGTCATGGCTCTTTACGGTTGAAACATCGGGACATAATCCCCGCACTTCACAGAAAGAGCGATGGCGTCAGCGGGCCATGCACAAATTCAAATACTTCGTGGACAACTTTGATGCCATTGCCTGTGTCGGCTGCGGCCGCTGTGTGATGTACTGTCCTGTGAATATCGATATACGAAAGATCGTAACAGACATTTCTAAACTATAGTTTGTGGAGATACCGATGCAAAACCCATACATACCGATACCCGTTGATTTGGATAAGATAATAACGGAGGTAACGACGAAGGACATCAAGACATTTCGTTTCACCTTTGTTAACAAGGAAGATGAAGAGAGTTTCAAGTACCTGCCCGGTCAGTTTGGTGAGCTTTCGATATTCGGCAAGGGGGAGTCACCGATCGGGATAGCCTCGTCGCCCACGCAGCCCGGATATCTGGAATTTACCGTGCAGAAGGCGGGAGTTGTCACGTCGGAGCTCCACAGTCTTGAAGAGGGTGCCCGTATGGGGGTTCGAGGACCCCTCGGGAACACCTGGCCGATCGAGTACCTCAAAGGGAAGAATATCGTGATTGTGGGCGGCGGGTTTGCCTTTACGACCCTGCGATCCCTGATCAACTACATGCTCCATGATGAGAACCGCTCAAGCTTTGGTAAGATCACCGTGGTATACGGAGCCAGGGAGCCGGGCCTTCTGATCTACAAGGACGAGCTTGCTGCCTGGGAGAAGAGAGACGACATAGACATGAACGTCACGGTGGACAAAGGTGACGCGACCTGGAAGGGTAGAGAAGGATTTGTTCCCACGGTATGCAAGGAAGTTGCTCCCAGTTCGGAAAACGCGGTAGCGGTTATATGTGGTCCCCCGGTCATGATTCGTTTCACGCTCCCGGTGTTCTTTGAACTGGGATTTTCGAAAGATAACATCTATACCTCACTTGAGATGCGGATGAAGTGTGGTATCGGTAAGTGCGGTCGGTGCAACGTGGGGAGCAAGTATGTTTGCAAGGACGGCCCAGTTTTTTCGCTGGCCGAACTGGACAAACTCACAAAGGAATATTGATGCTGTCGTAAAAAGACAGCTCTCTTTGCTCAAAACCTCTTGGGAGTGCCGTCATCGCTCGGCTGGAACCTTAGACTCTCCGGGTGCGGGGTCGAGCAGTTGGGGCTTATTGGCACCAGGCACTTGCCAGCGTCTTTTACCCGGAGTGTTTGAGTCTAGCAGGTGTTGTATTTTTTGCCCTTGATATGTTCAATGCTTTCATGGATCCCCCGTTGTTTCCGACGGGGGCGGCTTGCTCCGCCACGAAAATGCCTGTTACGATAACCGTCAGTATTAATGTAATCTCAGATATACCAACCTTTCTATTACATAGGGAAAGTGCTCTGCCGGAAAACCCTATAGAAAAAGCTTTTATTGTATTCAATCGCCGGATTAA
This sequence comes from Syntrophales bacterium, assembly GCA_028718565.1. GTDB lineage: Bacteria > Desulfobacterota > Syntrophia > Syntrophales > UBA2210 > UBA6078. The sequence goes on along the minus strand of JAQULO010000003.1, from coordinate 26,190 downwards.
CAGGTTATAAAGAGCGGAGCTTGTCACCGCTCTTTATGAGGATTGGGTGTTGACATATATGATCTGTCAGAATATGGGTGAAAATTGCCTGCTCGACAGACACAAAATAGTTTGGAGGTGTGGGTTTGAACAAGATAGTGAAAAAGTCGCAACTGTCCGAAACTGTTTTCAGAATGGCAATTGCAGCGCCTGAAATTGCGGTAAAGAGAAAGGCCGGACAGTTTGCTGTCATTATGACAGAAGAGAAGGGGGAGCGTATTCCCCTGACCATAGTTGATTCCGACAAAAACGAGGGAACGGTGACCATCATATTTCAGGTCGTCGGCAAGACCACCATGTGTCTCGCGGCGATGGAAGAGGGGGCCGATCTCTTTGCCGTTCTCGGTCCACTCGGTGAGCCGACAGAGATGGAACAGTTTGGGACAACGGTGGTTGTCGGTGGCGGTGTCGGAATAGGTGTTGCCTATCCGATAATCAAGGCCCTCAAAGATGCCGGCAACAAAGTGATAGCCATTATCGGTGCCAGAACGAAAGGCATCCTTATCCTGGAAGAAGACATAAAGCGGATATGTGACAGACTTATCGTGACCACCGATGATGGTAGTTATGGAGTCCATGGTTTTGTGACGGATGTGCTCAAGGATCTGATTGGTTCCGGAGAGCCGATTGCAAGGGTTTTCGCGATAGGCCCCGTTCCGATGATGAAGTTCCTGTGCGAGGTAACAAGGCCTCACAATATAAAGACTATCGTGAGTCTGAACCCGATCATGGTGGACGCGACCGGGATGTGCGGCGCGTGCCGCGTTTCCGTGGGGGGAGAGACTAAATTTGCCTGTGTGGACGGTCCCGAGTTTGACGGCCATGATGTGGATTTTGATCTTCTGATAAGTCGCCTCAGGATGTATTGCAACGAGGAGGAGGAAGCGAGAAAGGGGTGCAGATGTCATGAGTAAGAAGGAAAAAAATCCCAGGCAGGGTATGCCGGAGCAGGATCCGAAGGTCCGCAGGGCAAATTTCGACGAGGTTCCCTTAGGGTACTCGGAAGAACTGGCGGTGATTGAGGCTGGCCGGTGTCTGCAGTGCAAAAAGCCTGCGTGTACGGAAGGCTGTCCCGTGGATGTGGATATTCCCGGATTCATAAAATTGATTCTTGAAAATGACTTCGTAGGTGCGGCTCTCAGGATCAAAGGTACAAATAGTCTCCCCGCTATCTGCGGAAGGGTATGCCCCCAGGAAGCCCAGTGCGAGTTGCGGTGTGTTCTTGGTAAAAAGGGCGAGCCTGTTGCCGTGGGAAGGCTCGAACGTTTTGCAGCGGATTATGAGCGCCAAACAGGCGCTGTTCAGGTTCCCGAAATCTCAGCATCATCGGGTAAGAGAGTGGCTGTTGTGGGTTCCGGTCCGGCCGGGCTTACCATCGCCGGCGACCTGGTAAAGTGGGGACACCGTGTGACCCTGTTTGAGGGATTGCACAAGGCCGGTGGTGTTCTTATCTATGGGATTCCCGAATTCCGTCTTCCCAAGGTAATCGTGGACGCCGAGATATCATATCTTGAGAAGATGGGGGTTAAGCTTGTAACCAATGCCGTTATTGGAAGAGGAAAAACGGTCGACGATCTTCTCGACGAAGGGTTCGATGCGGTATTTCTGGGTGTGGGTGCGGGTGCTCCTGTTTTCATGGATATACCAGGAGAAAACCTGAGTGGCATCTATTCCGCCAACGAGTACCTCACAAGATCAAATCTGATGAAAGCGTACAGATTCCCCGAATATGATACTCCGATAGCACGCGGAAAAAATGTGGCGGTTCTTGGCGCGGGCAATGTCACAATGGACTCCGCGAGAACAGCCCTGCGCCTGGGCGCTGAGAATGTCACCGTAGTCTATCGCAGGACAGAAATTGAGATGCCGGCGAGGGCCGAGGAAGTCCATCACGCGAAAGAAGAAGGCGTGCAGTTTAAGCTCCTTACCAACCCGGTGGCATACATCGGCGACGAGAACGGCTGGGTAAAGGGAATGAAGTGCATCCGGATGGAGCTGGGCGAACCTGATGATTCAGGGAGACGCAGGCCGGTCCCCATAAAGGGGTCCGAGTTTGTGATAGACGTGGATATGGTAGTAGTTGCCATAGGGACAAACGCCAACCCGGTTATCCCTGTGACAACCCCCGGTCTGGATACAAACAAGTGGGGCTACATTGTGGCCGATGAAGAAACCGGCAAGACCAGCAGGGAAGGGGTCTATGCGGGCGGAGACATTGTTACGGGATCGGCAACCGTCATTCTTGCAATGGGCGCCGCGAAAAAGGCAGCCAGGGCGATAGACGAGTACCTGAGACAAAAGAAGTGAAGGATACAGGAGTTGGGATAGGGGTGGTTTTCTGAACTTTTTTGCTGCCCACCCTCACCCATCCTTCCTCCCCCAGTCATACGGAATGTCGTTTTCATGCGGATGGACGCGGAACTCATCCGGCTGGGCGTAGTCGTAAACCTCGGTGGGGGTGTTGACGACGATGGCCTCTTCCTGAGAGATGCATTTGAACCCGTGGTAGACGTAGGGGGGGATGTGCACCAGGATGGGGTTGTGCTCTCCGGCGAAGAATTCATTCACCTCTTTGTAGGTCGGGGAATCTTCTCTCCCGTCACACAGAACGATCTTCATGGTCCCCTTGACCACGGCCATATTATCGTACTGTTTCTTGTGATAGTGCCACCCCTTGACCACGCCGGGATAGGCCGTTGTCATGTAGACCTGGCCGAATCCCTTAAACATCTCATCATCGCGGCGGAGTATCTCCATCAACCGTCCGCGCTCATCAGGGATGACCTTCAGTCTCTTTATCGCTACACCTTCAATCATGTCTCGTTCTCCTCCTTATACCTTGTTTGCCCCGGTCTTGGCGACCATGTTGCCTGCGTACTGTAGTGATTCAAGGGTTCCCGCGTCAGTCCACCAGCCGTCCAGGATATCATGGGTGATGGCCCCTTTGCCGATGTAATAGTTGTTCACGTCGGTTATCTCCAGTTCCCCCCTGGCCGAGGGTTTCAGGGTCTTGATGAAATCGAAGACCGTGCTGTCGTACATGTAGATGCCGATAACCGCGTAGGAAGAGGCGGGGTGCGAGGGCTTCTCCTCAATGCCGACAATCCTCCCGTCCTCGAATGTCGGGACACCGAAGCGCTGTGGGTCGGTGACCTCCTTGAGCAGCACCTTGGCCCCCTCCTTCTGCTCCTCGAAGTCCTTGACCGCCCCGATGATGTTCTTTTCGATGATGTTGTCACCGAGCATGACGACGATCTTGTCCTTATCCGCGAAGAATTCCGCAAGGCCCAGTGCGGCCGCTATTCCCCCCTCGCCCTCCTGGTAGGTATAATTCAGGTGTCTGAGGCCGAACTCTTTCCCATTGCCGAGCAGTTTCAGAAAATCACCCGCATTGTTCCCCCCCGTTACGATCAGTATCTCATCTATGCCGGCATTGACCAGTGTGGTGATCGGGTAATAGATCATGGGTTTGTCATAGATCGGCAGCAGATGCTTATTCGTGACCTTTGTCAGCGGGTGCATCCTAGTTCCGAGACCCCCCGCGAGAACGACTCCCTTCATGCGTATCTCCTCTCTTCATTACACTCAAGCATATTCTCGGGCGTCTCATAGCATATTTAAGGGGGGCGTGGCAACCGCATAATGTGGATACGGGCGGGATCATTACTTTTCTTTACATGGCGCGTGCCATATAGTATACGGTTCACAAATATATCGTAACGGGTTCGAGACCATGACGGATGAAGAGTATATGAGGCTGGCACTGGAGCTTGCTCGCAGGGGCGAGGGGTGGACAAGCCCCAATCCCATGGTGGGTGCCGTTATTGTGAGGGATGGGAAGGTCTTGGGAAAAGGATACCATCGGCGGTTCGGGGAGGCGCATGCGGAGATCAACGCGATCAACGATGCCTCGGGCCCCGTCGAAGGAGCGGCCTTTTATGTTACGTTGGAGCCCTGTTCCCACCATGGGAAAACACCTCCCTGTGTCGACAGAATCATCAAGGCGAAGGCGTCACGAGTGGTAGTGGGGAGTATCGACCCCAACCCCCTTGTCTCCGGGAGGGGTATCTCTATATTGAATGACCACGGTATAGAGACGAGGGTGGGAGTTCTGGAGCGGGACTGTGAGGCGCTGAACGAAAAGTTCTTCACGTTCATGAGAACCGGCATGCCCTTTGTTACGCTGAAATACGCCCAGACCCTTGACGGAAGGATCGCTTCGTTCACAGGCCATTCCCGCTGGATCAGTTCGGAACTCTCTCTGAAGTTTGCCCACCGGCTGAGGGGACAGCATGACGCCGTCCTTGTCGGGATAGGGACCGTTGCCGCTGATGATCCCGATCTGAGGGTCCGCCTGGTCAGGGGGAGAAATCCCCTGAGGATTATTGTCGATTCTTCCCTCCGAATACCGTCGGATGCGCGTGTCCTCGACAACCAGGATACTGCCAGAACGCTGGTTGTCACCGGCCCTCTTCGTGAGAGCGGCAAATCTTCCGTCATAGAGGAAAGGGGAATCGAAACGCTGGCTGTCGAGAGGAACACTGATGGCTCTCTTGATTTGAAAATGCTGCTGACTGAGCTGGGAAAACGGCAGATATCCTCGGTCCTCGTAGAAGGGGGCGCGGGTGTCATTACCTCCCTTGTGAGAGCCGGTCTCTTCGACCGGATGATCGTTATTAACGCCCCCAAGATACTGGGCAGTGGGATAGAGGCAGTGGGAGATCTGGGGATATCCCGGATAGACGATTCCATCGCGTTCCGCTACGAGCGTATCTTCCGGAAGGGGGAGGATGTCGTGATGTATATGAGAAAAGGGGAAGGCTGAGATGCCTTGGTATGCCGTTTACACACGGAGCCGTTTCGAGGACAGGGTATACGCCGGACTGGGTCAGCGATCGGTCGAGGCCTTCCTCCCCAAGATAGAGGTATGGAGCCGAAGGAAGGACCGAAGAAAGAAGATAATCATCCCGATGTTTTCCGGCTATCTCTTCGTCGACTTTCCTGAATACACAACCGAGCGGAAGCTTAACGTTCTCACCACCCCCGGTGTAGTAAAGATGTTGGGGAGGCCGGACAGTTATGAACCGATACAGGTTCCCAATGCCCAGATAGACGCGATCAAGCGCCTGATAGCCTCGGATGTAGAGATACAGCCGTGCCTCTACCCGAAAGAGGGTGAGAGGGCAAGGATAACGGACGGACCCTTCAGGGGGATAGAGGGTGTCGTGGTGCGCGCCGATTATCGCAGGCACCTCTTCGTTGTTTCCATAGACCTGCTCCAGCGATCAGTCGCCATTAACCTGGAAGAGTTCCAGATCGAGAAGGCATGACCCCCGGTAGGGCGGACTCCTGGGCAGTTCATCGCGGTGAGGAACCCCCGAACGTCCCCATGGACTCACTAATGAGGAGGTGCTCGCGCCACTTGTATTTCGCTGACGGGTGGAAGATGCGAATCTCTTTTGCTCCCGCTTTCCGTGTCAGTTGCCCCGCCTGCCGTGCCGTCAGATGGTACTTTCCCGCCGCTATATCCGCGTTTTCCTCCAGAAACGGGGCCTCGATAAAGAGGATATGGGGTCTCTCCACCGATTTTACGATCTTCCGCGCCGTATCGCTGTTGTAGACCGCATCGGCGATGTATGAGACCGTCTCGATCTTATCCGGACGGGGCTGCGCTGAGCATGTCCCGCTATAAATGAATAAACGAGAAGGTGTCAAGAAGATGAAAAACCCTTGACATTCCGCCTCGCCGGTGGGGTATTATGCCGGGTATGGGAATGTTTGCCGTTTCGCAGAAAAAGGAAGAGCTTCTCCTTGCGCGCATGGAGAAGCTGGGCATACGGGAGGAAGACCTCCGCGAGACATTTGTCAGAGCGTCCGGTCCGGGGGGGCAGAAGGTGAACAAGACCTCTTCCTGTGTGTTTCTCATGCATGTCCCGACGGGGCTTTCGGTGAAGTGCCAGAGCGAGCGGTCACGGGCGCTGAACAGGTTTATTGCGAGACGGATCCTCGGTGACAGGATAGAGAGGATACAGAAGGGGCGCGCGAGCCTACAGCGTCAGAAAATCGAAAAGATTAAACGGCAGAAGAGGAAGCGATCAAAGAGGGCTCAAGAGAAGGTGCTCCAGGTGAAACACCTCCAGTCCGAAAAAAAGG
>JAQULO010000003.1:0-19898 GCA_028718565.1 Syntrophales bacterium | reverse complement strand
AAAAAAAGGGGAAGGAACACCCTTTATTCGTCCCTTCCCCTTTTCGATAAAGCCTTTTTGGTGTGTTTTATCCGAGCACGTACTTGATCAGCGGATTGGCATACAGTATCGACAGAGCAACAACCAGCGCGTAGATTGCGATGGATTCCGTCATTGCCATACCGACAAGCATGGTAAGCATGATCTTGCCTTGGGCATCAGGATTTCTACCAACAGAATTCGCGGCACCACCCGTTGCCTGCCCCATTCCCAGACCGGGTCCCAGTGCGCCGATTCCCATAACAATACCTGCGGCAAGAACGCTGCATGCGACTACCAGTGCCTTGTTGTTCGCGACGGTGTCGGGCGAAGCCTCAGCGGCGAGCGCAACGGCGGCAGTTACGAACAGAAACCCCATGGTGATCATGAAAATGGTGATACCTTTTAAAGATTTTCTCATACGACAATACCTCCTACCAATATGTATTATTTACCTGTCCACCCATGATACGGTCCTGTCCCAGACTCTCTTTATTCGCCGAGATAGGATTAACACAAAGGAACAAGCGTGGCGTATGTAACTGTGACAGCGATATTTGTCAAGCACTATTTAGAAATATTTGTTACACAATGCTCCCATATGATATGAAAACAGCGGGGAGATGAAAGAGTTGTGGAGAAAAAGGGGACAGAGGGGATCGGTGTGAGTGTATGCCTAAGATGACGGACGAGGAAAAGAGGGTTGCGCGACAGGTCCAAGGAGACATCCCCCTTGACAAAAGGCCCTTTGGGGCCATCGCCCGAAGAATCGGGATGGAAGAAGACGATGTCATTGTCGTCCTAAAAGGGTTGCAGGAAAAAGGCATTATACGCAGGTTCGGCGCCGTGCTCCGGCACAAAAGAGCGGGTTTTTCCGACAATGCCATGGTCGTCTGGGCCGTTCCGGAGGAGCGGTGCGAGGAGATCGGTGCCCTCCTCGCCTCCTACGATTCGATAAGCCACTGTTATGAGAGGACGCCCCCCCTTGAGGGTGTATATAACATCTTCACGATGGTGCATCTGACGGGGGAACATACGGAAGGGATCGACGGAGTGGATCGGATGGGCGTATTTGTAGGTAAGGTCTCTGAGGACATCGGCATCGGCGAATACCGAATCCTCAGGAGCATCGAGGAGTTCAAAAAGAGCAGCATGGAGTATTTTTAGATGGATATATCAAAATCTCTTTTTCAAGAGGCGCAACGGTACATACCGGGCGGTGTGAACAGCCCCGTGCGCGCCTGCGGATCGGTCGGGGGCGACCCCCCCTTTATAGAAAGGGCCTCTGGCGCGAAGGTGTACGATGCTGACGGGCGAGAGTACATAGATTACATCGGCTCATGGGGGCCGATGATTCTCGGACATGCCTTTCCGCCGGTGGTTGACGCAATCAGGCAGGCTGCCGAGAGGGGGACGAGCTATGGTGCCCCGACCCGGATGGAGATAGAGATGGCGAGACGCATCGTCGATGCCATCCCGTCGGTCGATATGGTGCGAATGGTCAATTCGGGGACCGAGGCCGTAATGAGTGCAATTCGACTTGCCCGCGGATACACGAAGAGAAACCGGATCATGAAGTTCGAGGGGTGTTACCACGGTCACGCCGATTCGCTTCTGGTGAAGGCGGGATCGGGCGTTGCGACACTTGGTATTCCCGGAAGCCCCGGTGTTCCCGAAGCCCTCGCTAAACTGACGATCACGGTTCCCTATAACGATATAGAGGCTGCAACGGCCGCGATCGACCGGTACGGGGACGACACGGCCTGCGTTATCGTGGAGCCGGTTGCCGGGAATATGGGCGTTGTTCCCCCGGCCCCAGGATTTCTCGAGGGGTTGAGAGAGCTTACCGCCAAGTGGGGGATTCTTCTGATCTTTGACGAGGTGATCACCGGTTTCAGACTTGCCTACGGTGGTTTTCAGAATCTTGCAGGGATCGAGCCGGATCTCACCTGTCTCGGAAAGATTATCGGGGGGGGGCTCCCCGTCGGAGCGTTCGGTGGCAGGCGGGATATCATGGAACAGCTGGCGCCGATGGGACCGGTATACCAGGCCGGCACACTCTCGGGGAATCCCCTTGCCATGGCGGCGGGGATTGCAACCCTCGATTGCCTGCGGGAGCCCAGGGTGTACGACGAGCTTGAAAAGAAGACCGCACACCTGTGCGCCGGGATCAAACGCATAATGGAAGAAAAGAAGGTTCCCCACCGCATAAACCGGGTAGGGTCCATGTTCACCCTCTTTTTTACCGGGCAGGATGTTACCGATTTTGCCTCCGCCGCACAGAGCGACGCAGATCGTTTTGCCGATCATTTCAGGAAGATGCTGGCGGCGGGAGTGATGATAGCCCCTTCTCCCTTCGAGACCGCCTTCGTCTCCCGTGCGCACACCGATGAGGATATAGATACGACACTAAAGGTATTTATTTAAACCCCTTGCATTTTTGTCGTTTCGAGGAGCATTAGCGACGAGAAATCGTGTTAAAATTTTTCCCTTCCGGAGAAATGACAGGGGGGATGGGCGAGAGAACGAATTGCGATAGTTTTGCAAAAAAGTGTCTCGTATGGCTGCTGCGCCTCTATGCTTTTAAGGGGGAGTGAAGGTGCTATTGCGGGCGCTGTTAGGAAAAAGGCTAGGCATTCGACTCCTACCAGAGAGGTGCCGAAAGGCTACCACATTTGCCGTAATACGATACAGTAGGGGCATAATGGGAACCGGTTATGACAATGAAATCTGAAGCCGGGCAATCAAAGCTGGAGAGCCTCACCGACATAACGGTCCTCTGCTTGATCGTATTTTTTTTGTTCAGTTATTTCAGACCGGAATATCTCTTCTCCCCGACGACAACGACGGGAGGAGACACAGGCTCTCACTATGCTACGGCCCAGTATATGCGCAATGTCCTCCTGCCGCAGGGAAGAATCACCGGCTGGATGATGGGAAATTATGCCGGGTTCCCGCTGTTCCAGTTCTACTTCCCCCTCCCCTTTATAGTGATGGCCCTCCTGTCTCACGCGATCCCACTACAGATCGCCTTCAAGCTGATCACCATCTTGGGCGTGGTTACCCTCCCCCTGTGCTGTTACGCGGCGCTTCGCCTCATGGATCAGAGATTTCCCGTGCCTGCCTCCGGCGCGATTTTCTCCCTCCTTTTCCTTTTCATGGAGGCGAATTCCATGTGGGGCGGCAATATTCTCAGCACGCTTGCCGGGGAGTTTGCTTACGGTATCGGCATGTCCCTGGCCGTCCTCTTCGCGGGGACCCTCTACCGGGGGATCCCTAACGACAGACACCTGGCGCTGAACGCGGTGCTTATTTTTCTCATAGGCTTCAGTCACGGGTATGCGCTCCTATTCGCCGTCGCTATGACATCGTTCTTTCTCTTCGACCGGGTCTCTTTTTTAAGGAACGGCATCTATTTGTTCAAGATGCACGGTCTGGGATTCCTCCTTCTCGGATTTTGGCTGATTCCCCTCATCGGGAAGATCACATACACCACGGCGTATGCCGACCGGTGGTTTATCAAATCGCTGCTGGAGATATTTCCGCCCATCCTGTGGCCCGCGATGGTCCTTGCCGTTGCCGGTCTCGTAGCGATTGTATTTCTTTGTATTCGTCGACCGGAAGCTATCAGGCGTTTCGCCGGAGCGGGAAAGGCTGCGGCCTTTTTTGCCTATGTGATCGCCCTGTGCTGGATATGCTACCACGTTGCCCCGCAGATAGGCGTCACCGATATCCGGTTTCTTCCTTTCATGCAGGTATTTATGATGCTCACGGGTGCGCTTGGGCTAGGTGTCCTGACGGCGCCGCTGAAGCATAGGTGGGCAGCGCCGATGGTACTCCTTATCTGTGTTCTTCCCTGTATCAGCCATCTCGAAAAGAACATAAGTGCATGGATATCCTGGAATTACAACGGCTTCGAGACAAAGGGGCTGTGGCCGGCCTTCAGAGAAGTGAATCAGTATCTCAAGGGATCTGTCGGTGATCCGCGGGTAGTGTATGAACATTCCTCCCTTCACAATGGTGCAGGCACCACGCGGGCTTTCGAATCCCTACCGTTTTTTTCCGGCCGGTCGACACTGGAGGGGGTCTATATGCAGTCTTCCATATCGTCCCCTTTTGTCTTCTACATCCAGTCCGAGATATCGAAAGAGTCGTCGAGACCCTTCCCGCAGTACCGCTATTCAAATGTTGACCTGGCGGCCGGGATTGAACATCTTAAGCTGTTCAACGTTAGGGATTTTGTCGTGATCAGTCCGGAGATCAGGGAGATGATACAGGCCTTTCCCGAATTCAGGTTGAAGAAGGTCGTCTTCCCTTATTGGGTCTATGAACTGACGACCAACGCGAACCGGTACGTCATACCCCTGGAATTCAAACCGGTGCTGTGTGAAGCAAAAGACTGGAAGGGGGCGTCCTTCAGGTGGTTTCAAACATATAAGAAAAACAGGGGAATTCATCTCGTATTCGATCCGGGGGGGGCGACCGATAGATCACGATTCAAAGCGGCGGTCCCCTCATTCCCCCCTCCCATGCCGGAGGGTCTGTCTGGCGAAGAGGCGCCGTCCGTATCTCTCCCCAGGATCCCTGTCGGCAGGACCTGCTCAGTCAGTGAAGAGATACGGGATGAGGAGATCATCATCAAGACGTCCGACCCGGGTGTTCCCCTCCTGATAAAAGTTTCCTATCATCCGAACTGGAAGGTGGAGGGGGCGGACAGGATATACCTCGTCTCTCCCTCATTTATGCTGATATATCCGAATCGCCCCGATGTACGCCTCTCCTTCGGGAGGACCGCCTGGGATTATCTGGGGTATGCCATGACCAGTGCCGGTATTCTCATCCTGCTATGGATCGGGATTCTCCGGATGAAAGGGAAAAAATATCCAGAGAAGGAAAAAGGGGAGGGGGCATGCGATGGGCTCCCCGGGTTTATCCTGCGCAATCAGGGCCGCATTGTTGTCGCCCTGGGCCTCCTCGCACTGCTCGGCGCCGCGGCGCTGCTGACCTCTTCCGGCGAAGGTGTAAGCGTTCTGATACACAAGGGGATCCTCTGTAAAGACTGTGGAAAACTGGAAGAGGCGAGGGCCGTTTTCAAGGATGTGGAGGAAAAATTCCCTGATCATCCAAGGGCGGACGAGGCTGCGTATTATTACGGCATATGCTGGTATAAGGACAACAACTGGCAGAAGGCTATAGAGGCATTCCATGTACTGATTGAACAATATCCCGGCAGCTCCTGGATTCCCGAGGCGTATTTCCATGTCGGGAAATCGCACGGGTATCTCGGAGAGCGGAAACAAGCAAATGCGATATTCGACAGGATCATAAGAGACTATCCGGAGACTCCATGGGCTGTTTATGCCGCCCAATGGAAGAAATAGGAGAGATGCAATGCCCTCAGTGGCCATATTTGTCCCGGTATATAATGAAGAGAAAATACTGTCTGAAAACGTCGTACATCTGATGTCTTACCTCGATGGTGTCCTGCCCGGTTATGAGATTATTATCGTGAGCAACGGCTCCACGGATTCGACGGTGGAAATAGGAGAGAAACTGGCGACTGCGTATCCGGAGATAACCTTTTCCCATACGCATGAAAGGGGTGTGGGACATGCCTTCAGGCGGGGTGTTTCACTGGCGAGGGCGGACAGGATTATAGCCATTGATGCCGATCTGACAACCGATGCCGATTTTATCCCCCGTGCCTGCAAGTTGTTAGACACGTACGATATCGTGATCGGGTCAAAAAAGAGGGGAATTCAGGAACGATCAGCGGTCAGGATCATGGGGAGTGACCTGTTTATACTCTTTGCCAGGGTGCTGCTTGGTCTCCCCTACGGGGATTATTCGATAGGCGCCAAGGCCTACCGGCGTGAGGTCATTATGAGATACCTTGATTGTGTCGGAGGTGGATCTTCATATGTCATTGATATTATATACAGGTCATGGCGTGACCGGGCAAGAATTATCGAGGCTCCGGTACGGTGTAGCGATACAAGGAAAAGTCATTTTAACCTCGTCCATGAGGGGATATACCGATTTTACCGGCTTTTCGGGTTATGGTTCGGAAAGTGATATTGAACGATCTGCCGGATTTCGACGCCGGTTACGTTCTAAAATTAATTGGTCCGTCCCGGAAAATGCGGTTTGTGACTCGCGAGGTCTTTCAACATTGACCCCAAATACTTCTGCAATGCCTCGTATACAAACTTCTTTCTGTCCTTCGGTCTCCATCTGGCACGATCCTGGTATCACACTTGCCAGATAATTACACCTTGACAAATAGCTCAAACTATGGTGAAAGGGGCAGCTTACACATATTGAGAGAGGCTTATCACTGATGAAAAAGAACCTGACGAGTTTGAGCAACATCAAGAGAAAAAGGACGCACGGCTTCCGCGCCCGGATGGCGACGCGATGGGGCAGACAGGTATTGAACAGGAGAAGGGCAAAAGGAAGGAAACGGCTTGCAGTCTGATCCTCTACCAAAGGGCGATTGCCCGTAGGGTGCCTTTAAGCGGCGGGGGTGTGCTCCGAAACGCATGGAAAAAAAATCCTTCGGAAAAAAGGAACGAGTACGCAAGAGGACACAGTACCTAAATATATACCGAAGGGGGGGGCGGGTTCACTCAAACAATTTCATTGTCATACTGAGCCCCAATCCATCGGGGGAAAAGAGGCTTGGAGTAGCGGTCACTAAAAAGGTGGGAAACGCTGTAAAGAGAAACAGGATCAAACGCCTTTTAAAAGAGTTTTTCAGATTGAACAAAGACGGGCTGCCTGATTCAAAAGACATGGTGATAATAGTAAAAAAAGATGTCTCGTCACTCAAGTACCAGGATGTATGTCTGGAATTGTTGGATCTTTTGAGAAAAAAGTAATGCCCATGCGGATATTGGAAGGTGCTTTAATCTCTTTTATACGGTTTTACCAGGTAGCCATATCTCCTTATTTTCCTCAGCGTTGCCGTTTCTATCCTACGTGCTCTGAATATGCCATAGCTGCCATCCAGCACTATGGACCTTTCAGGGGATCCCTTCGGGGTTTTCTGCGCATACTCAGGTGCAATCCTTTCCATCCCGGTGGATACGATCCAGTAAAATAGTCGAACCATGGAGGTCTTGAATGGACAAGAGGACACTTCTCGCCGTTGTCCTGTCGTTGGCGTTATTGATGGGATACCAGTATTTTTTTCCACAATCCAGGTCCCTTACCCCGGTTAAGCCGGTCCAGAACTCTGAGGAGACAGACGTCGGGGGCCAAGAGAGCACCGGCGAGCAGACCACCCAAAAGGTGCCGGTCGTTGAGCATCAGAAAACACTGGTCAAAAAAGACGAAGATGCGGGTGCTGGCAAGGATGTTGTCGTAGAAGGGGATCTGTATACGGCTGTCTTCAATTCCCGGGGCGCTGGACTGAAATCTTTCAAGCTGAAAGAGTATCGTAGGGATCTAAATAAAGATTCAGCGCCGGTGGAGATGGTCAACATAGGGGAGGGTGCAGAAGGTCCTCTCGCCTCGACCTTTCCGGAATCCAGCATCGATATTCCCGCTGATGTCCTATACGAAGCAAGTTCGGACTCGATAGATTGCACCGATGTCGCAGGTGCAAAGGAGTTGGTCTTTTCCTGGTCATATCCGGGCGCAATCAAAGTGGACAAGGTCTATACGTTTTATCCCGACAGATACTCCTTTGATCTTGAGGTCGGGGTGACCAACCTGTCGGCCGATACCATCAAGGAACAGGCCTGTCTCGCTTGGCGTCAGTATGTTGATCCTGCGGAAAAAGAAAACAGCTACAGCCATGAAGGGCCCATATCATACGTAAAAAACAAGACCGTTCCAGAGAAGATCAAGAACCTGGGGGAGAAAAAGTTCAGCGACCCGGATGTGTCATGGGGAGGATTCGAGAAAAAATATTTCATAGCAGCCATGATACCGGAGCAGCCGTCCCTCACACGGTTTGTTGTCTCCAAGGATTCCGGCAACATCGTCTCTGCCGATCTCGAAGGCCCCAAAACCATTATTCCCCCCGGTCAGTCGGGTACGTTCAGGTATACCCTGTATCTTGGCCCGAAGGAATATGCCCTGCTTCAGGCACAGAATATCGGTCTTGAAAACTCCGTAGACTTCGGATCGTGGGTAAAGTGGCTTGCCCTCCCACTCCTCAAGGCACTCAAGTGGATCGTCAGCTATGTCCACAACTACGGGGTTGCTATCATTCTCATCACCGTACTGGTAAAAATTATCTTCTGGCCACTCGGGAATATAAGCTACCGATCAATGAAAGGGATGCAGAAACTCCAGCCCCAGATGAAACAGCTTCAGGAAAAATACAAAGACGACAAGGCCAAACTACAGCAGGAAACGATGGCCCTCTACAAAGCGAACAAGGTAAATCCGATGAGCGGGTGCCTCCCCATGCTGATACAACTTCCCGTCTTCTTCGGCCTGTATAAGGCGTTGCTCTACTCCATAGAGCTACGGCATGCCCCATTCGTCTTCTGGATCCAGGATCTGTCTGCAAAAGACCCGTACTACATCACCCCGGTTATCATGGGCGCAACCATGTTCCTCCAGCAGAAGATGAGCCCGGCACCGGGAGGAAACGAGATGCAGGCGAAGATGATGATGTGGATGCCCGTTGTCTTTACCTTTCTCTTTCTGAACTTTCCGGCGGGACTGGTTATTTACTGGTTATTCAACAACCTCCTTAGCATTGGTCAGCAGTACTACATAAACAGGCAGAGCTCCTGACAACGAGGTAACAGACATGAAAGATGTGTTAGAGATAGCAGGAAAAACAATAGATGCAGCCATTCAAAAGGCCTGTGACACCTTTAACGTCGCGAGAGAGAAGTTGGATATAGAGATTCTTTCCGAAGGGTCAACGGGATTTCTGGGTATTCTTGGAGCAAAGCCGGCCCGAATCAGGGCCAAGATACTGTCCATTGACATCAACATGGAAACCACGGCGGAAAAAGAAACCTTAAAGGAAGGTTCTAGGGTCTCGCACGATGAGGAAACCATCCTCAAATCAAAGGCATTTGTTGAGGGTATCCTCTCGCGTATCGGGTTTGATTTTCCCGTTACGGTGAACCAAAACGGAGAGGACTATATCCTCCTCGATATTCAAGGCGACGGGGGCGGGCTCCTTATAGGAAAGGGAGGGCAGACTCTGGATGCCATACAGTACCTCACCAACAAGGTCCTGAACAAGAACGGAAACGGCGGGAAAAGGATCATCCTGGATACGGAAAATTATCGGGAGAAGAGGGGAGAGAACCTGACGGCCCTGGCCGAGAAACTGGGTGAAAAGGCCAAGAGGACGAAGAAACCCGTTACGGTCAACCCTATGAACTCGCACGACCGCAGAATCGTACACATGGCACTGCAAAACGACAGGGAGTTGACCACCCGCAGCCGCGGAGAAGGCTCCTTCAGAAAAATCATCATCGTTCCCAAAAAAGGCGGCAAGACACAGTCCTGATAAAGGGCGCCGGAAGTTACGCCATGCTGGCACACGACGACACAATAGCAGCCATAGCCACGCCACCCGGTGTGGGGGGAATCGGTATTGTGAGGGTGAGCGGGCCGAATGCGGGAGATATCTGTCGGGCCCTTTTCAAATCACCAGTCGCCAAGGGTTTTCTGCAAAGCCACCATCTCTACCATGGTGACATCATATCACCCGAAACAGGCCGCGTTATCGACGAGGTTCTGATCGCCCTGATGCGGGGGCCCCATTCCTACACGGGAGAGGATGTCCTTGAGATACACTGTCACGGTGGCCACCTTATTCCGCTAGTCGTCTTGAACGAAGTCATCAAGGCGGGAGGCCGACCCGCGCAGCCGGGGGAGTTTACCAAAAGGGCCTACCTTAACGGCCGCATGGACCTGTCGCAGGCGGAAGCGGTTATGGAGCTGATCGCCGCCAGGACAGACAGGGGCCGTGCCCTTGCCATCTTCGGCCTCAAAGGTAAACTGTCGGAACAACTGCAATCCATACGCTCCGATCTGATCGGCATCCTATCATCACTGGAATCCACGATAGACTTCAACGAGGAAGATATATCCCCTTCCCCCGGACCTGATCGCACCCTACCAGACGACATGGATGATATCATAACTCGTATCACCAGCCTCCTCGCGACCTACCGGGAGGGGAAACTCTTCAGGGACGGCCTGACCGCGGTCATTACGGGGAGGCCGAACGTGGGGAAATCGAGCCTCCTCAATATTCTCCTCGGCGAGCGGCGAGCCATTGTTACCCCCATTCCGGGAACCACCAGGGATTTCATTGAGGAAACCATCAACATCAAGGGGATTCTCGTAACACTGACTGACACGGCCGGGGTCAGAAAATCCGGGGAGGCTATAGAACAGGAGGGGATAGCCTTTGTATGGGAAAAGGTCCTGGCGGCGGACATGGTAATCATCCTCATCGACGGGAGCGTTCCCCTGACGGAGGAGGATGTCGAAGTCATAGACAGAAACCGGGGGAAGCGGGTGGTGCTGGCCGTCAACAAGTCGGACCTTCCTCACCGGGTAACCGGTGCCCAGCTAGATGAACTAATCCCCGGTGTTAAGCCGCTGTGGATTTCCGCAAAGTACGGTGACGGCATAGATGAGCTGAAAGAGAGAATCTACACGACAGCATTGGACGGCGGGGAGGGCTCGGCGACGGACGTTATCCTGACCAACCTCCGGCACAAAAACGCTCTTGAGAAAACTGCGGCATCCCTTGCAACAGCGCACGCCAGCCTTTCCAGTGGTGATTCCCCGGAACTCGCCGCCTTTGATGTCAAGGAGGCTCTCGATCACCTGGGTGACATTGTCGGAGGGACAACAGCCGAAGACGTTCTTGACAGGATCTTCTCAACATTCTGCGTCGGGAAATAGAGAGCTTCTATAATCAGATATCACTACTGTCAGGATAATGATCGAACAAATTCAATCGTTTGCTTATGATGGTGCAGAGGTGAATCCTTTGCACCACTCGGCTTGAGGTTTGTGGTGTGTGACAAGAACCCCCCCCCGCCCGTTCCCGCTCCGTGCACATCCTGCCTGTGTAATTATTCTGACGACTACAGATTTTGGTTTATGGACAGGTACCGCTCTCTGGCCGAAAAGGGCTTTCAGGATAACCATCGGCAGATTACAGTACCCTTGTCACCTTCAGCTGCGGCAAGGCACTGCCGGAGGCCTCCCCTATGGCACTCTCAGAGCCGAGGACTTTCACCAATCCATGGCGCGCCACTTCATCCAGTGCGGCGGCAAATCGTTTGAAGTCCATTGCCGTCGTGGAAAAAATTTCGTCACGAACCTGTTGCAGATCATCTTCAGTAGTCCCGGTCAGATAGCGGGCCATCGAGGCGTACCCCTTGGCATCCGGAAACATATACGGGTCCATATCACCGATGGCGCCAATAATCCCCTTTGTAATCTCGTCGCCGCTCAATGCGTCATTTCGCAGGAATTTCGATGTTTCATCGAACACTTCGATGGTTTTTAAAAGATTCGGATCACGGTACGACAGAAAGGTCAACACGCCGGAAAATTTATCAAAATTACAGAAGGCACCGTACGCCCCCCCCTGCACCCGTACCCGGTCCCACAGCCAGGACGTCCTGAGATACCGGGTGATGACCCTGGCAGAACCATGATAGGTGTACCCTGACCGGTACAGGTCGGCCCCTTTCCCCACGTAGTTGACCTGGGAAGGGACTATAAGGCCCTCATGCTCGGGGATCTCCATATCAACGGTAAGGTCTCCGGAAAGGGCATCCTCCGTGGAGGACGGTTCGGCCGGCAACCCATCGGCAAAGTCGGCAAGATGTGACCGTACCCGTTTCCAGCTTTTCTCGTCAACGGTCACATTAAAGATCATGGTCTCACGGTTGACCAGGGCGCGCCGCATCTCCTCAAGGGTGGCATGAACGGAAGGCCAGTCCTTCTCCATCCGGTCAGCAAGTTCACGTAGAAAGAACAGATAACTCACCCCGCCCAATTGCTCCGATAACCGGCCGGCCTCGCCGAAATGTGTTCTCAGGCGCAGGTCGACGATCTGGTGACCGCCGGGGATCATGTGCTCCTCCTGCCGGGCCTTTTCTTCCATGACCATCTGCCTGAACCGCTCCCGGTTGTCGAGTCTGACATCCGTCAGGATGTCTCTGACAATATCGAAGAGGTCTCCCGTTTGTGGCAACATCACCTTTCCGCAGAGGAAAAGTCTGGCCTCAGCCCCGCTCCGGGCATGCTTAACCTCTGACACGAACAGTGACGGATGAAGCCCTCCCGTCTTCCTGTCAATTCTCTGAGAAAGAGCGACATAATCCTCTTTTCGGGTGCCCATCTCCAGAAGTGCCCTGCTGAACAGGGGAATATACTGAACATACCTGCGAGGAAGTACTCGAAGATTCAGTCCGACCTCTATATACGCGATTCCACTCGTCGATATGTCATGGTACAGTACTGTGGCGCCCTTTTCATCCAGAACGGTGATTGGTATTGTCCTGTTTTTCTTCTCCAGATCGGCAATCTCCAGGGTCGGTATGGTTGCCAGGGCCTCGGAAGAATCCGGCGTTTCCTGTATTTTTTTGAGATACTCGGTATTTTCAAAGATCCCTCTCAATTCCTCCGGACTGGCTGCATCTCTAACAGCACTGAGACGCGCCTTTTCCACCGCTTCCACCCTGATTTCCATCTCCGGGTCCGGTGTCAAGATAACGGTGGTACGATGCTGATTCTCCAGGAAATGTTTTCGTATTAATCTCTCAAAGAACGTCTTCTCCGAACTGAGGCGGGCCTTGATCTCCGATAGGAGAGATTCAAAGGAGAGCAGCGCGAGTGGATCGGCATCATACAGCCAGGTGGTCATTGCCCTGAGCATCAGAACCAGACCACGGGGGTAGCTGCCTGTGTTGTTTTCGCGCAGGCTGAATTCTATGGTGTTGAGGGCCGCTTCCGCCGCTTCCGGGTCGATACCGTCGGTCGCTAATCCTTCCAGGGTCGCCAGTATCAGCGCCTCAACGGCATCCTCCCTACCCGTGGTGATCCCTTTCATGCCCACAGAGAAGAACAGCTGCCTAAGCTCTCCCTCCACCCCTCCTCCGGTAACATCCTCTCCCAGGCCCGATTCGATAAGGGCCTTGCGCAGGGGCGAACCCGGCGTGCCGAGAAGGATGTATCCCAGGATGTTAAGCGCCATATTGGTGAAAGCATCCGCCGTCTCTCCAAGCACCCAGTTTACGGTCATCATGCTCCCGGAGGCATCATCGCCTGCGGCAAAAGGGCGCACAACACGCCGGGGACGGTCAAAACGTGGCTGGAGAAATACCGTCGTCGAATCAATGTCCGTCTTTTCGAAGGCTCTCAGATACTCGTTGACGAGTCGCAGCCTCTCGTCTGGATCGTCATCGCCGGCAAAGAAGATACGTGCATTGGAGGGGTGGTAGCATGTACGGTGAAAGTCCCGGAATTGTTCGTAACTCAGGTCTGGGATCACCTCGGGATCTCCTCCGGAATCCAGACCGTAGGTCGTATCGGGAAACAGCGCCTGCTGCGAATACTCTGCCAGAAGCCTGTCCGGGGAGGAATTCGCGCCCTTCATCTCGTTGAAGACCACACCCTTATACACAAGGGGTCCGTCCGGTTTTTCCATCTCGTGGTGCCACCCTTCCTGTTGAAATATCTCAGGCGTGATGCGAGGATAGAAGACCGCATCGAGGTAAACATCTATAAGGTTGTAGAAGTCCTTGATATTTTGACTTGCTACCGGATAGCAGGTCTTGTCCGGGTAGGTGAAGGCGTTCAGGAAAGTTTGCAGCGAGCCCTTCAATATTTCCACAAAGGGTTCCTTCACCGGATACTTGCGGGAACCGCAGAGGACGGAATGCTCCAGGATGTGGGGTACGCCGGTTGAATTGCGCGGTGGCGTGCGAAAGGTGATGCCGAAAACCTTGTTTTCGTCATCATTGATCATGGATAACAGTTCGGCTCCAGTTTTGGTATGCCGGTACAGTCTCGCCTGCGTTTTCAACTCGTCGATGTGTCGCTCCCGTAAGAGTTCGAATCCATAGGATTGCTCTTTCATGTGGTACTCCCCTTTTTTATTGTGCGCCAGTGCATGTCTTTGTTTATTACCTCATACCTCAGCCATACGCAATAGATCAAACAGTACATATTGCAAAGGACAGAACATCGGTAGAAGGGTTATCACAGGTTGTGGCAATCCAGTATTTTGCATTGTCAACTTCAGACCCGACGGGCCGAAGTCCTTTCTCAGCTTTATTTGTCCCGGCGGCGCCAAGCCTGACAGCAACATCATAAAAGGCAATGCTGTCAGAATCCAGGTAGTTGGTCCTTATGACAGTTTTTTGTATGGGCCTTGAACGGAGCGATAAAGGGCTTATCCGCCCTCTTTCACAGATCAAAGCTCTTGTGACACAGGTATCACTTATCAGTAACACTTGTATGTACGGAAGAAAATATCTGTCTTACAAAAAGCCTCTCCAGGAGTATGAGGTTTGTCATAACTCTAAATTACACCAATAAGTTAGAGGGCTGTATTGGTCGGAGAGGATGAAAATACTTGACATAGGTGCGGAAGGTAAGATATGTGCACACCTAATGTACCAACCAGCATGGTACGAACCTGCCAATGTGGGGGGATGGCAAGGGACTTTCATGACTTCCGGGAGAGGTTTATGGTTATTATAAAGGGGAAGGCGTATTGCACGACTGCCGACGCGGCGAAAGAGCTTGGTGTCTCCGCGAAAACGATACGGAGTTATATAGAGAAGGGCATTATCCCGGAGCCTCCAGAAGTCCAATCCGGGCTGCGCACCTTCAAACACTTTCCCCAAGATTATATGGGAGAGGCCAAAAAAATCCTTGAGAATTATCGCCGTAAGCAGGTGTTTCTCAAAAAGGACAAGCAGTTGACTATTTTCTGATGAATTGTTTTTGGTGTTGAGGCATCATTCTGTAATTACGTGAACTTTTGTCCAATAACACACAAATGGAGGCTTTGGCGCTGTGCCCTCCCCAAAGGATATTTCTTCAACTGAAAGGCTGCTTAGGCTGATCCGGAACAATCAAAAGCCGGATGAAATGCCTGACGCTGTGGATGTTTCTCCATCCGGAAAGGCCGGGCAGGGGGGCACGCGGGGATTTTTTGTAAAAAAGTCCATATCCGTGGGGGTGGATATCGGGCCCGATGAACTGAGGCTGGTCAAGGTAAAAACTTCTTCGAGCAGCCAGAGGGAGTTGCTTGATTGTAAAAAGGTGTTTATTGAAGCCGGAATGTTACGAGGCTCTCCCGAATTTGCCGACTTTCTGAGGTCGGAGCTCGAAAGCTTTTGTGGTTCCGAAAGGAACTTTAGCGTGTGGGGCCTGATCCGGTCGGATAAGGTGAATGTGGAGAGTATCCGCATACCCAAAGTGGGGAGAAAGCAACTTGAAAACGCCGTTTACTGGACCGCGAAGAAGAACTCAGACTTTGATGAAAAGGAAACAATCCTTGAATTTGAAGTTCAGGGAGAGGTGGTCGAGGATGGTGTTGCAAAACTGTCGGTGGTGGTATGCATCGCCTCCAGGCGTGAGGTAGAGGAGGAGGAAGCCTTCTTTAATGACATCGGTTTCCCTTTGACCGGTCTTACACCTCCTCCCTTCGCCCTACAGAATTTGTTCAGGGCCAACTGGATGCCCCTCCCCGATCGAACCGCTACGCTCTACATTGGAGACGATTCGTCGCGCATCGATGTCTTCTCCGAAGGGAATCTGGTGATGACGCGCGGCATACGGGCGGGAATCAACAGCATGGCGGAGGCCCTTCTGGAAGAGCACGTCGCCTCTTCCGCTCTGCGTGAGAGGGGGGGCGACTCTGAACGGTCCCGGAGCCCCATGAACATACAGGATGCGAAAGAGCTTGTCTTCAGCTTGGGATTTGATTTCCCGCCACCCTACGGGGATGCTGATCGTTTCGGTCTTAGCAAGGAAGAGATATTCGAAATGATTAATCCTGCCCTGGAGCGGCTTGTGCGGCAGGTGGAAAGAACCCTTGAACACTACACCGTTATCTTGGGTAATGAAGGTATAACTTTCGTATATGTTTTCTCCGATGCGGGTATGTATCGGCCTGTTTGTGAGTATGTCGGCGGTCAGCTCAAAGTGGAGAGCGATGTGCTGGATCCTATGGCCCCGGGAAACCCTTTTTCCGACCGCATTACGGCACATACAACCCTCTCACAGAGGGCTCCCCTTACGCCCGCGCTGAGCCTGGCGCTGTCGAGCTTGCCCCGTACCCCTAATCTGATATTTACCCACAGTGACAAGGAAAAGTTTGCGAACATACGCCGGGTCAACCGCGTAATCGTTTCCTCCTTTGCGGTGGTTATGTTGATTTTTGTCGGCCTCTTTTTCTGGATGGGAAACGCCCTTGACCGGAAAGAGGCCACCCTGGCAAAGCTTGATCAACAATTGCAGAGGGGTACGCAGGCGGTTGAGGAGACCACCCGTGCGATGGTTTCTGAGATCAAGGGAAACCGCCTTGCCCTGCAAAGGTTCAAAGAACGGTATTTTGGTGTGGCGGTTATAGAAAAATTATCGAAGGTGACCCCCAAAGAGATATCCCTCTTAACCGTTAAGGCGACTATGGATGGGGGTGGAGGAAGAGAGGCCACAGAAGCTGCTGGAAAGGCGACCATCAGTGGTGTTGTTACGGGCGATCCCGGTTCCTTCGAATCCGTCCTGGCGAGATATGTGCTTGATCTCCAGAATTCCCGGATGGTTAGAAAGGTTACGATCGATAAAAATGCTATAGGGCCCTTTCGTGCTGGCGAGGCGCTTCACTTTGGCATAACCGTTGATTTTTTCTAGGGTATAATATGAAAGGTGTTCCGATTAAGATTGGAGGGATCCCCGGCCGGAGCGTGATGTATCTTGTCCTGTGCATCGTGATCCTTATCATTTTCTACTTTGTCGCCCTTTATCCGTATGAGCGGTCTTTGGGCGCCATCGACTCGAAGACCGCGCAGGTGATGAACCTTATAGAAAAGCAGAAGGTCCTGCTTCCCCTCTATGAAGAGATGGTAGCGAGGGGCGAGCGCAATATCCGGGGGACGTTGCCGGTGCCCGATATGACCGCGCTTTCCAGGGCGGATATAGATACCGTCGCTCCGTTGTTTGAAAGGATAGCCGACGAAAGCGGCATGCAGGTTGTCTCCATCAGGCCGGACGTGCTGTCCTTGACAGAGGCGTCCGACGATATGATGGTTGCTATTCAGTTGAGGGGAAGTTTTCTCGACTTCAGAAAGTTTCTGGAAGCGGTGGGGGGGGTGCCTTCCCTCAAGGGAGTGAAAGAGATAGATATCAGGCAGGAGAGCGGGCACAAAGAATTCTACCTCACGGTGAGGCTGGCAATTGGTTAAGAAACAACAGGCGGTGCGCATACTGTTGGTTTATTGCTGAGCAGACGGGGATTATGAACAAGATCAGGGTGTCGATACGGGAGATAGTGGTGATGGCTGTCATGTTGGCTGTCGTTCTTTACGGTGTATATGACTCCTTCGTTGCCTCATCATCGAAACCGTTGGGTGCCGGGAGCGGAGAGAAGGTGGTACAGATAGACACTTTGATAGCGGAGGCCTCGAAGGTTCTGGAGGACCGCGGGTCCTATCCGGTTTACGCAGCTATTGTTGCCGGGGCTGAGGCCGACTGGGGAAGAGACCCTTTCTATGCGGACAACACACCTGGGATGCGAACCTCTACTATGGGCGCCATAGAATATACCGGGTATCTGGAGATCGGTACGAGGAGGATAGCCGTTATAGATGGCGTTGGCTATGAAACCGGGGATGAGCTGGAGGTTGGGGGATATCTTGTAAAACGCATAGGGTCTTCCGCAGTCGTGATAGAGGAAAAAGAAACAGGGAAGGGCATCACCGTTCCCTTATTGGAGGAGTAACCTTTTCATGGAGGATATGGCGTGTTGAAGGTAATCAGAAGAGAAAACCTGGCGCGGGTGGCCTTGGTGGTCATGGCCGGTGTACTCGTCTTCGGTTGTGCCGGCACGAAAGAGGTCACGAAGGATCCATTTTTTGAGAAATGGAATCTCAAGGCAAAGGAATCCGCCGGCACATCACCGGTTTCCAAGATTCGCTCGCTGGAGATACCGGATGAGCCTGGCGCGGCAGATGTCAAGACGGAACAAAAAGTTCTCCCCACCATGGGGGTTACCCTCATCATGCGCGACACCGATATCAGTGTCGCCCTTCGCACGCTGGCCAAGGCGGCCGGGCAGAGCATCTTAATCAAGTCGGAGATACAGGGTAAAATCAGTGTGGACTTCAGGAAGGTTCGGTGGGACGAGGCGTTTCTCAGCATTATGCGTTCCAAGATGCTTACATATGTATGGGATGGTGATATTATTCGGATAACGACGGCGGCAGACCTGCAAAATGATCTGGTGCTGGAAAATATTGAAAGAGAGCGGAGAGAACAGCAGATCATAACAAGCAGGCTGTCTCCGCTGTTGCCGATGGTCATTCCCGTCAATTACGCGGACCCCGACAAGCTGAAGGAAAATCTCGAGGGTTTTCTGACCAAGGATGACAAGGGAACTCCATATGGGTCGATACGGGTGGACGAACACACGAACTCACTGGTTATACAGGCGACCAGAAGCGATCTTGAAAAAATTATCCCCATGGTCGGCAAGATCGATAAACCCACTTCCCAGGTACGGATTGAGGCAAATATTGTTGAGACGACCAAGGACACCGCTCGAGAGTTGGGAGTTCAGTGGGGGGGTATGTACGGAAATTCAGTACGGGCCGGCGACAAGAGCAGTGATTACTTTATTACACCCGGTGGAAGCGCGGATACAACGGGGGCAAACCCAAAAGATGGCGGATATACGCCCGCGTACGGGTCTGCCGGCCTCAGTGGGCAGGGTTACGGTGTCAACTTTCCCGTTAATGCCGATGCCGTGACCACTGCCGGAGGGCTGGCGTCACTGGGGCTGATGTTTGGGAAAATCGGAGGAAATATCCTGGAGCTTCAGTTAACCGCATTGCAATCGAAGGGTAAGCTGAATATCCTGTCCAGTCCTTCTATCACGACGCTCGACAATCAAATGGCATTTACCGAAAACGGAGAAAGGGTGCCCTTCGTCTCTTACTCGGACGGTAATCAGGAGGTTAGCTGGGAGGACGCGGTATTGCGTCTAGAGATTACACCGCATGTCATTGACGGCGAAAACATGAAGATGAAGATACTCGTCAAAAAGGATGAGGTTGATAGTTCACGTAGCGTCCAGGGGAATCCGTATATCATCAAGAAACAGACCGATACGACCCTAATAGTGAGAGATGGGGAGACGATTGTTATATCGGGCCTCAGCAAGCAGAGAAATTCCGGAGGAGATAGTGGTGTCCCGTGGTTAAAGGATGCGCCGGGGTTGGGCTATTTGTTCAAGAACGAGAGCAAGTCAGAGACAATGGAAGAGGTGCTGATCTTTATCACGCCCCATATCTTAAAGCCCAAGCCTGATTCTATGTCCATTCAGTCCAATGAGGACACTGAGTAATTACATTTAACGTGGCATAAGGAGCTCTGTGGTGAACATGAGATATCTCCAAAATAGTCTTGCAATCGCGCTTGTTATTTGTGGCCTGATGTTTGCTATCTCGTGTGGAGGCGGTTCGACGGAACCGCCTGAAGGAGGTGGAGGCAGTGCGGCCGGTGCCATTACCCTGAGCGCGGACCCGGCGGTTGATATCCCCGCCGACGGGGCAAGTTCGGCGGCGATCACAGCCACCATCCAGGATGGTTCCGGAGAGGCCGTGGTACAAGGCACCTCGGTGACCTTTTCGACAACC
>JAQULO010000002.1 GCA_028718565.1 Syntrophales bacterium | reverse complement strand
CCAAGCCTATATTGCACGGGTTGTGCACCTATGGCTTTGGCGTACAGGCAATCCTTAAGATGTGGTGTGATTATGACAACACCAAAATGAAGAGTGTGACGGCGCGGTTTACTGCACCGGTGTATCCCGGAGAAACTTTCATAGTGGAATCCTGGAAAAGCCCTGATGGTGCCGGCGTATCCTTTCGCACATGGGTCAAAGAGCGAAAGGTGAAAGTGCTTGACAACGGGTATGCAGAGATAGACTTTTCATAATGTTTTTTGTTAAGTAAGCCCCTGAGTTGTATCGGGGGCTTACTTATACAGAGATTGGCAGCCCTTACCTCAGCCGTTCAGATAGGATGCCTTTACTAGGGCAGACACCTTTCAATAACACATCAACTATCCGAGATATTGGGGTTTGGCTTCAAGTCGTCTTTGTCTTCTGGGCCGACATTTCAAGATCTGAGATTGGAAGGGTTTTAGTTACCCTTCTGTCTGAAGAAGGGCAGGTAATACCTTTGTAATGATTGAGGAAGTTGCAACAAACATCTACCGCGTTGTTGTGCCCCTGCCGATGTTTGCTGTCGGATCAATGAATTCATACATCATTAAAGACCCCGACATAAGCCTCATTGTTGATCCTGGAATGGCACATTCCCTGTGCCTTGAAGCAATGCAGGCGGCCATGAAGGAACTCGGCGTTAAACCTCAAGAAACCGATTTTTTTATGACTCACCACCATGCGGACCACGCCAGCTTGGTCTCTGAGTTGATGGACATCAAATCGGTCATCCATATCCACAGACAGGAAATGGTTTCCATGGAAGGGCACGTAACCGGGTCGGGCCTGGGAGACATGGAGAGTTTTTTTCAGGTCATGGGCTTTTCCGAAGAAGGCCCTGAGAGGGTCTTTTCCTTACTAGTGGGATCGGCAATGGAATACAGGGCCAGTGACATGCGGGCATCCCGGGCGGAGGAGGAAAAGCCGTTCGATACCTGGCCATTTAGTTGTGTGGATGAAGGTCATGTTTTCGAAAAAGGAGGGCACCGTTTCAGGTGCATGGTTACCCCTGGGCATAGCAAGGCCCATACATGCCTATATGAGCCGGACCGTCATATCCTCATGATCGGCGATGAGCTTTCCCCTATCCTCCAGTTTGTGTCCGGAGAAGATAATCCCCTGGGCGACCTTCTCATCAGCTTGGAGAGGCTCTACTCTATGGAAATAGAACTGGTTCTGCCGGGACATCGCTCCGCCTTTAGGGATATTAAAAAGAGAATTAATCAATTGAGGCACTATCATCAGGAAAGAACCGACGAAATCATGACAGCTCTGACCAAAAGCCCTCAGACTTCCTTTCAGTTGGCGGCCAAGATACGGACGGATATGAAAAACTTGGAACCCTGGCAGGCTCTGGGCTTGCTCGACAGATTCTTTTTAACGAGGGGATGCTTTGCTCATCTTAGGTCCCTGGAGGTTAAGGGGTTGATACGAAAAGAGATGCGGAACCGAGTGGCTTTCTATTCCTTACTCGGCTGATGGCAATTCGTTTCTCTTGACACCAAACTGAAATGTGGAGTATTCAATAGGCAGCCGGACGCCCTTGCGGGGTGTTTTCAACGCCCTGCACAGCGATAAAGTCCATAACAAAGAGAAAGATAGGAGTGTATAGAATGTATTTTGCAGATAAAGTACTGAAAGATTCCAGCGAAATGAAAAAAAAATGGGAAGATGAAGTCAAGAGAATCGTCGCCAAAAATCCGGATCAAAAGCCGCGCTGGTCGACTATATCCGATCTGGAAATCAAGAGGCTTTACACGCCTGAAGATATCAAAGATATGGATTTTGAAAAGGATATCGGATATCCGGGACAGTATCCCTATCTGCGCGGAAATCAGGCAACCGGTTACCGAGGAAAAGATTGGACTTTCCGGATGTTCTCTGGAATGGGTGACGCTAAAACGACCAATGAGCGATGGCATTTGCTGTTGAAGCAGGGCCAGACCGGGTTGAGCACGGCCTTCGATTTTCCCACACTCATGGGTTACGACTCGGATTCGCCAAAGGCGCGGGGTGAGTGCGGAAAGTGTGGCGTAGCAATAGACACGCTGGAGGATTTCTTGCAGTTGGTGGACGGTATCCCTATGGACCGGGTGACTACTTCCATGACCATCAATCCGCCGGCGACCGTTCTCTGGGCGATGTACTGTGCGGCTGCCGAGACCAGAGGCGTTCCCTTGGACAAAATAGGCGGCACGATCCAGAATGACATGCTGAAGGAGTTTATTGCGCAGAAAACCTTTATGTGTCCGCCTGAACCGTCGGTGAAGCTGATCAGCGATACCGTGGAGTTTGGTGCTAAATATGTGCCTCGCTGGAACACCATAAGCATAAGCGGCTACCACATACGGGAAGCGGGTTCTACCGCTGTACAGGAACTGGCCTTTACGCTTCGAGACGGGATGGAATATGTCGAGGATGTCATCCGTAGGAAAAAAATGGATGTGGATTCTTTTGCCTCAAGACTATCGTTTTTCTTTAATTCGCATAGTGATTTTTTCGAAGAAATCGCTAAGATGCGCGCTGCCCGACGTATATGGGCCAAGGCGATGCGTGAGCGCTATCACGCAAAGGATCCACGTTCATGGTGGCTGCGGTTTCATACTCAGACCGCAGGATGTTCACTGACGGCCCAACAGCCTTATAACAATGTCGTTCGTACGGCCTTGGAAGCCTTGGCCGCCGTTTTGGGTGGAACTCAGTCTCTTCACACAAATTCTCTCGATGAAGTTTTATGCCTGCCTTCGGACGATGCTGTTCAGATTGCGTTGCGCACTCAGCAGATTATCGCAGACGAGACCGGGGTGGCCAATACAATAGATCCCCTTGCCGGGTCCTATTTTGTTGAGGCTTTGACCAACGAGATAGAGGAAAAGGCGTGGGAATATATTCACAAAATTGATGACATGGGGGGAATGGTTGCGGCCATTGATAAAGGTTTTCCACAACTGGAGATTGCCGATTCCGCCTACCTGTTTCAGAAGCAGATCGATTCCAAAGAAAAGATCATGGTCGGCGTTAACAAGTACGTTACTGACGAACCTGTTCCTATTTCGCTTTTAGAAATTGATGATTCAGTAGAAGATGAGCAAATCAAAAGGCTCACTGCGATTCGCCGTAAGCGAGACTCTAAAGCGGTAAAGACGTGCCTTGAAAACATTAAGAATGCTTGCAAGAAGGGCGACAATGTTATGCCCTACTGTATCGAAGCCGTGAAGGAGCTTGTTAGCGTGCAGGAAATATGCGACGTTTATCGTGAGGTATATGGCGAATACCGTGATCCGGGCCTTTATTAAAAGGTGTTTGAGAACCCCCTGTTTTTGAATTCATATTGCAAGAGAAGGGATGGGTTACACTACATGGTATGGTGATGAAATATGATGAGGTGACGAAAGGAGGCCATAGGGCCGAATGGAGTTGCCTCATCATGCGATATGGGATGTGTTCACCCGTTTCCGGCCATAGGCAATTTCAAGTTTCTTCATTCGTGTTCGCAAGGTATAGGGATTAATTTTCAATAGCTCAGCCGCACCACCCTTCCCGTTGATTTTTCCACCGGTTAGGGTCAGCACCCGTTGGATATATTTCCGATTTAATTCATCCAGTGTCAGGATATTTTCCGCAGCGGTTCTCTGTTGCAATTCAACTGATACCGGTTGATGAGATAACGCGGATAGGTCGTGAAATTCAAGGTATCCGTCTCGGTGCTGGATAAGGGCCCTTTCAATAACATTTTGCAGTTCACGGACATTTCCCGGCCAGTTGTGGGCAATCAACCGATCCATGGCACCCGGTGCCAGCACCGGTTTAACGTCCAGCTTCAGTTCCCGAACCTTATAATCAATAAAGTACGAGACAGCAGTGATGTTTTCTGCTTTCTAGAGGATTTTTTGAGAAGACGGTTTCTGCGGCAACCCAATCAAAATCTGGTTGCTTGAGACACTAAGAGCTGCGGGGAACCACTTAACCCCCGTAGCTCTGAAAGACTGAGCTATCTCCTCCGCCGCTTGCAGCGGGATAGTTCATTCTAGAGTTGCATAGGGAATCTCACAGGACTGGCCTGTTTCTATTTTTTCCGTTACTGCAACATTGCCATGCTTGCCAAAGCACCACGACGGCATAAAGGAAGAATATACGCCGGGCCCGCCGGCAACAAGGACCAGGAGGCTATCCGGAGAAGGGACGGCGTGAATGAAACGGTCCGGATCCTCGGCACCACCTCCCACCACTTCAACCAAACTTCTCCAGGTATTCCCGGCCGTTTCGTGCAATATTTGCTGAATTTCCCGGCGACCATATCCGGCAGAGGCCAACACCGCCGCATGATCTGGATTAAGCACCAAGACCTGTGCCGACACACCGCTGATCTCTGCGAAATGGGCATTGTTGGAGGCCATATTGGACAATGCCTTCGCACATGTTTTGAGAAGGTGCTCGGGGCCGCCTGCGTTGGAAATCCATACCATAGAGTGGGGCGCCTCGGCACAAACGACCGTAACCGTGCTTTCTTCCGGCGAAAAACCGAGAGATGTGTGCAGAGGTGGAAATGGACTGGCCTCCTCGTCCTCAGCCAAACAGTAAGTAAATTTTCCGGGATGCCCCAAAAGAGCCATGTCGGATATGCCGGGACGTCCGCCGCCGATATTGATCATGCACAACCGAACCGCCCGCCCGATGGTAGCGTTTGCGCGATGGCCGGGGCCGAGAGCGCCGGTTCCTCCGGCAATACGGCAATCCCTACGGATTGGCCCGTTAACAATGAGCAGCGGCGTTAGGTTGTGGGTTGTGCTTTGCACCTCGGTAATGTCCAGGATCGGGTTACAAAGAGCTTTCAGGGCAGCAACAACCACTGGAAATACATCCGTTTCACAACCGGCCATGACGGCATTTACGGCTATTTTTTCAACGGTAGCGACACCCATGTTGGGTCCGAGTTCTCCAATAACGATGTCCGGGTCCAACCCGGAGGCCAAAACCATGCGCTCAACTCGTTCGGGGGTGGGTATAATCACCGGAAGGCCGTCCGTACATCCAAGGGAATGCAGCTCTTCAACGGCTTGATCTGCATCAACGGAACGCAGTCTTTTTGATAATGTCATTTGCCACCCCCTTTTAGCGATGTCACGACCTGCTCAATTATGTCACCGGCGACCTGGCGTATCCTCTCAAATCCTGACCCTGCTACAGGATGGGGAAGAATCACTCTCGGCATATCGGGCATTCCTGCAGCCCGGGAAACAAAATCAGCCTGGTCGCTGAACTTATCGGTAAGTAAACAAACAGTGGGGATCCCCCGCCTGGCCAGATTAATGCCGTCACGCACGGTGCCGGAAGTGCAACTGCCTCAATGTCCGTAGGCCGCAACAACAGCCTGACAGCCGGCGGTCATGGCATCAAGCATGGAATCATCGGCAACGGCGGTAGGATTTCCCTTATCAAATGTCTGCAAACGAATTCCCGGCAGACGCTTCTTTAACGCAACGCCCACCTCATTGAGGAAAATTACTGAATCGGGGAATCCATTGGCCAACAGTCCAATCGTCAGGCCGGGTCTTGTCACGTCGATCTTCAGATCATATGGGTCAGCCGGAAGGCCGGGTTCGGACCTCGGATCAAGATATTCGATTGTCATAGCGAGATATCCCTCCTTGTATTTTTTTGGAAATTTAGTCAGCAATTCCCCCAAGCATCCGAGCATATTTCCAAAATCCTGTCAAGCGCGGTATAAAAAAATTTGTAACTATTCGGCGTAAATATCCCTTACGATTTGCCGCAATCGTGTTGCAACATCTCCTCACAACAACTGCTTACGGCGGAAATGTTTTGTAACCGAACCCCGTTTTTAACACAGAGGAGGGGTTCTGTATTTCCGGCACGTATTTTTCCTATTAGCAACTGGTTTTACAGTCAGGCTGATGAAGTGCTTTACACGGCGAAAAAAGAGAGGAATAAGAGGAATAAACTGGTAGTAATCCGAGGTACGGGAAGGGGATAACACGTCCTTCAAGTCTGCAGACGAAGGGCGTGGTTGTTTACAGAATGGAAGCTCCAGCGGTATGGTAAAAATGCACCGCTCCAGAGGCCGTCTGTCTCTAATGTCATTGAGGTACGATTAAATCTTTGCTCCGGGGTCGGGTTCTCTGTCTGACCCCGGAGCTGTCCTGAAATTATTTGGCAAACTCCGGTGCGGCGATGGTACAGCCGCCGTCTATGAGTATCGTCTCACCCGTTGTGTAGCTTGAGGCGTCTGATGCCAGATAAATGATCGCCCCCACCATCTCGTCGGGTTCGCCGATCCTGCCGAGTGGAACATGTTTCGCCATTTCGGCCTTTTCCGCCTTTGCCTGTTCCTCGGGGAGGTGGAACCAGTGTGAGTCTAGCATCTTCGTGGTAACCGGACCCGGCGCAATGGCATTCACCCTGATATTGAACGGTGCCAGCTCAAGGGCCATCGACTTGGTCGCCATGATGACGGCGGCCTTTGAGATCGAATAGATTCCCACGTAGGGTTCCGGCTTATATCCATCCATTGAGGCCATATTGACGATGGATCCACCCCCCTGCTCCTTCATGATGCGAGCCACGATCTGACTTATGAAGTAGAGTCCCTTCAGGTTGAGGTTCATTATGGTGTCCCAGAGCCGTTCGTCGTTTTCCAGGATCATCCCCATTGCCGGTGAACAGCCCGCGTTATTGACCAGAATGTCGATTCTACCGAATTCCTTTATCACGGAATCCACCAGCGTCTTGATGCTGCCCACCTTCCCTATGTGGGCCGCGATGGGCGTGGCTTTCCTGCCCAGTTTCCGTATCTCCGCGGCGACCCCCTCGAGGTCCGGCAGCTTCCTGCTGGTTACGACAATGTCGGCCCCCGCCTCTGCCAGGCCGAGCGCAATCGCCCGCCCGATCCCTCTGCTTCCGCCGGTGACGACCGCCACCTTTCCTTCAAGAGAAAAACGCGATAAGTCTATCATGGTGCAACCTCCATTGATCATATGTGTCTGATAGGTAACGGATATTTGCTGAAAGTTGAATTCCCTGCCCGCGGCGCGGGCAGGGAGGGGCGCTCCCGGTCAAAGTCTAAAAAAGATAGAGGATGCTCCTACTTTGAAGATTCGACGTACTCCACATTCTTTTTCTCCACCGTATGTATCGTTTCCTCGAATTGGGCCTCGTCCTTCTCCAGCAACGCAAACCTGAATCCCGGAAGGGAGGTGAAAAATGATGTCAGCGGGACCACGCAGATCCCAGTGGCTCCGAGGAGATAGTACACAAACCGCTTGTCGTTCTCTATATTGGTGCTTGTTATCTGTTCCACATAGGCCTTTATAGATGCGTTTTCTATGCGCAACTTTTGCTTGTCGTTGAGCACCGCCTCGTTGAACACGACCGTCATATAGAAGGCCCCATTTGTCCTGTTCACCACTATATATGCTACATCCTTGAGGATATTGTATGCTATATTGGAAAGCCTTTCGTAATGCTTGATCCTGGTGTCCAGGTAGTTCTGATATTCGGGATGACTCATTATCCGAGGTATTGACATCTGCGGGAGTGTCGTGGAGCACACCTCGGACATCTTCTGCGTCAATATCGCTCCTATGTACCTCGCGAATATTTCGTCCTTGTCTGCGTTGTACACCTCTATCCATCCGCACCGGGATCCGGGCCAGGGAAATTCCTTTGATATCCCCTTCATGCTTATACCGGGCACGTCCCCGATGATATCCGAGAGAGGAAGGGTCTTGTAGCCATTGTACAGGATATTTCGATACGTTTCATCGAAGATGAGGAAGAGGTCGTACTTGCGGGCGATTTCCACGATTCTCTTGAGGGTCTCTTCGGGATAGACGAACCCGGTCGGGTTATCGGGATTGATGACAAGGACGCCGACGATACTGTCGTGGCTCTTAACCTTGCGCTCAAGTTCCGCGATATCCGGATGCCAGTTGTGGTAGGGGTTCATCCGGTAGGTATTCGGCGGAAAGGAGGCATGGTGGATCTCCGCGAGAAGATGGGTGGCGTAGGTCGGTTCCGGCATGATGATGCGGGCATCGATTCGTATTGAGCTGTACGCCCTCGCGATCGCATCGCCGAGGCCGTTAAAAAAGATGATATCGTTTTTGTTAAGTTGGTATTTACCCCGCTTGCTTACCTCTTCCGCGAGGAACTCCCTGGTTTCAGCTACCCCCTGGGTAGGCGAATAGGCGTACGAGACGTCATCGTTAATAAGCTCTGTCAGGCTCTCTTTCATCCATTCGGGGATCTTCTCCCCCTTGACCACCGGATCCCCGATGTTTTCCCAGGTAACTTCGACACCGTATTCCCTCAGTTTCTCTGCTATATTGACAATGCCGCGTATCTCATACGCTTTGCCCGTCCCGCTCTTTGCAATATCAAATCTCATGGCTGCCTCGTTCTCTAAAAGGTTTTGTGTAAATGACCTGCCACCATAGTATAAATTATAAAAAAGTTCTACAAATAATTCGCATCCCAGGGTTGCGACACGGCTTGTATGCCGAGGGTGAAGGTTACGCTGTGACACTGGACCACCTGCTGGCGGAACACGTGGCTGTCCTCATCCGCAGGGTGAGCCCGGACCGACACCGTCGCCGGACGGCATGCCCGTTTCTTCGAGAAGGGGGAGGACATGATACCGAGAGAGGCACTGGAGTACATCGCCGAGGCGGCGTTTGACGACGGATCGATATTTTACAATCCGGAAGAATGTGACTATGAAGATTTTCTCATGATACTGAGGGCTGCCTGGGAGGGAACGCCTCTTGACAGAGGCCTGATCAAAGGAGTATAGAGCATCCGTCAATACACGGGTGGATGTGAGGAAGAGGGGTGAAAACCCCCCGCTGCCCCGCAGCCGTGAAGGGAACGAAAACCCGAAACAGCCACTGTTCCGATACAGTCGGGATGGGAAGGCGGGTGAGTAGGCTGTGCCCTAAGCCGGAAGACCGGTCCGCCCGCAGATCCTCGAGGGAGGCGTGTCGCGAAGTGGGTTCCCCTTGTTACCATCCTGAAAACTGGTCAAAGAGCTTTACTGTTCCGACCTGTCGCGATAGTGCCGTGTCCTCGCTTTGTTGCAAGGATTTATCATGGAAAAGTCAGTTATTACCCCGTCGAGGATAGCCAGGGTCAGTGCGCTCCTGGCCATCCTTTTTGTGGTTGTGGGTGGTGTGTCTATTCTGACCGGAACGGCCGGTATCGGTGTCGCCAAGGTGTTTAGGACTATTGTATCCGGGTGGCGTGAAGGCCATCTTTCCCTAGAATCTTCTGAACAGACGATCCTCTTTTCGATCCGCCTGCCGAGGGTCATCTTTGCCGGCATTGTCGGTGCGGCCCTCTCCACCGCAGGAGTCGTGTTTCAGGCGCTTCTCAGAAATCCCCTGGCTGACCCGTATATACTGGGGGTCTCAGGCGGCTCCGCCGTGGGGGCAATCATCGGTATACTGCTCGGCGCGGCAGCGGTCCCTTTCGGTATTCCCGCACTCGCCTTCCTGGGCGCGGTCCTCACGGTTGCGCTGGTCTTTCTGATCGGGAGCAGGGGGGGGGGGGTCGATTCCAATACCCTTCTCCTCGCCGGAGTCATCGTCAACGCCTTCTTTTCGGCGGTCATCATGTTTTGTATCTCCACCAGCTCAAGCGCCGATCTGCACACCATCACCTTCTGGCTGATGGGGGACATGAGTCTTGCCGACGGGGAAAAGATCGTCCTGATGGGCATCCTTCTGGCAGCGGGGGCCGGCGTCGTGTACTGCTACGCCAGGCCGCTGAACCTGATCGTTACCGGCGAGGAGACCGCCATGCAGCTCGGCGTGGATGTGAAGAGGACAAAGATTGTTCTCTTTTTTACCGGTTCGCTTATAACCGCCGTCGCCGTGTCTTTTGCCGGCATGATAGGTTTCGTCGGTCTGGTCATCCCCCATATGATGAGAATGGCGCTGGGAACGGATCACCGGCTACTGTTGCCGGCATCCTTCCTCTTTGGCGCGTCCTTCATGGTTCTGGCCGACACGGTTGCCCGTGTGGTGTTCTCCGGCATGGAACTGCCGGTCGGCGTGATCACGGCGCTGTGTGGGGCGCCGTACTTTGTTTATCTCCTGCGAACGAGGAGGATGTGACCGTGCCCATTATAAAAGTGGCGAACATCGATTTTCGCTATAAAGACATCCGGGCACTGAGGGAAATCTCCTTTCAGGTCCGCCGGGGGGAATTTTTGGGCATCATAGGACCCAACGGTTCGGGGAAGACCACGCTTATCAGGGTTATCGACGGCATTCTTGTGCCTGAAAAAGGCGGGGTCAGCATAAGCGGGAGTGCGATACGGGGGATGAGGAGGAGAGATGTCGCCAGGCTTGTCGCGGTCGTGCCCCAGGATTTCCCCATGATATTTTCCTTCAGGGCCCGTGAGATCGTGATGATGGGGAGATCGCCTCATCTGGGGATGCTCAGATTCGAGGGGGAGAGCGACCTTGAGATAACACGCAGGGCGATGGAAATGACGGACACCCTCCCGCTGGCGGACCGCAGCATGGACAGCCTGAGCGGCGGAGAACGGCAGAGAGTCCTTATAGCCAGGGCCTTGGCACAGGAACCGGAGGTGGTCCTCCTCGATGAACCGACAGCGTTTCTGGACATAAAACATCAGATGGAATTTTTTGGTCTGATGAAGAGACTAAACAGAGAGAAGGGACTGACGGTTATCGCCGTGACCCACGACATAAACCTCGCGGCGGCTTATTGTGACCGGGTTATGTTGCTGAAGGAGGGGCGCATCCACAGTCTGGGAGCACCGGGTGAGGTTATCACCAAATCGAACATCAGAGAGGTATATGAGACGGATGTCCTAGTTGATGCCAATCCGTTGAACGGATTGCCGAGAATAACATTGTTGGGTTCAACCCTGTCGGGTCAAGAAAGCCGGTCGGAAGCCGGCGCTGCCCCGCAACTGTAGGCGGAACGAAACCCGCATGGTGCCACTGACCCCCTGAATGGTGGGGGCCGGGAAGGCGTGGGGAGTAGGCATAGCCGCGAGCCAGGAGACTTGCCTGACAGGTAAAAAATAATTCCCGACCGAGGGGAAAGGAGATTGTCATGAAGAGAGGTACGGAAAGGCACCCGTACGGGGGCGGGCACACCGGAGGATACGACGCCCGGTGTGGCAAGGGGGTTAGACTCACAGGGGAAATCCGTGAGATGAAGCGGTTTGTGTGGTGCTTTGTTGTATTTTGCTTGGGGATATTTGTCGTTCCGCCTGCTGCTGCCCAGGCGCAGGGATCAAAAGATACGGTTACAATGGAGGAGGTCGTGGTGACAGCGACAAGGGATCGGGAGGATATCCGGAATGTTCCCGCTAATGTCACCCTCATAACAGCAGAAGATATTCAGCAGGCTGGCGCGACCAGTATGGTTGAAGTCCTTGAAAAGCTGGGAAGCATCAATGTGAGGACATACAGCGGAAATCCTTCGCAGGCATCTATTGATCTGCGCGGTTTCGGTGGAGATAATCCATACGGGAAAACCCTGGTCATGCTCGACGGGAGGAGATTGAACAGGCCTGATATGGCATCGGTCAACTGGCTTCAGATTCCTGTTGGTACTATCGAACGGATCGAGGTGGTCAGGGGGGGCGGAAGCGTTCTCTACGGTGACGGCGCCGTTGCCGGTGTAATTAATATCATTACAAAGGCTGGGTCTGGTAGGCCGAAGGCTGAAGCTTCAATTATAACAGGTAGCTATGGGCTGCATGATGAGCAAATCGGCATTTCAGGATCCGAGGGCAGATTGACCTATGCCTTAAATGGGGAGAATCAGAAGACGTTCGGCTATCGTGACCGGTCGCGGTTTTCATCCCGTGGTGCGGGCATTGATCTCAATTATGACGCCGATGACTTTTGGAATGTCTCCCTTGGCCTGTCATATAACGAAACAGAGTTCGATCTCCCCGGTTCGCTGACGAAGACCCAGTACGAGGAAAACAGGAGACAGGCGGGTAATCCCGACGATGAAGGTTTAAATGACTACCTGAACGCAAATCTGGTGGCGGAAGCCTTTATCGGTGAGCACGGAATCCTGAGCGTCAACGTCCTGTACGGCAGCAAAGATATCACGGCCGATTATGCATCATTCTTATCATATTCCGTTGTGGACGTAGATACATACGGAATCATGCCAAAATATATTTTCGAAAAAGACCTGTTCGGACACAACAACAAGCTCGTGTGTGGGCTGGATTACTATTACGAAGATGTTGACAAGGACGGATTCAATGACCGGGACAAGATGTCAAAAAAAAACAGCGCCCAGCTGTGCCGCGAGAGTTTTGGCTTCTATGTCAGGGATGAATTATACGTTTTTGATGATCTGATTCTGGCCCTCGGATACCGGCATGAACGGGCAAAGATCCAGGGGCATGAATCACAGGCGGATGGGACAGGGATTTTTGACGAACAAAAGATCCACCAAGGAGAGGCCTTTGAATCGGCCCTTACTTGGTTGGTTGGAGAAAAATCAAAGTTTTTTGTGAAATATGCGACGGTTTACCGTTATCCGTTTCTTGATGAGCAGGCATCCTATTACGGATACGCGTGGGATAGTTTTTTGACAGATCTTGAGAAGGAAAAAGGCGTGACGTATGAAGCGGGGGCAACTTTCCACCCGGCAAAGGATCTCAGGATCGGCCTGACGCTGTTCAAAATCGATATGCAGGATGAAATTGTTCCAAACGCCTTCTGGGTCAATGAAAACCTTGATAAAACGAGACACGAAGGAGCGGAATTCGATATATCGTACGTGCTGAAGAACTGGGCTGAGCTGTATGGTAACGTTACGTATCACAACGCAGAATTCAGGAACGGGACACACGCCGGGAACACAGTTCCCCTTGTTCCTAAAACAATGGTCAACGCCGGGCTGGCGATCTATCTCCCCGGCCACCTTGAGCTGCGACCGGAAATGAAGTACATTGGAACGTCTTACCAGGGTGGAGACAACAGCAATACCGCCGAAAAGATTGACCGCCATACAACGTTTGATATGTTTCTCTTCTATAGGCCGGAACCTACTGAAAATTGCAGGTTTTCAGCTTTCGTCGGGGTTGAAAATCTGACCGATGAGAAGCATGCGTTCATCAATTACGGCGGGTACTACCCCCTGCCGGGGATTACCGTTAAGGGAGGAATCTCAATCGGTTTCTAGGGAAGTTTTCGAGCGTTGGTGTAAAGTCCGTGGGCAAGCGGTATCGCGATGAAAGCAATAATGTGGGAGAGGGGTATACACTCTCTCCCACAACTATCAATGGCTAACCGAATATCCAACAAGGTGGGTCCATAATGAAAGAATATGCCCAGGGTTACCCCATGCCGGGGAGAATGTTTCCCCTCGGTTTGGGGTATGATTTATAAAGAGCTTCTGAGGTTAAAGG
Source organism: Syntrophales bacterium (assembly GCA_028718565.1). Lineage (GTDB taxonomy): Bacteria > Desulfobacterota > Syntrophia > Syntrophales > UBA2210 > UBA6078. The sequence continues at coordinate 63,141 of JAQULO010000002.1, read as the reverse complement.
TGAAAGACTGAGGGCCGAAGGATTCAGGGTTGAAACCTCCGTATCAAAGGATCGTTATCTTGCTCCCCCTTTCGGCTTTCACCCTTTTGTGATACGCGCAAAAGCGTAGCCGTTAAGAATAATGTAATAAGGATTGGGAGGGAAATATGAAAGGATATGTTCATGTCTATACAGGTGACGGAAAAGGGAAAACGACAGCCGCTTTCGGGCTTGCTCTGCGTGCTGCCGGAGCAGGCCTCAAAGTTTATATCGCCCAGTTTGTCAAGGGGATGAAGTACAGCGAGCTCAACGCCATGGAAAAGTTGAAAGAGGTTATTACGGTAAAACAATATGGCAGGGATTGCTTCATTTACAGAGACCCGGAACCGGAAGATATTCAGGCTGCGCGGGAAGGTCTTCAAGAGGTCAGAGAGATCATGTGTTCCGGGGAGTATCAGGTTATCATCCTTGATGAGGCCAATATTGCCACGTATTACAATCTTTTTTCCGTGGATAATCTGCTGGATTTTATCCGGGCGAAGCCGGAAGAAGTGGAACTGGTAATTACCGGCAGAAGGGCGGACCCCAGGGTTATCGAAGAGGCCGACCTCGTAACGGAGATGAAAGAGATAAAACATTACTATCAAAATGGTGTGCAGGCCCGGGATGGAATTGAAAAGTAGTGAGATAGCAACTATGTTTCCCTAAGGACAGGCGAGAATGCCACATCGACCCGGACCGGTCGCCGGTCTACAAAAAGTGGAATTCCTCACCAGACGTCGTCTGTGAAGGCCAAACGAGAGGCTCTGATTTTGCCTTCTCTTCCAGTTTGAGGGTTGTTGCCCTCGACGCTCCCGACATCATCCCGGCGTGGATGGGATTGACAGTCCCCTTAGTATCTCTTGCTATTTCACGATTGAACAACGGAAGAGCCGAGGCATATCCAGGCGAAACACAAGGAAACCTGGGCTTTCATGTAGCGCTGTCTGACGTTCTCTTTTGTCCCCAAAAAAGAACGGACTTCCCCAAAAAAGGAATCTACTTTCGTTTAAATGTCAGAAATGCGCATGCTTAGAGTTGGCACGGAACTTGTATGCGTCCCTGCTTTGTATCTTTTCCCGCTGATTTTAATTCCCAGTGGGGATTGCCTGTCCGTAAGGGCGTGGAGGTTTATTTATCCAATACTGAAGGAGGTGAAATAGAAAAAGGGGTTTTGAAGGTATCTATAATTTGTATGTAAACTCACAATATATTGAACATAAGGAGGCAGTAAAGATTATGAAGAACATTTTGAAGTATATGGCATTGATCATGGTTACGGGCTTTTTGTTTGCCGGATGTGCACAACCGCCTACTGAGGAAATTAATATGGCAAAGGCTTCAGTAGAAGCAGTCGTGGCAGAGGGTGCCCAAAAATTCGCGGGAGAAGAGGCCAAACAGTTAACTGATACCTTGCAGGCTGCCCAGGATGAAATTGCGGTGCAGGATGGCAAAATATTCAAAAACTATGGGAAGGCAAAAGAACTTCTGGCGAAGGCAACGGCTGATTCAGAAACGCTGAAGGTATTAGTAGCGGAAAAGAAGGAAGAGGCAAAGGGAAACGCAGTGGCGGCGCAGGATGCGGCAAAGGCTTCCGTAGAGGAGGCAAAAGTCCTTTTGGAACAAGCCCCCAAGGGGAAAGGCTCAGAGGCTGATATCGAGGCATTAAAGTCCGATCTGAAAGGCATTGAAGACTCTTTAGCCGAGATAGAGAAGGCATTTGATTCCGAGGATTACAGCGTAGCGGTTGAAAAATCAAATGCGATCAAGGAGAAGAGCGACGCGATTTCAAACCAGGTGAAAGCGGCGATGGAAAAAGTGGGAATGAAGAAGAGCTGAGTAATGTTTTTCTATGATTGAATTGAACAGCGAGCGAATAGAAAAACAGTTTCCTTAAACAATCGGAGCTTCCCCACGACTTGTTGCGGGGAGCTTCGATCCCAGCCAGTCCCCTGAGATGCTCAGGGGTGGGGTGTCGGGCAGGGGTCCTACACCCTCCGGGGGTTGTCGTTTTTTCAAAACCATCCGCGGGGTTGGTGGTAGTTTACTATTGATACACCAGTAAAAGGTATGGGCGATCTTGCAATCAAGATCGCCCATACCTTACGGAGGCGCCATTTTTCAGATGGACAAGGAGCTCTTAAATTCCCTTTGCATACTCATAATAGTTGAGTTAATACAGTCTCCTGCGAACACATCCCGATTGGGGTAAAATGTCATTGAGAAGAGCGGTTATCCTATCCATCCTGCTACTACTATTCGGTTGTACTGCTCCACAGGTACCTCCGGAAGTCAAACTAGCTACAGAACAGGAGCATAATCTCTGGGGAGCAGGTGCTTCGTTGTTCACGCCGGAGGGGTATAGCCAGTACAGGGGGGCGCTCCTAAAGGCAAATGAGGCACTGATAAAAGAAAGATCCAGGTTTGTGTGGTTTCAAAATTACCGGCTCGTTCAATCAGAATTCAGGGATGTATTGAAATCAGGCTACGCTTTACAGGGGAAGATTTCAGAACAGAAAAAAAACAAAAAAGAGAGCATTTCAAATGAGATGTCCTTTCTTAAAAACAGAATAGATGCTCTTAAAGGAATGACTGAACTGAGCAATGAAGGGAGGCTCGCGAGGGGCATTCTCGTAAAAGCTGAGTTGCTCCTTTCAGAAGCGGTCGGCCGGCACAACACCGGTGATTACAGTGCTGCTGAAAAAAAATTAAAGGACTCTTCCGTATTTATTAAGAAGGCTGAAGATACGATGCGCCCCATCGTTAACCGCTATATGGACCTGGGACAGATAAGAAAGTGGCGGCGAATGGCAGACGAGACCATAGCTGAATCAAAAAGCAAGAGCATTACGGTTATTATCGTAAATAAGATCGAACGCACGCTCGTGCTCTATAAAAATGGCGTGCCTTTCAGGACCTATGATGTCGGCCTCGGGCGTAACGGGTCGCATGACAAGCTCCGTGCCGGGGACAACTCAACCCCCGAGGGGAAATACATGATAACAAAGAAGATACCTAATAGCCGTTACCACAAGGCCTTGCTGATAAACTATCCGAATGAGGAAGACCGGAGGAATTTCATTCGCGCCAAGAAAAAGGGACTTATCCCGGCGAGTGCCCGCATAGGCGGGCTTATTGAAATACACGGTGGCGGCAAGGGCAGCATGACATACGGATGTATTGCGATGGACAACAGTACGATTGATTATATCTATGATCTTGTCCCTGTCGGAACGCCGGTGACCATTGTCGGGGTTGTTTATTACAACAACGACCTTTCCTCAGCCATAGAAGGTTCCTGAAAACATGTCAAACAAGTTCAAGTGTGTAAGAATTATTATAATTTTATCAATCATATTCTTGGCCATTGAGTCTGCGGGATACTATCTCGGGACAGGAGCTATGCCCTTCGACTCTAAAGAAAGAGCAGACGGTAAAGCCGACAAAATGAGTTTAGATGGGTTGAGAGCAAAAAACGCACAGCTAAAACAAAGGTTGGAACGCTTGACACCCAATAAAATTTACATCGTTGTGGACACCGGCAGGAATAGGCTATACCTGAGAAAGGGCAGCAGTACAATTAGTGAAGCCGTCATTTCATCCGGAAACGGTAACATTCTAAGAGATCCTTCGGGCAATCGTCAATGGGTTTTTGACACCCCAAGGGGTGAGTACAGTGTGAAGACAAAGCAGAAAGCTCCCGCATGGTCAAAACCGGACTGGGCATTCATTGAGGAAGCCGAAGAGATACCCAAAGACCCCAGGAAAAGGATAGAGATAGGCGTTCTCGGAGCTTATGCCCTCGGTTTTGGCAACGGATATTTTATACATGGGACGCTTTATACCAGGATGCTGGGAAGAAATGTTACACACGGTTGCATCAGGGTTGGCGATGAAGACCTCAAGAATATTTATACCGTAGCCGGCTTGGGCACAAAGATATATATCTTTTGATTATGCGGCTTAAGTTCATATTGCTCTTTATCTTCTTGATTACCAATTCGGCTTATGCCGGCGATGATAAAAAGCTATACGCCATAGAAAATAGGTTTCTCGAAGAAGAACTTGTACTGGCCAGTAAGACTGATACCTACTTCGTTTTCAACCTTAGAGAAAAGATGGCCTCTATTAATTCACGGGGCATTCACCTTCGGGAAATCAAGATTCAGAACTCCCATTACTGGGGCAGTCCCGTTTCGGGCAACGCATATCGCTTGAGAAAGAAAAGCGCATCGATCGAACCCAACCGAGAAACTATTACTCCCGGAGAAAAGAAGGATGAATTTAAGTTGGATGCCTTGGAACTGACCGATATGCCATCAAGATACACACTTTTTTTTGACAGCGGACCAACGATATTGATAAGACCTCAGGCGAAAGGGATTACCTCGGCGATATACAACTTTTTCTATTCGTCAAAGACGTTTTTAACACGCCCTATTAGAATACTCTGGAGCGCCTTGAGGAGTGAACCGTATACAGCCATAGATGTTGTCTTGGATGAAGATGATGCCAGGGCACTTTACTGGTCAATTTCAGAGGGTTCCAGCGCTATCGTCTATGCTCCCCCCCTCGTGATTTTTCCGGCTGCGGTTCAGTAAGGTAGAAGTTATTCTCTGCGGTTGTTTGGTGAGAGAATAATTTTGTTAACGCGCCTATCGCGTTTATCGGGGTTCTGATTAATCTTCATTGATTGACTCCTGATGAGAAATAAATATAAAATGTGCACATGCAATTTAACATACGTGGAATAAGATCCCATCTTCCAAGACTCTCTCTCAACAAGAAACTTGTGGCCCTGATGCTTCTTCAGAGCCTGAGCATCATCGTAATCCTGGTCTTTCTCCATTACCAGACCGGAAGATCGATCTATAACGAGTTTGAAAAACAGATTGCCGATCTTTCCAAGGGCATACAGATGGGCGTAAAGGAAGTCACCAGCAGCGGTTTCCCGGAGGAGAAACATCTCCAAAACTATCTAAAAAGGCTGAAGACAAGCGGCGTAAGAGAGATATCGATCATCAGCAACTCCGACAAGATACTGGCGAGCACTGATCCTCAAAAGGCAGGGAAATGGATCACAAAGGCAAAAAAAGAACTGATTTTCAAGGCGGAACTCGGAGAACCGGTAATAGGCGAGGGTCAGTTTTATAATGTGATCGTTCCTGTAGTCGCTGGCGACAAACATTACGGATACATAAACCTCACGGTTAATACGGAAGACTTTTCGGCCCGGATGCAGAAAAGGCTCACCAGAAGAATTATAGCAGCCATGCTCATCTTTGGGATAGGGATTATCATCAGCATCGTTCTTGCGAAGAGATACACAAAACCCATAGAGGATGTTGTACAAGCCGCCAGAAATGTCGCACACGGAAACCTCGATCAGGAAATACGCACGGAAAGAAGGGATGAAATAGGAGAACTGGCAAAGAGTTTCAATTACATGGTCGGAAGGCTCAAGGAAGAACGCGTATTGGAGGAGAGGCTGCACAAGGCCGAGCAGCTTGCGGGCATAGGACAGTTTTCGATGAGCATCGCGCACGAGATAAAAAACCCGTTAAATTTTATCAATCTTTCCATCGACCATATCCAGCATAAATACGTCCCCCATGAAGAAGACAGAAAAGAGCGCTTCGACTCCCTGATTCTCAACATCAAGAATGAGATACAACGCGTCAGCGGGTTTGCCGAGAGTCTCCTTGAGTACAGCAGGCCCCTTAAGCTTGATCTCAAGAGAACTGATATCAAGAAGCTGATAGAGGATGTTCTGGAACTTGTTAAGGCCAAAGCGGAGCAGGAGAAGATAGAAGTAATCAGCGAATTGGATGTGCTGCCTGAACCTTACCTGGACTCAGGGTTTATAAAAACCTGTCTTTACAACATAATACTAAATGCATTTCACGCGATGCCGGACGGGGGAAAAGTCACGATAAGGGCAAGCCGTGTGGACGAGAAATTAATTATAGCCATTGAAGATACGGGGGTGGGTATTTCAGCGGAAACTATTTCAAAAATATTTGATCCTTTTTTTACCACGAAACAGGATGGTCTCGGTATCGGGCTTGCTCTTACCAAAAGTGTAGTCGAACAACATAGGGGCCGGATAGAATTTACGAGTACTGAAGGGAAAGGCAGTACCATCACACTGCTCCTGCCTTTGGAAAAGGAAACGTAAGATGTCGGTCATTCTTGTCGTAGATGACGAACGGCTTCAGAGGGATATAATAAAGACTATCCTCGATGAGGAAGGGTATGAGACTTACACTGCCCCTTCCGGCGAAGAGGCCTTAAAAACCGCAAAGAAATACAACCCCGACGTCATACTGGCAGACCTTAAGATGGGGGGAATGGACGGGATTGAACTACTTGAATCTGTCCAAAAATATTTTGCTACCTCTACCATGATTATCGTGACTGCCCACGGTACAATATCGTCCGCTGTCGAAGCGATGAAAAAAGGCGCCTTCGACTATCTGACCAAACCACTGAGCAAGGATTCACTGCTGATGACTGTCAGGAGGGCCGTTGAACGTACTGAACTTCTCAAAGAAAATCTTCATCTCCAGAAAGAATTGTATGACAGGTTCAGGATAGAAGGGATCATTGGTAATTCGGGCAAGATGCAGGAGGCCGTAAAGATCATGAAAAAGGTCTCAGACAGTTCCGCAACGGTCTTGATAAGAGGCGAGAGCGGTACGGGTAAGGAACTTGCGGCACGAGCCATTCACTACAACAGCTCCAGGCGGTCCAAACCGTTCACCGCCCTGAACTGTGCCTCCATACCTGAGAATCTCTTCGAGAGTGAACTCTTCGGCTATGAACCCGGTTCCTTTACGGGCGCGACGTCGCGAAAAATAGGAATGATCGAGTTAACAAACAACGGCACATTATTTCTTGACGAGATCGGCGACCTGCCTCTCTTGATGCAGGCAAAAATTTTGAGGGTCCTGCAGGATAAAGAGATAAGAAGGCTCGGAGGAAAATACCCGATAAAGGTCGATGTAAGAATCATCACAGCAACCAACAAGGATATCGAGAAGGAGCTTGCAAAAGGTAATTTCAGGGAAGATCTTTACTACCGGCTCCGGGTCGTCGTTATAGAGCTCCCGATGCTGAGAGACAGGAAAAACGACATACCTGGACTGGTTCAATTCTTTCTGAACAGATACAACCTTGAATTCGGGAAAAGGATAAAAGGTGTCGACTCGGCCGCAATAAAAGCCCTGGTCGATTATGACTGGCCCGGCAATATCAGGCAACTCGAATCGGTTATAGAAAGGGCGGTAATACTTTGCGATACCGATACCATTGCGTTAAGGGATATAAAAAGCGAACTCAGGCTTTCAGAGCGGTCGGGCTCATTTGATTTCGACCTTCCGGAAGGTGGAATTAATTTCGAGGAACTGGAAAAAGATATCCTGAAAAAATCGATGCTGCGGGCCAATGGCGTCATGGCCAAGGCAGCAAAGCTTCTTGGCATGAGCTATAAGACCTTCTGGTACAGGTGGGAAAAATTAAACAGCGACCATCCCGATTCAAGAGATGAAGCATTGGATCAAGAGGACAGCAATTAAAACCTTTTGATGAATACAGACATATAGGACTCTTTAGGAAAATATCCCCGACAGGCCACAGAAAAGGCTGTCTCGATGGTAATTCAAGCAACACGACCTCATGCATATGGGCACTTCCGCCGGTTATATGCGAGACATTTCCGGGTAACCCTCTCCATAAGCCGCCAAAGGATAATCCGGATCTCGATGGGGGTGAACATTACCATTCGAGATATTGTCTGTCTTCAGTAACGTCAAAATTTGCGCCGCTTACATTAAGGGTAGGCGAGAATGCCACATCGGCCCGGACTGGTTGCTAATCTACAAAAAGATGGAAGGCGAATTTATTTTTGGAAGAACAGAAACCCCTTCTGACCTGTTTGAATGAATACTGGAAAATCAGGAATCAGGATTACACTCTTGATGGCTAAAGGGCGGCAGCCTATTCTATTGCTGAGGCTGTGCTGTGTAACTCAGTTGACCCCCTAAATCTATAATTTCACTTGGTTCATCCAGCAATTTAGAGTTTTTTGATGTTGACATCTATTCCTATCGCCATTAGAGTACTTGTGTTTTTCTGATAACAGAACTGGGGCAAATTTGTTGGAAGATTCATCCAATATCAACTTGTCATGGCATATCGCCTTGGTAAGCAGTGACATTAGAAATATCCTTCGACCCGCACCCCTCATTCCGGCATCGTGCACCTTGTATATTAAATGGTAACAGTATGGTGAAATCAGGGAATCTCAATGGGGAAGCGGCTCTTTCTGGCCACCGCCGGTGCCTTCGGCCCTTTTCGGCATGTTCTTCAAGAAACGGGTTGTGGGGGTAACGGGGGATATTATGGGCGCGGCCTTTGAGACGAGCGAAACGGTTGCTCTGATCATGGCCCGCGCGCTTTTTGCGTAATCGAACCGTAAAATGATAGGAGCGGGTTTTGGATACACCAACGAGATTATACCTGATACGGCATGGGCAGGTATCCAACTTTTCAGGGGGAACCTATAATGGCCATAAGGATGTGGATATAACCGCATATGGCGTTAGACAGATGGAGGCGATTGCGGCCAGGCTCAGTGGTGAGGTTCTGGCGGGAGTGTATTGCAGCGACCTGATCAGGACACAAAGAGGGGCCGATATTATTGCGGCACGGCATGATGGCCTGGTACCCCAATCCCTCCCCGCCCTCAGGGAGCTCGATGTCAAGCTGTGGGAGGGGTTAGATGCGGATGGTGTGGAGGAGGGGTTTCCCGGTGCCTTTGATGCGTGGAGAGAGCAAGGGGCCGAATACAGGATACCGGGGGGGGAGAGCATCCGTGATCTTGCGGGGAGAGTCATCCCCGCTCTCAGGAAAATCCTCGGCGCCCACGATGGGGAAAATGTTGTCCTGGTGGCCCACGGAGGGGTCAATCGTGTAATCCTTGCGGATGCCATGGGGCTCGATTTTGATCATCTCTATTCGATTGAGCAGGATTACGGTTGCATGAATATTATTGATTATCTTCCCGATCATGCCGTTATCAGACTGGTCAATAGGCGATTATTTGACGGGGATTGATGCACAATGCCTATCTTTGGATCGATGAAACTTGACATACTGAGTCACAGCCTCAGAATATTTCTTCCGGTACTTATCCTGGTGGCATTCTCTTTCCTGACGACAGCCGCCGCCGAGGTGTACATCGACAAGGCAGGGAGGCGAGTCAACATCCCTTCCCCTCCCCGGAGGATCGTTTCACTCGCGCCCAGTATAACGGAGACGCTCTTTGCCCTTGGGCTGGACAGGGAGATCGTGGGAGTGACCATGATGAGCAACTACCCCGAGGCTGCCAAGTCGAAACCGAGGGTGGGCAATTTTATCAACATATCCCTTGAACGGGTCGTCTCTCTGAATCCCGATCTGGTTATAGGGACTGCTGATGGCAATAGGAAGGAAACAGTGAAACAACTGGAGGGAATGGGCCTTCCCGTTTATGTTGTTAATCCGGGCAACCTTTCAGAGATATTTCATATGATCTTGAGTATCGGCACGATAACGGGCAGGGAGAATGAGGCAACAACCCTGGTTGACGGTCTGCAAAAGAGGGTGGAGCGTATCATCTCATCCCTGAATGGCCTGAAAAAACCGCAGGTGTTTTTCCAGATAGGGATCAATCCGGTCATTACCGCTGGCATGAATACCCTCCACAATGAATTGATACAACGTGCCGACGGGGTGAATATTTAGGGGGAGACCGCGACGCGTTATCCCCGGTGCAGCATAGAGGATATAATTGTCAGAAAACCTGTCATCATTATTGTTTCGTCTATGCGGAGAGGGGGGGATTTCCCCACAGTCAGGGACGGGTGGAAAAAATGGGAGGTCATTCCTGCGGTAAGGGACGACAGGATTTATATCATAGATACGGACCTGATCGATCATGCATCACCCCGGATTGTGGATGGACTGGAGAAAATGGCCATGATCATTCATCCGGAGGTTTTATTGAAGAAACAGTAGAAAGGATTTATTGTTATGATGGATTACTTTTATCAGGGAGGGCCGGTCATGTACCCGCTCCTCTTCTGTTCTCTGGTATCCCTTACCATTGTCATAGAGAGGACTATTTTCTGGGTACGGGAGAAGAAGATGAGTGATGGAAGACTGCTGGGCCACTTTATGTCTCTTATCGAGAAAGGTGATCTTGAGGAGGCCCGGAGGCTGGTTGCGGACTGTCATGATTCCACCATCCGCGTCCTGGTATGCGGTATCGTCCATCGGGAATTCTCATTGAAGGACGCTCTCCGGATGAGCGCCGATGAAGAGGTCGCGCGGATGAGGAGGTATCTCCCCACCCTTGATACGATGATAACCCTCGCACCCCTTCTCGGCATTCTGGGGACCGTGACGGGCATCATATATTCGTTCAATATGCTGGGGACTGCGGGTGTGGAGAATCCCGAGATAATTACGGCGGGAATCGGGCAGGCCCTTCTCACCACCGCCTTCGGCCTTGCCATAGCGATCTTCAGTCTCATACCGTACAACTATTTTCTGTCCAGGATCGAGAAGACTACTCATGAGATGGAGAAGTACGGGACCACTCTGGAAATACTCTTTGAAAAGGCCCGGAGACAGGGAGAAATACAAAACGGGGTGGGTTGAGCCGAGCCGGATTCGGACCGGAGGGCGAATGCCGAAACAACTTGATCGGTGAAACTGATGAAGATTCCAAGAAGACAGTTGAACAAGGCCCGGATCGAGATGATACCGCTGATCGATGTGATCTTTCTCCTCCTCGTGGCATTTATATTCTTCTCGATGTCGATGACTATAAACAGGGGAATCGCCGTCAACCTTCCGGTCACGTCCTCCTCGCAGGTAGAAGACGAAGACATTCCAGAGATCACCATTAAAAAAGATGGAACGGTGTTTTTCGACAGGGAGGAAATGGATGCCCAAGACCTCCTTTCACGCCTTGCCCTTCTCCAACTGGAATCACCGGGAACACGGATTATTGTCTCTGGTGACCGGGAGGCCTCGTACGAATCGGTCATGTCGGTCATAGATGCGGTGAAGAAAGCCGGCATTTCCGGGCTGTCACTAAAGACGGAGGCTAACAAACAAGGAGGAGGAACCGTATCAAAATAAGTTGTGCGGGACCGTCAATAATGCCGGGAAGAGATCTTGTAATTGCAGCTGTTTTTGCTGTTGTTCTCCACTGCAGTGTCGCCTTGGTGCACATTCCTACGCTTCAAACACGTCTCCTTTCCGAGAACAGGACCCTTGAAATATCCACGATCTCTGAATATAAGAGAAACTCGGAGGTGTTTGAGGCTGCGGAGCATGAAGCAAAAGAGGAAGAAGACAAGAAGGCATATGACCGGAAAGGGGTGACGTTAGAAAAGAGAGTGGAAAAGAAGGCAGATATCCCGGTCGAAGGAGGAGGGGAGCTTGATGCCCTCCCAAAGGATGAACCCGTAGAGATATCTGAGGCCCCGACGCCCTTCCAGGCGGAGCCGGGTACGGGAACACCGGCTGAAAAAATGGTGTCAGAGCCCGTCATACCCTGTTACAAAAGCAGCCCACCTCCGAAATATCCGGAATTTGCGCGCAGGAGGGGCTATCAGGGAGAGGTCCTCCTCTCCGTGATGATATCGGTTGATGGCACGGTGGCTGCGTTAAAGGTAAAGGGGTCCTCGGGGCATCCGATTCTGGACCGCGCCGCCATGAAGGCGGTCGCGGCATGGGAGTTCGAACCCGCGCGGCGGATGGGGGGTTTCGTTCCGCTATCAGTGGATATTCCCATCCGATTTGTGCTAAGACGCCCGTAGCTTTTCTAAAAAGAGAGAGTTCTTGTCTATGAGAGGGACCGTCTTAAAGGTTGTTGTGCCGGTTTTGTGTGTGCTCCTGTTTTCAACACTGCAGGCATATTGCGCATCGTCAAGAACCTATTACATCCAAGGGAACGGCTATTTCGACAAAAAAAAGTATGACAGGGCGATTGAGAACTACAAGAAAGCTATCGAGATCAGCCCCAAAATTGCCGATTACCATTATAAGCTGGCGGAGACATACAGTCTGAAAGAATCCGGAGATGAGGCCATCACCCACTACAGAGAGGCAATCAAGATCGACCCACAGTACTATGCGGCATATGCGGGGCTTGGCGAGGCTTTCTTTAGGAGGGGAAAGAGCGTAGAGGCCGTACGTTATTACCGTGAGGCCGTAGAGGTGTGTCCCACGGGCAGCAAAGACCAATTTTTTCTCGGCAGGATATGTGCCATAAAGGGGGATATAGACGGGGCCATAAGGGAATATGAAGGGGCCATAAGGATACGCCCGGGTTATTTCGACGCGCTTTCCAACCTTGCCGTGTGTTATGCCAGGAAAGGGGATTTCAAGAGGGCAGTCCTTTACTACCTTAAGGCGCGGAAGATACGGCCTTATGATGAACGTATCGTTGTAGGTTTGGGGGTAGCGTATATCAATCGAAAGGAGTTTAACAAGGCGCGGGATATCCTGCTGATTGCGCTCAGAGTCAATCTCTTCAATCGCGATACACGCTTTTATCTTGGCAAGGCCTATTATGGTATGGGCAATCTTGATCAGGCAATACGGCAGATGGAGAAGGCGCTGGAGATAGAGCCCGGCAACCCGGAGACACATTTCACATTGGGTCTGTACTATGATAAAAAGGGTTGGACTGATATGGCCGTAGCGGAATACCGCGAGACTGAGTTCTTGGCCCCGGATTATATCATGAAGAGGGTGCAGGGGACTAAAGAAAAAGTGGAGAAGCAGCAGACAGAATAGGGAGAATTGTCTAGGATGAACCATAGCGAAATGAGAGCACGACTGGCACAGATGATAGTGGAACACACCTTCCGCTACAGTGATGATCCGCCGTTTACGTTGGCCTCCGGGAAACAGAGCAACTTTTATTTCAATTGTAAGCCCACAACCCTCGATCCGGAAGGGATGAACCTGATAGGGAACATTATCTTTGACATGCTTGAAGACTCAGATATTTCCGCAATTGGAGGACTGACTCTGGGGGCGGACCCGATGGCCAACGCCGTTTCCGTGATATCATACCAGAGAAACCACCCCATCAAGGCCTTCATAGTAAGAAAGGATGTCAAGGGACATGGTACGCGCAGCATGGTAGAGGGAAATGTCCGAGAAGGGGAAAGGGTGGCTATTCTGGACGATGTGATTACCACAGGAAAATCCACCCTCATTGCCATTGAAAGGGCCCGGGAGGCCGGACTGATCGTGGATCGTGTAATAACGCTGATTGACCGTGAAGAGGAGCAGGGGAGGGAAAACATAGAGAAACAGGTAAAGAGGGTCGAGTCCATCTTTACGCGGACCGACATAATGCGCCTTCACGAACGGGAGGATAAGAGATGAAGCTCGTCAAATTTTCTCTGATATTCTCATGTATGCTGGCTTTTGTTTTTGTTCTGCCGGGGACCGGGATCGCCGGTGGAAACGGGGGCTTGACCGTTGCGGGTTTTGACTCAGGAGAAATGAAAAAAGGTGCCCCGTCAGGATGGGAACTGTTGGATAGGAAGGGGACTCCGAACCTTGCCCTTGAGAGGAAGGATGACAGATATGTCCTGCACATGAAGAGCGACAGCCAGTCCGCTTTCGGAATAACAAAGGATCTTGACCTGAAAGCAGGAGAATATCCCTTTCTGAGTTGGGAATGGAAGGTGACGCGCCTCCCTGATGGAGCGGATGTCAGAAAGGCCGATACCGATGATCAGGCTATTCAGATATACGTTGCCTTCGATGCCACCGGCTGGCCCGCGAAGCTGAACACCCCTGTCATAGGATATATCTGGGGGGTGAAATGTCCGAAGGACACCGTCGTAACAAGCTCACAGCCCTTCGCGGACAAGGTACGGTACGTCGTCCTCAGAAACAGGGAAGACGCTTTGAATACGTGGTTCAGTGAAAAAAGAAACCTGGAAGAAGATTACCGAAAACTGTTTCCCGATATCGAGGGTGGACAGCCACGCGACATAAAGAGTATTTCCTTCTACATCAATTCCCAAAACACGAAAAGCGAGGCGGAAAGCTACATCTGTAGTGTCCGTTTCAGCAGAGACTAATTGTTTTTCCGTCACTGTTTTCGCCACAACTCCTGATAAGCGTTTCTGCAGACAATAGATTATTGCCGTTCGAAAGCCTAACTGTAATATTTCTTGACAAGATAGCATAATGGGGTCAGTTGTTTGGCGTATTTTATTGATCTTGAACGTATCATATGTTTTTGAACGGCTACCGTCAGATATTCCTGAATGGCAACACGCCGGAGTCGCTCACCGGTAAGTCCCGAGCTGCGTGCCGGTTAACAGTGCGTTTCCTGATACCCAAAAGAAATATACAAAAACCCAATCCCGATTGATTCCCTCTGTTGCAGGAAAAAAGCCTTTTCAGACAAGAATACCCAGACCGGATGAACCAGGAAGGCATCACTACTGTCAGAGGGGACTAAGCGTACATGATCTTGGATATGTGAACAAAAGAGATGTCCGAAACACTCGGATCCCTCAGGAAATATTCGATGGCCTGCGCGGTCTCCGGAAAGGGATGCCCGATGCCGATCGCATGCCCATATTCCCACGCACATCGTTTCAACTGATGAAGCCGGAAGAGAATGGTTGATTCGTTACGGATGGTATCGAGGAACACGTTTCTCCGGTCGGACGTCAGGTGCAGGCTCCTGGCAGTTCTGAATGCTTTGGAATTATTTGACGTTCTACTGTCGACAAAAAAGAGGGCGTTGTTCTTGATGACCTGTAGAGCCTCATGTATCTCCCTCTGGCACTCGGTGAACCGCGAACCCATATGGTTGTTCACACCGATCGCGAGGGGAACCTCGGATATGTTTTCTTCAATAACCCCGCTGATCCTGGAGGGATTATCCCCTTCGTAGAGGGCCCCGGGACCCGGATCGAGGGTTGAGTCGTACGGCTGCATGGGTTGGTGCAGCATCACATCATGCCCGCGGTCGCTAATCTCATGAGACAACTCCCGTGAAAAAGGGACTCGCGGCAGGATGGAATAGGTGATGGGGACATTCAGACTGAGAAACTGCCTCGCGCGTGGGATACTGTAACCGATATCATCGATAATCAGGGCGATCCTCGGCCTGGGGACTATCCTCGGATGGATAAGAGAGTCCTCTCCCTGCCCCGCGTAGGCAAACGCCTTCGAAAAACTGTTTACACCAAGCAGGCTTCCTCCAAGCAAGTAGGCGCTTTTACACAAGAAGTCTCTTCTGTTCATCCGGCGTTCCTTTTTCAGTACGATACCGAGCGTTTCCAATTAGTTAATTACGAGATGGCTAGTGGTACACAGCGTACGATCCGCCTGCGGCACATCGCACAAAATCTAAGGAACTATTCGTGAACTCATACAATATGTTGTGGAGGTTGTCAACATTGAATACAATATATTGATCGAATAATAAGACTGGAAAGCGTGAAATTTGGGGGTAAATCTCACAGAAAGAAATTGACTCCCTCCGTAAAGAGAAGTATCTTGTGAGCCGAACTCTCGACGCGATGTTACTGTTCGCTAAAGATTACCACTGTCGGAAGGCTGCGTGAAGAAGCCGTCAATGCCATGAACAATCCTCTCCCTGCGCACAAATTGGGAACCTTTCTGGGTGTCTTCACCCCCACCATTCTGACGATTCTCGGTGTCATCATGTACCTGCGAATCGGCTGGCTCGTGGGACATCTGGGACTCTATCGGATAATTATCGTCGTTATTCTGGCGAACACCATCACCCTGATCACCACGATGTCATTTTCGTCCGTGGCGACAAATACTCGAGTGGGAGGGGGCGGTGCCTACTACATCATATCGCGAAGCCTGGGGCTCGAGATCGGGGGCGCCATCGGCCTGCCACTCTTTTTGTCGCAGGTGTTTTCAGTCACCCTCTATGCCTTCGGTCTTGCCGAATCTCTCCGGTTTGTCTGGCCCGATATTCCTCTCCAGACGGCCACGTGCATCATAATTATCGCCGTGGGTCTTATATCCATGGCCGGGGCAAGGCTCGCCCTGAAGGTTCAGATACCCATCATGGTATTGATTGCCCTTTCGCTGATGGCGCTTGCCCTGGGCACCCTCAACCACGGCTGGGGCAAACCCTTCCCCCTGGACTATCATTCCGGTGACGTGAGTTTCTGGATGGGATTTGCCATATTTTTTCCGGCCGTCACCGGGGTCATGGCCGGGTTGGGCCTTTCGGGAGATTTGCAAAATCCGGGCCGGTCTATTCCCATCGGCGCACTTACCGCCGTTCTGGTAGGGTTTGCAATCTACCTTACCGTACCCATTCTGCTCTTTGTCGGTGTTACAGGCACGGAGCTTCGGAACAATGTGTTGATATGGACCAAGATAGCGCCTCTGGGGGCATGGTTGATTCTCCCGGGGCTCTGGGGGGCGATCTTTTCTTCAGCCGTGGGTTCAATGCTGGGAGCGCCCCGGACACTCCAGGCTATGGCGAAGGACCATCTGCCCCCGAGGTTTCGTGGGCGGGGGCAGACGGGCGACCAGAAGGAGCTCCTTCCCGGTTTGATTCTTTCCCTGATTATCGCCTTGGGGGCAGTCTTTCTAGGCAATCTGAACACCGTGGCGACGGTGGTGACGGTTTTTTTTCTTACCACCTACGGAATGATCAATATCGTGGCCGCCCTGGAGACCTTGAGCGGCGACACCTCCTGGCGGCCCAAGTTGAAGGTCCCCTGGACCGTGAACCTTGCCGGGGGCATCGCCTGTCTGGGTGTGATTTTTCTTGTCAATCCCATGGCCGGCCTCATTGCCATCGCCTTTGAGATCGTCATCTGGCTTCTTCTCTCGAAGCGGCGTAGCACGACACGGTGGGGGGATGCCCGGCGGGGGATATACGAATCGCTGGTACGATGGGCGCTCCTCCGCCTGGCCCGCCGTCCCATGAGCTCGCGCAACTGGCGGCCCCATATCCTGGTGTTCGTCTCCGATCCTGTCTCTCACCTTGACCTGGTCCGGTTCGGCAACTGGTTCAGCCAGGAGCGTGGCGTGGTCACCGTTTGCCATCTCATGGTAGGGGATCTTCTTCACGATGACATAGATATAGTCGCAAAACATGAAGAAATCCAGAAGCTGCTCGACGATGAGGGGCTTTCCGTCTTCGCCGATTTCAATCTGGTGGACAATATCGTTGAGGGCATCACCGACGTTTCGCAGGCAAATGGCATCGCCGGAATTGAGAGCAACACCATACTTGTGGGCTGGCCGAAGGACCGGCAACTCTATATCGATTTTCTCGGGGTCATGCGCCGTTTGGAGAAGTTGAAGAAATCTTTCATCATCGGGCGAATCAAACCCCGATATCTCTTCCCCCGCGAGGGGGTGGAGCGGACGATTCATGTGTGGTGGGGGGGACTCAAGTACAATGGCGACCTGATGCTGCTTTTGGCATATCTGCTTAAACTCAACCCCGAGTGGAATGAAGCCAGAATCACGGTCCTAAGCATCGCATCCAACGAGATGGCGAAAAGGGCCACCGAACGTTACCTGGAAAAACTGCTCCTGAAAATCCGTATCAAGGTTGAATCGAAGACCTTTGTGAAAGATCCGGGAAAGAGTATTAGTGAGATGATTCACAAAGAGAGCGCAGAGGCGGAAGTCGTTATATTCGGTCTTGCCGTACCGAAGGAAGGGGAAGAAGCGGCTTATGTTCAGCGGCTTGAGGATCTGGCCGGCGATCTGCCGGTAGTATTCTTTGTAAAAAATTCAAGCATTTTTATAGGAGAACTTCTTCAACTGAACGGTGATGAAGAGGATCATACTGCAAAATGCGCTCCTGTCGAATCCTCCCACGATGAGACCGGTTCGGCCCATGAAGAGTGAGAGGCGCCTCACCTCCTCTCTGAAGAGTGCGCCGTTTCCGAACACGCGCCGATCTTGAATCATTTCATAGAATGGCCAAGAGTGGCCTTCGAGTTCTACAGTTCTTTGGTTTTCTATACACGCTGGCATAGTCGCTCCCGGGCAGATGGGGAGCAAAAAACAAAGAGCCTTCCCACAGGGGAAGGCTCTTTTGAGGAGATTTGTCGTCTGACGGTGCTTTTAATCTTTGAAGATTGCGCCCGTGCTGGCCGATGTGACCATCTTCGCATATCGCGCGAGATAGCCCGTCTTGATAAGTGGTTCTTTCGGGACAAAGCCCTTTCTGCGCTTCGTCAGTTCCTTCTCGTCTACCTTTAGTTCGATACTCTTGTTCGGGATGTCGATGGCTATTCTGTCCCCTTCCTTGACAAGACCGATGGCCCCCCCTTCGGCCGCTTCGGGGGATATATGCCCTATGGCTGCGCCACGGGTTCCTCCGCTAAACCTCCCGTCAGTCAAAAGAACAACAGAATGGTCGAGCCCCATGCCTACGATGGCAGATGTCGGCGCGAGCATCTCACGCATCCCGGGCCCTCCCTTGGGCCCTTCGTAGCGTATGACAACGACGTCGCCCCCCTGTATCTTTCCTCCCAGGATTGCCTTGATGGCATCATCCTCGGAATCGAATACACGGGCACGCCCCTCGTTTACCATCATATCCGGGGACACGGCGGACTGCTTGACCACGGCGCCCTCGGGGGCCAGATTCCCGCGCAGTATGGCGATTCCCCCCTCTTTGCCGTAGGGGTCCTTTACGGACCTGATGACATCCCTGTTCTTTACGGACACGCCTTTGAGATTTTCCTTCACCGTCTTTCCCGTGACCGTCAGAGAATCAAGGTTAATGACCCCCAGCGCCCCGATCTCCTTCATCACGGCCTGAATCCCTCCCGCGCCGTCAAGGTCCTGGAGATAATGGGGCCCGGCAGGGCTCAAGTAGCAGATATTAGCCGTCTTCTCGCTGATGGCGTTGAAGAGATCGAGATCGAGGGTAATTCCCGCCTCGTGGGCGATCGCCGGTATGTGAAGAACCGTGTTGGTCGAACAGCCCAGGGCCATGTCGACGGCAATGGCGTTTTCAAAGGCATTGAGAGTCGCGATATCACGGGGTTTGATATCCTTCTTGACAAGCTCCATGATCTGCATTCCCGCCTTCTTGGCGAGCCTTCTGCGTGCGGCGGTAACGGCGGGGATGGTCCCGTTTCCAGGCAAACCCATTCCGAGCGCCTCCGTCACACAGTTCATTGAATTCGCGGTAAACATCCCCGCGCATGAACCGCAGCCGGGGCAGGCGCAGTCCTCCAATTCATCCAGCGTCTCCTGGTTCATCGTGCCCGACTTGACCTTTCCGACCCCTTCGAAGACGTTGATCAGATCGACGCTTTTGCCGTCATGGGTCCCGGCCATCATCGGGCCGCCACTGACGACAATGGCGGGGATATTCAGCCGAAGCGCCGCCATGAGCATCCCGGGCACAATCTTGTCGCAGTTGGGGATCAGGACCAGTCCGTCAAAGGGGTGGGCCGTCGCCATGATCTCGATGGAATCGGCTATCAGTTCCCGGCTCGCCAGAGAGTACTTCATCCCGGCGTGCCCCATGGCAATCCCGTCACACACACCAATCGTGGGGAATACCACGGGGGTCCCCCCCGCGATTCGGATCCCCGCCTTGACGTCATCGGTAATGGTATCGAGATGAATGTGACCGGGAATAATTTCATTTGCCGAGTTCACCACACCGATGATAGGCCTGGACAGCTCTTCGTCCGTGTACCCCATTGCCTTGTATAATGATCTGTGAGGCGCGCGCTCCAACCCCTTTGTCATCAGATCGCTTCTCATGCTCTCCCCCTTCTCTTCCAAATCGTTCCTCGTCGCTACTTCTTCCGCCGTTCCGGCCTGAGCTCACGCAGAACCGCGCCGGCCCGCCACATCTCCATATTTTTGATTGCATCCAGTTCCACCTGAAGCTTTTCACGGTAGTCGGGAGCGCTGTTGACGTCAAGGACGATCGCTGTCTCCTTCCCGGACTTAACGCGCTCATAGAGATCATCGAAGACGGGAACTACGGCCTCGCGGAACCGGCCCTTCCAGTCGAGGGCCCCACGCTGTGCCGTGGTACTGCAGTTGGCGTACATCCAGTCCATCCCGTTTTCTGCGACCAGGCGGATCAGGCTCTGTGTCAGTTCCTCCACCGTCTCGTTGAAGGCCTCACTGGGGGTGTGGCCGTTCTTCCTGAGGCAATTGTACTGCGCCTCCATGACCCCGGCCAGACACCCCATCAGGACGCCCCGTTCACCGGTCAGATCACTGTAGACCTCGTTTTCGAAGGTGGTTGGAAAGAGGTATCCCGAACCGACGGCGATGCCGATCGCGCAGGTCCTGTCGTAGGCGCGGCCCGTGTAGTCCTGAAATACGGCGATGCTGGAATTGATTCCGCTCCCGTCAAGAAAGTTTCTCCGGACCGTAAGTCCCGATCCCTTGGGGGCGACCAGGATGACATCAATATTCTCGGGCGGGACAACACCGGTCTGCTCCTTATACACAATGGAAAAACCGTGCGAAAAGTAGAGGGCCTTCCCCTCGGTCATATACGGCTTGATCACAGGCCATACCATCTTCTGCCCGGCATCGGAGAGGAGCATCATGACGATCGTCCCGCGCTTTGCCGCCTCTTCGATCGGAAAGAGGGTTTTTCCGGGGACGAATCCGTCGGCAATGGCCTTGTCCCAGTACTCTTTTTCGCTCTCGCGCTGTCCGATGATCACCTTGAACCCGTTGTCGAGCAGGTTGAGCCCCTGCCCCGGACCCTGTACACCATATCCGAGGATGGCTATGGTCTCGTCCTTCAGGACCTCCCGGGCCTTCTCCAGGGTAAATTCATCATCCGTGACAACCTCTTCCATCACACCGCCAATGTTCATCTTCGACATTTCTTTTCTCCTCATATACCATTAAATTATAAGACGACCATTCCGGATCTGCTCATGTTTTTAATACCAAGGGTCTCTAGATAGGTCAACGCCTGATCCACCTCTTTCTTGTCCCCAGTCAGCTCGAGGATGAAGCAATCAGGTCCTTCCTTCAGAACCCGGCAGCCGAGCTCATCGACGGCCTTCATAACCCCCTCCCGGTCGGCCTCCACGCGGACAAGGATCATCTCCCTCTGAATCGAGGACATGGTCCTTACATGGGACACATCGATAACATCCACCAGTTTCTTGAGCTGCTTTTCAATCTGGGTGATGGTCGCCGTATTCCCGACAGTGGCGATGGTTATCTTCGTAATCTTGGGGTCCAGCGTTACGTTGGCGCTGATGTTCTCAATATTGTACGCTCGCCCACTGAACGTCCCGGCGATTCTTGCAAGCACATCCGGCTTGTTGTGCACCAGAAGTGAAATCGTATGCTCTTTTACCTCCATGACTTCATAATCCTTTCTCCTGTTATAGTACCAAGGGGTTGCTGACCGAAGGGAACCCCCCTCGAAGAGTAACCTTTTTACATTCCTATACCGCCGCTCAACTTCATATCCGTCAGCGATGCTCCGGGATTCACCATGGGATAGACTCCCTCTTCGCCTTCAACCACAAAGTCCATAACCACCGGTCCGGGTGCCTCCAGTCCCCGGGTGAGAGTCGCCGCCACATCTTCCGGCTTCGTGGCCCTCAGGCCTAGAGCCCCGTAGGCCTCGGCAAGCTTTACGAAATCGGGAGACTGGCCACGGATGTCAGTGCTGGAGTACCGCTTATCATAGAAAAGCTCCTGCCACTGACGTACCATCCCGAGATAGCCGTTATTGAGAATCACCACCTTCACGGGGAGTTTATAGTTAACAGCCGTGGCAAGTTCCTGGATATTCATCTGGATGCTCCCGTCTCCGGCGATATCCACGACCAGTCTGCCGGGAAAGGCAACCTGGGCACCGATGGCGGCAGGCAATCCGTAGCCCATTGTCCCGAGACCCCCCGAGGTGAGAAAGGTGTTCGGCTCATTGAACCGGAAGAACTGTGCTGTCCACATCTGGTTCTGTCCCACCTCGGTCGCCACGATGGCGTTCCCCTTCGTAAGTGCATAAAGCGTCTCGATGACACACTGCGGTTTGATCTTATCACCCTGGCAGTAGGCCATGGGCCCCTCGGTTCTCCATCCCTCGATCTGGGCGAGCCAATCCCTGTGCCCTTCCCTGATCGCCTCAAGCCCGTTCCTGTCCAGCATGGCGTTCAACTGGTTCAGTGCTGTTTTGCAGTCGCTGACAATCGGTATATGAACGAGAACGTTTTTGTTTATCGAGGCGGCATCGATATCGATCTGCACGATGGTGGCGTTCGAGGCAAAAGTGGCAAGCCTGCCGGTCACGCGATCGGAAAACCGCACCCCCACAGTGATAAGGAGGTCACAGTTGCTGATGGCCATATTCGCGTAGTAGGTGCCGTGCATTCCGAGCATACCCATCCATAGGGGATCGGTGCCGGGAAAGGCCCCAAGCCCCATGAGGGTCGAGGTAACGGGCATGTTGACCTTACGGGCAAATTCCACTAGCTCGGCACTCGCCCGGCCGTGGATAATGCCCCCCCCAATGAGGAGAACAGGTTTCTTGGCCTTCTTGATCAGGTCAAGGGTTTCGGTGAGTTGCCCGGCATCGGGCAGATAGACCGGTTCCGCGACCCCCGGACGGAGAGAGGTCATCTCCCTGTACTCGGCTTTGGCCTGCATTATATCCTTTGGGAGATCGATGAGAACGGGGCCGGGGCGGCCTGAACGGGCAATATAGAACGCCTCCCGCACCGTATTGGCCAGCTCATCGACACGCCTGACCAGAAAATTGTGTTTCGTGCATGGGCGCGTAATCCCTGTTATGTCCGCCTCCTGAAAGGCATCTGTCCCAATAAAGGGGGTCTGAACCTGTCCCGTCACAATGACCATCGGTATCGAGTCCATGTACGCCGTGGCTATACCCGTTACCGTGTTGGTAGCACCGGGACCCGAGGTCACGAGACACACCCCCACCTTCCCCGATGCCCGGGCATATCCATCGGCCGCGTGGGCCGCGCCCTGTTCGTGACGGACCAGGATATGCTTGATTGAAGATTTGTACAGTTCATCATAGATATCGAGAACGGAGCCGCCGGGATATCCAAAAATGGTATCGACCCCCTCTTCCATAAATGATCGTATTAATATTTGAGCCCCGCTCAGTTCCACTTTACCACCTCCTCATCAAAATAAAAAAACCGTTGCCGGGACCGGCAACGGTTTCAGTGTCAAACATACGTACAAGATCAAACCATCACCCAGCCCCCGTACATATAGGAGGTAATTATAATGATGCCTATAATTATGCCCGCGCTCTGGATGTTTGTAGCTCCGGTCTTTCTCATATCATCTCACCTGGCCCCGCTTATATACCAGGTAAATCGTACTGTCAAGAAAAGTTATTGTTTGCACCGATTTTTTACGTCCCCTAAACCCCGCCGAAGGCGCCCCCCTGATTCTTGCGGTCCCTCAGTTCCGCCAGTTTTCCCTTGTTCCAGTTCGACATCCGGGAAAAATATCCCGCGCCCCGGGCAATCCCCTCCACATTACCCGAACCGCACAAGGGGCACGAGTCCGTGATGCCCCTGGACGTCGTGTTGCACTCCAGGCAGGTGGTGAACTCGGGCGAGAATACCACATGCCGGTTTTCGGTCTCCATGAAGACTTTCCTGACAAACCCGGCCAGGCCCTTCGGGTCAGGTCGCGTGTCACCCAGCCATATACAGGTCGCGGCATGCCCCTCCATGAAGGGGTGGATAGCACCTTCAAAGGCCGCTCTCTCGAAAGGATCAATGGACGATGATGCCGCGAGAAGTGTCGAGTTGGTATAATATACAGTTCCCTTCGATATGTCGCCCCGCACAAAATGTCCCGCCGTCGGAGAGAAATGTTTCAGGTCCAGCCGTGCCAGGCGGTAGGGGGTACTCTCCGCCGGTGATTGCTGAAGGATAAATCGTATGCCGTGCGCCTTCGTCAGGGTATCGGCGACCTCTTTCATGTACCGGACAACGCCCCGCCCGAACTCGCGGGGGATCTCCGCCTCATGGAGCTGACGCCCCATATGCGCCCATACCAGTTCGTTGAGGCCAATTATCCCCATAAGGTATACGGACCGGTTCATCCTCAGGTACGGCATACCGTCATACCCCATGGTCAGGAGGGATAACGGGCCCTCACCGCCGTGCGACAAAAGGCCTTCGATAAAGTCCCGCTTCTGCAAGTGGGCCTTCGCGGCAAGGCTCATGATATCGGCAATCATTGAAAAAAGTCGCTTGTCATCCCCCCCTGCCTTATACCCCAGTCGGGGGAGGTTTATCGACACGTTCTGGATGCCGAAATAACGCATCTTCCACGGCTCGCGCGCATCGACCATCTCTTCCGCGCCGTTCATGTCCAGGTTGCAGCATTCGGACATATTGAGGGTGTTATCTCTGTCGAAGATAAAGTGGGGACTCCCCTTATCAGCGGCCACATTACAAACGGCATCCAGAAACTCCTCGTGACCAGGAACCCGGAAAAACTTCTCCGTTATATGCACAAAGGGCCGGGGGAAGACAAAGGGACGCCCCGCAGCGTCCCCCTTCCCGAGTACCTTGAAGAGGGCTCTGGCAAACCGCTGTGCATCCTTCTCGTACTCCCCGTAAGTCTTGCCCGTATACTCCCCCCCAGGGCCTATGGCGGGAACGTCCTTGAAATACCGGGGGACATCCCAGTAGAGGTGTATATCGGTAAAGATCGTCTGCCCTCCTCTACCAACGGCCTGCTGGGCGAATTCATAGATCAGCCTCTGCGCCAGTTGCATGACCTCCCGATCGGTCAGTTCCTCCAGATAGGGGGCGAAAAAGAGGTTGACGGCGTCCCATCCGATGGCCCCGGCAAAGTTACCCTGAAGGGCGGCGGCAAATCTCACCATGTGCGACAACAGCACCTCCGCGTGCATTGCGGGCACCGCGACGGCAAGGGAATTGGGGAGATTCAGCCCGAATTTCTTTATATATTCGAGAGACTGACAGGAGCAGTAGGGTCTGTCCACATACCCCAGGTTGTGGATATGGATGTCCCCCCCCATGTGGGCATACCCGACATCCTCCGAGAAGACATTGAGGATGGCGAATTCCTTCTTGATCCCCTGGGCCAGGGTCAGGTTTGTCCCCTCGGGGCTGTGGGGGATATTGGCATTCTCCTTGTTACGGTACAGGATAAGCTGGCCCACGTCATAGAGAGGAAACCCCAGGCGGGCATGTAGTTTCGTCGCCTCCTTCATTCCCCGCTCGATCAGCCGTGAATCCACCAGTTCTCGTATCAGCGATGCGGTAAGGATATCGATCCCCGATGAGGCGATCCGATCCGCCACCTCCCGGCTTATCTCCTCCGCCGTATCAAGGTCCACACCGGCCTCCCGGATCAGGGCATCAACGATCTTTCGCCTGTCCCAGCCGGTAATATCCGCTTCCGACGTCCTGACGAAGAGCGTCATATCTGTTGTCTCGTTGTCCACCATAAATACAGTTCCCGCGGTACCGCCTGGTCAGTCTCTCACCTGTGATCGATAGGTATTCCGTTTGCACGAATTTTGCAAGCTTTCTGTTCGACCCAATCCCGGACGGGCATAATCATCATTGATAATTCAGGGAAAGTTTCGTATTCTCTCAACACACTTAATCTGTGGTGTGGTAAAGAACACACCATGAATGATGCCCCCTGTCGGCGTACGCAAACCACATGAACAGCCCGGTCAGGGGGATCGCGGGGAGCGCCGTCCAGCCCGTCCAGCGCTTAAAACTTTCTGCCGGTGAAGAGGACAATTTAAAGACACACCCGGCATGACCCCTAAATCGACACAGAGAGGAGACAGATATGCAACCTGATGCGACAAACCTGCTTGAGAAGGCCGGCCTGGAGATACCTCTGATAGGGTTCTACGACGCGCCCGACATCCATCCGTTCGAGCCGCTGGTGAAACCGAAACCAGGCACCCGGGCATGTGTGTTCGCCTTCTACCGGCAGTGGCTTCGCGGAAAGACTCTGCACCTGACGAAAGAGAACTTCGGCTGCGGTGGGGCCGGTCACTGGCTGTGCGGCGCGGAAACGCGGTCGAGGGAGGACATGGTCAGCTTCCTCGTGAATGACGAGGGACTGAAGGCATCGCACGCCCCGATGAACCAGTGGCTGGATTACCGTGCCGGGTATGACCAGAAAAACCCCCACATCCTCATCGGTCCGCTACGCGCGGATCAGTATGAGTATCTCAGGAGCGTGACCTTCTTTGTCAACCCCGATCAGATGGGCCTGCTCATGACGGGCGCCCAGTATTACAGCGCGCCGGGCGATCCTGCCCCGGTGATCGCGCCATTCGGGTCGGGGTGCTCCCAACTGGTCGCCCCCTTTGATGACCTGGGCGTCGCCCAGGCGATTATCGGCGCAACGGATATCGCGATGCGCCGGTATCTGGACCCGGAGCTGCTCGCCTTTACGGTCACTCGGCCGATGTACGAACAGCTCTGCGGCCTGGGCGAAGAGAGTTTCCTATACAAGCCCTTCTGGAAAAACCTCCGGAAGGCGAGAGGGGTCATGCATATTTAAGCCTTATCGTTAGCTGAGGTATTCTGTCCCGCTCTGTTTCAGCATATCGATATCCATCTGGATATTTCGTCCCTGCGTTGTCAGATAATTGCCGATCATGAGACCATTGGCACCGGCAAAAAATATCCAAGATTGATAATCCCTGAGCGTCACCTCCCTGCCGCCGCAAATAATGATATCCTTCGATGGGTTGACCAGCCTGAAGAGGGCTATACATCTCAGTGCTTCCATGGGTGAAAGCAGGGGCATGGCCTCCATGCGCGTCCCTGGAATTGGGTTCAGAAAATTCAGGGGAATCCCGTCCACGTCAAGCTCCCTGAGGGTGAAGGCAAGCTCCATGCGCTGTTCCCAGTTTTCACCCAGGCCCAGAATACCTCCCGAACACACCCTCATGCCGGTCGCCCCGGCGCTTTTTACCGTCTGTATGTCTTCATCATATGAGTGGGTGGTACATACTCTATCGAAATGGCTCCGGGCGGTTTCCAGATTGTGATGATACACGGAAAGGCCCCCTTTTCTGAGACGGACAGCCATGGATTCGTCGAGCATGCCCAGAGAACCGCATACCGTGACCTTCGTTTCCCTGGCGATGGTTTCCGCAGCACTGCAGACGGTGTTCAGCTCTTTATCCGTGAGCATAACTCCGCTTGTTACCATGGAGAATCTCGTCGCGCCCGCTTTCTTCATGTCATGAGCCCGGCTGACGATTTCTTCCTTGTCCAGCAAGGGGTATATGTCTATTCCCGTTGAGTGATGTGACGACTGCGAACAAAATGCACAGTCCTCGGTGCAGAGTCCAGACTTTGCATTGATAATGGAACAGATAATGAGTTCGTTCTTATAGTGTTTCCTGATTCTATGCGCGCAGTACAGGAGATCTATGGTGTTTTCTTCAGGAAGATGGGCAAGCGCGCGGACATCGTCGAAAGACAGGACATTTTCACCCTCACGTAAAATCTTCTCGGCAATTCCGGCGATATTTGCGCTGATCATATTTCTCCTCCTTTGCCGGCGATTATTCATATCAAATACCCGGCAACCACCGGGGCTGCATAACAGAGAAGGATATGTATGTCAACCATAATTAAAGTTCTAGTTGACATATGTCAAGGTAGATGGTATCAGCCATTCCATGTCTACAAAAGAAATACTCCTAGCATGCCTGAAAGAAGAAAAAGGGACCTGGCTCTCCGGTGAGTTCCTGGGGCGGAGGCTGACGATTTCCCGGACGGCCATCTGGAAGCACATTGGCGCGCTGAAAAAAGATGGCTACATAATAGAATCATCTCGGAAAAAAGGATATGTCTTGCGGGGGAGCCCCGACTGTCTCCTCGAAAACGAGGTCAAAGAGGGTCTGAAGACCAGCGTCTTCGGAAAGAGCCGCATTTTCCATTTTAGCGATACGGATTCCACTAATCTTCAGGCTGAACATTTAGCAAATGAAGGGGCGCCTGAAGGCACTGTCGTTGTAGCAGAATGGCAGACACGGGGAAGAGGTAGAAGGGGGAGATCGTGGTTTTCTCCGACCGGGGAAGGAATCTGCGCCTCCTTCATTTTACGTCCGCAGATTTCCCCCAACGAGGCCCCAAAACTGACGCTGATGGCCTCCGTCGCAGTAGCGGAGGCTATTCTTGCCTGCGCGCCTGTAAATGCATCCATCAAATGGCCGAACGACGTCCTGATCGGGGGAAGGAAGGTGGCCGGAATTCTCACTGAAATGAAAGCCGAAATGGACAGGGTCTATCACGTTGTTATCGGTGTGGGTATAAATGTGAACACTACCCGGGAAAGTCTTCCGTCCGACATCAGGGACAAGGCCACCTCTCTGTTCATTGAAACGGGAAGATTTTTTTCCAGAGCGGTCATCCTGCGAACCTGCCTGGAGCTTCTGGAAGAATATAACAAGACCTTCAAAACGCACGGGTTCGACCCGATCATGAAACGATGGAAACAACTCACAAAAATGATCGGAACAAAAATCAGCGTCGATGTCATCGATACCACCTATACGGGCATTTTTCAGGACATCAATGAAGATGGATTTTTGATCATGAGGGATCAGGAGGGGATGCTCAGGAGGATAATCTCCGGTGACGTTTCCCCGCTCAACAAGTAAAAGGAATAGCGAAAAATGACGGAATGCGGACAAGAGTATAAAGACCTGGCGGAAGTTGACGGGAAGTACCTTTGGCATCCTTTTACCCAAATGCGCGGCTATGTAGATGAAAAGCCACCGATAATTGAGCAGGGAGAAGGATGCATTCTGATAGATGTCGATGGGAATCGGTATATCGACGCTGTTTCCTCGCTATGGACCAACATCCACGGACACAGAAAAGAGGCCCTGGATCGCGCCCTTGTAGACCAGGTAGGGAAGTTAGCTCACTCCACATTGCTGGGACTTTCCGGTGTTCCCGCAATCAGGCTGGCAAAAAGCCTTATTGAAATAGCTCCGGAAGGTTTGACCAGGGTTTTCTATTCCGACAGCGGCTCCACGGCAGTTGAAATAGCTTTGAAGATAGCCTTTCAGTACCACCGGCAAGCACCGGGAGGAGATCCGAACAAGCAAAAATTCATTCACCTGTCCAATGCCTATCATGGGGATACAATAGGTTCCGTAAGTGTTGGCGGCATCGACCTCTTTCACTCCATGTACAAAGAACTTTTGTTCAAAACCATTAAGGTAACCTCTCCCTACTGCTATCGTTGCGCTTTTGAAAAGTCATATCCTTCCTGTGGCATGGAATGTCTGAGCGATATGGAGGATGCCATGGCAAAACATCACCACGAGGCTGCCGCCCTGATCGTCGAACCCATAGTTCAGGGAGCCGGGGGAATACTCGTCCAGCCGCCAGGGTATCTAAAAAGAGTGCGTGAGCTCTGCACACGCTTTGGTGTCTTTATGATCGCCGATGAAGTCGCCGTCGGATTCGGAAGAACCGGAAAGATGTTTGCCTGTCAGCACGAGGGTGTCTCACCGGATATCATGGCTGTCGCCAAAGGGATCACGGGAGGATATCTGCCGCTTGCCGCCACGCTTGCAAGCGAGAAAATCTACGAAGGTTTTCTGGGAGAGTACGAAGAATTCAAGACGTTCTTT
Organism: Syntrophales bacterium; assembly: GCA_028718565.1. GTDB lineage: Bacteria > Desulfobacterota > Syntrophia > Syntrophales > UBA2210 > UBA6078. The sequence continues at coordinate 33,410 of JAQULO010000002.1, read as the reverse complement.
CATGGGCACACCTATACGGGAAACGCGCTGGCCTGCGCGGTCGCCATCGCCAACCTGGAGGTCTTTGAGAAGGAACGCACCATAGAAAATCTCCAGGCAAAAATCGCCCATTTCACGAAAAAGTTGGAGCCCTTCACGTCTCTTGCGCATGTCGGTGACGTCCGCCAATGCGGGTTCATGGTCGGGATAGAGCTTGTCGCAAACCGGGAAACAAAAGAACCCTTCACTCCGGAAAAACGGACTGGTCACCGGGTCATCACGGAGGCGCGAAAGCGAGGGGTCATTATCCGGCCTCTGGGTGATGTCGTTGTACTGATGCCTCCGCTCGCCATCTCCCTACAGGAAATGGATCAAATCTGCGATGCGACATATGAGTCGATCCGGGTCATCACGGAGGCCGCAGACTATGGTCGCCTCTGAGAACGCTGTGAACACTGAAGATGTCCTGGAAGGGGTGTTTCACTTTGATCCCGGAGACGGCATCTACCGGGAACATTTTCCGGGATACCCGGTCGTCCCGGGAAGTCTGATTGTCCACGCATTTCTTACGGCCGTCAGGGAGGCCGAGATCAAGGGAGATGTTCTCTCGATAGAGAATGTCAGATTCCGGGAATTTCTCAAGCCAGGCCGTTATCCGTTCAGGATGGAATTCGGGGAAAACCGTATCCTGTGCTCTATAAGTCGCGGGGACAAAAAACTGGTAACGGGAGTCATGAAAATTTGAAAGGAACATTTACGGGTAAACGCGCCCTGATCCTGGGAGGGAGCTGCGAACTCGCCCTGACCCTGGCGCAATCCATGATCGAAGCTTCCCTCTATCCTATTCTTACCTACAGGAGCGACAGGGGACTTCAGGCGATATCTGAATCCATGCTGCCATTCGCCGGGAGATTCGAGAGCCATTATCTGAACTTCGGAGAACGGGAAACGCTTGATACCCTCTTCACTGATATCGCTGAAGATTTAGACGTCTTGATAGATTTTGTTAATGACGATTATGAGAGCCTCGTTGCGTCGGCTGATGAGGATATGACCTGTCGTTACTTTACGGAGAATGTTTCCTTCCGGGCATGGATATTGAAGCGAGCCGGGCGGGCAATGCTAAAAAAAAGAAAGGGAAGACTCATCTATATTTCCTCAACCGCGGCAGAGAGGCCCAATCCGGGACAGGGATTCTATGCGGCGGCGAAACGTGCCTCAGAGGCGCTGTACCTCAATATGGGGCTGGAAATGGCTGGACGAGGTATCACTGTGGCAATCCTTCGACCCGGCTATGTCAACGCGGGGAGAGGCGCCGCGTATATCAGGAGGAAAGGCAAGGCGGTGCTTGATAAGGTTCCGACCAATAGAGCGATAACCCGCGAACAGATAGCGCATACGATACTTTTTCTCCTCTCCGATGGGGGAGACGGCATCAACGGCACGGTGGTGACCATGGACGGCGGACTCACATCCGGAAAATGAAAGGCGCAAAAGATTTGATTTTTAAAGGTGTTCTGACAGCAGCAAAGGCAAGGACTACATGAATATATTTGCGGAAATAGAGAAAATACTTGCGGAACTCCTTGACCTGGAGGACAGCGATATAACTCCGGATACGTACCTGATCAAGGATCTGGGCGCGGAATCGATTGATCTGTTAGAACTGGCGGTCGCTATAAACAATCGATTCAAGATTCCGGTAAAAGACGATGATATTTTTCTCGGGTGCTTCAGACATTACATGTCGGAGGCAGAGCAGCAGATGGCGGACACCGTTCCGTATATTGCGGAGAAGTACCCTTTCCTTACAAAAGACAGGATCAAGGAGATTGCTGCCCGGACCGTGGAAGGCCCCCAGCTCAAGATAAGGGACCTGGTGGACTATGTAACGTATCAGCTGGAAAGGGCGCGGCATGCAGGTAATGACGACTCTTGACAGGCTGATCGACGCAAGGAGAAGCGTTCGGAAATATACCGACACGCCCCCGCCGGAGGAATGCCTGCTGAAGATGATCTCCGCAGCAATAAAAGCACCATCTCCATCAAACAGGCAACCGGTGCGTTTCATCCGTGTCATCTCATCCGGGGCTAAAGCCGCTCTTCGCGAGGCCATGCTCCTTGGACGGGAAAGGCTGCTTACCACCGTCACAGACTCAGACAGTCCAAAAAAATTGAGGAACCGGGTCAACGTCTCTTACCGCTTTTCAGAGTTTATGTTTGATGCCCCGGCGCTTTTTGCCGTAGGGACTACGATGGAGGTCCCCAGTCTGACGGAAAGCCTGCCCGACCCGGGGTACTGCGGGAGGCGCGATGAAAGGCACAGAGACCTCGATATCTCCGTCGGACTTGCCCTGATGGGATACCTCCTGAAGGGAGAAGAGCTTGGTCTTGGTTCCTGTATCCTCACGGCGCCGCTCATTTTCATAGATGAGCCGGAAAAGAGTCTTTCTCTGGATGGGACCAGTGTCAGGTGCTTCATCACAACAGGGTATCCTGCCGAAAAGCCGGCATTTATCAGCCGGAAAGAATTGGCAGAAATTTACCGGGAAGTCTGAATGAAACGAAGGGTCGTCATTACATCCATAGGGGTTGTTTCCTCTCTCGGTTGCACACCGGATGAAATCATAATGAGTCTGAAAGGAAGGAAAGTCGCCTTTGAGAGGCAGGCGTCTGACGGGGAAGTTGTTGTCGCTCCGGTCAGAAACTTCAATATCAGGTCCTATACGGGGCCCTTTAAGGACGGCCGCTATTTGAACCGGGGGGCGCAATTTTCCGTCGCCTCCGCTATCGATGCGGTGCGGAATTCAGGGTCTTTAAAAGAAAGTTTTGCAAGGGCCGGTCTCTTTGTCGGCGCGGGACCAAACCTTGACATCGGCGGAGAATTTCCGGAGGTCACCAAAGGAAACATTGACCGTAATGACCTCCAGGCGCTGTGGATCCTGAAATTTCTGCCAAATACGGCAGCATCCGTCATCTCCCAGCTCATAGGAATCCACGGGGAAAACCTTACCGTGTCGACCGCCTGCTCTTCATCGCTGCAGGCCATCGGGGAGGCTTACCGGAAGATAAAGGATGGCTACCTGAATTGCGCCCTGGCCGGGGGAGGAGATTCCCGGCTCAGCTCCGGCGGTATCCTGGCATACAAAAAAGCGAAGGCGCTGTGCATTGGTAGCGGCAAACCTGAAAAGGCAAGCAGGCCGTTCGACTGCGGCCGGAATGGATTTGTGCCGGGTGAGGGAGGGGCCTTCTTCCTCCTTGAGGAGTTAGAACAGGCAAAGAAACAGGGGTCGGAAATTTACGCAGAGCTGTGCGGCTACGGGTGCTCGCTCGACGCGCATAACATGACGGCTCCCGAAAAAAGCGGGCGGAGCGCGAAGGACGCCATGAATGCGGCGCTGAAAGAGGCTGAGGTCTCTCCATCGCAGATAGACGCCGTATCCGCGCACGGTACGGGAACCGTGCTCAATGATGAAATGGAAGCTAATATCATTTTTGAGATATATGGGAAGGCGCAACCCTCTGTAATTGCACTGAAGTCGTGGATTGGCCATGCAGCTTCCGCATGCGGCGCGCTGGAGCTTGCCATAACACTTGCCTGCATGCGGGACGGATACCTCCCCGAGATCAGAAATCTTGACGAACCTTGTCACGGAGAGGTCAAATTTGTCAGGAGCGGGATGTCTGCCCCGTTCGGCACGGCGGTCATCGAAAACTTCGGATTCGGCGGACAGAACAGCGCCCTTGTTGTAAAGAGCGTATATTGAGGTTCTCGGAAATGGGGTTGAACGGAACAATGGCCGAGACGGAGATCGAGATTCATACCGGGCTTGACACCTTTGTCATGCTGGACACCATCACGGGTGTAAGTGCGACGAAAATCGGGGCTATCCGGGTTTTTTGCGGCACCCCTGTCTATATGGGGCTGGAGGCGCTTGCCCAGTTGGGGGCCTTTCATATCCGCCACCTGACAGGTTTTGAGAGGCACATATTCCTCCTGAAGATAGGCATTTGCCGCATTCCCCCGGGGAAGCCTTTAGATGGGGAATTCATTTTATCCGGTAACCTCCTGAGCCGGAGCAAGTCGGCCTTTTGTTGCGGGCTCAAGGCCGAGAAAAACACAGATCCCGTTATCGAAGGTGAATTTTTCTACGCAGCCTCTGACTACGGTCAACAATTTGAAAGAGAAACTTTGCGTGGTCATTACGAGAAAAAATTTTTATGTTTGCTGAACGATACACAGCCCGATTGAGGCTACAGCATCAGGCGGGCCTCTACCGCAACCCGCCGGAGGTTGGGGGAAGGGAGGGAAGTCACCTTCTTGTCGGCGGCGAGAGGGTGCTGAACTTTGCCTCTAACGACTATCTCGGGCTGGGTACTTCCACGGAGTTGCGGCACATGACGGCCGCCAATTTCCGGAGGTATGGGACCTCCTCCTCGTCATCCAGGCTGGCTTCGGGGAACTACACTGTCATAAACGAGGCGGAAAGGGCGTATGCCGCGTATTTCGGATACGATGACGCCATTTTTTTCCCGAGCGGCTACCAGGCCAACATGGCTGTCATTTCCACCTTCCTCGATAAGGGTGATACGGCCATTTTTGACAAGCACGTACACGCGAGCAGTGTGAAGGGGATGGTCATGAGCGGGGCCGATTTCTACGGCTACAACCACAACTCCCTGACCCATCTCGAAAAGCGGCTGGACGCGCACAGAGACAACCAGGCTGCCGTCCTGACGGAGTCTCTCTTCAGCATGGACGGAGATCTGCTGGATGTGTCCGGTTTGAGCGACCTGAAAGAACGCTATAGTTTTCTGACGATTGTTGACGAAGCGCATGCCTTCGGGGCATTGGGTATCGGAGGCCGCGGTATTGCCAGTTCGGTCGCCGATATCGCCGTAGGCACCTTTGGAAAGGCATTCGGCCTCTTTGGCGCTTTCGTACTGCTCCCCCGCGGATTCAAGGAATACCTATTCAACTTTGCATCGCCCCTCATGTATACAACAGCACTGCCTGAAGCGCATGCCGCCACGGCCATGCTGCTGCTGGACATGATCGCCTCAAGCGAAGAGAGGCGAATTAAGCTCGGAGCAATCAGTGCATTTATGAAAGAATGCCTCATCCGCGAAGGATTCCGGGTTTCCGGTGATGCCCACATCCTGGCCCTGGAAATAGGGGAAGAGGCGAAAGCGGCAACGTTGGCCCAGCTCCTTCTCGAGAAAAAGATCTTCGTCATGCCAGCCCGTTATCCGACGGTGCCCAGGCATCAAGCCATATTGAGGATAGGGCTCACCGCGCTTCATGAAAAAGGAGATGTCAATCTGTTTATCGAACACCTGAAGGATGTTTATGGCAGTCTTGAATAAGAGTAAGAACGTTATATTCGTCGTCGGCACAGATACGGGTGTGGGAAAAACCGTGCTTTCCCTTCTGTTGATGAACTTCTTTTTTGCAAGAGGTTATAATCCATTTTACCTGAAGCCCTTGCAAACAGGGTGCAGGGATCCATACGATATGGAGAGCGACGCGCGTTTCATTTACCGCAGTGTGGAGAATCTACGGGACAAAAATCCCGCCGATTCGGTCATCTACTGTTTCAAAAATCCCAAGGCGCCGCTCTTTGCCGCCCGTGATGAAGGCAAAACAATAGACCTTGGGACAATAGAACAAATTGCGAAGGAGAAAGCCGCGACCTACACCCCCCTGATTATCGAAGGAGCGGGCGGTCTCTTTGCCCCTGTAGATGGGAATAGATCCGTTGCCGACCTGATATCGCTGACAAAAGCACAGCCCATTGTAGCCGCACGGGCCGGGCTGGGAACGATCAACCACACATTGCTTACGATTGAGGCGCTGAAGCTCAGGGGATTTGTTCCCTCCGGGGTTGTCTTCATCGATGCAGGAAAAAACGAAACCCCGGCTGAAATGATTGACGAAAACAGAGCGGCCGTTGAAGATGCCTCTGGCGTGAAAGTCGCCGGAGTTATCGGCCGAATCGACGACTTTTCAAGTCCGCCGCCAGCCTTCTATGACCCATTGATGCAGATATTCGGATGAATATTAACGGGTAACATTCTCCTCTGAAATCCGCACAGGAATAGGCGTCCAGGTACAACGATTTTTTTGCAGCTTTTATTGTATATTTCAAGGTTTCAACTTTTTTAACGCTTTTTCGAGTTGAGCCAAACGGTATGTTTGGATTCGAAGCCCCAATCCAGTGCATGAGCATGCCAATGAGGGTTCATTTATTGTGCCAATACTATCAATGGGTCTTCGGTATTGGCTTGCAATTCACTGCCCTCATCGGTCCATCAACACTTTTTTTGGCCCGAGCGTGAACCGACGCCGATTCTACGCGGTTATGGCATCAAACAGGCTTCCAGGGGGCAAACTGTGGCCTCAATCGGCATTATGAACCCTGTACAGCCTTCTGCACTTTCGTTTTCTTACATATGCAAACCAGGTTGTTGCTCCTCCAAGACTGGGCTGTTTATACTCCAATACATGCCGCCTCCGATACCCCGGAATAAAAATCAGACAGCCTCCATTGTCTTTTTGCCCGGCTCCAACAGCCTCCCCGGACTCATAACCCGGTCGGCTTCTCGATCCTGACGCTTCGAAGCTACTCCTAAGTTCACTTGCATTACGGCCTGTATCTTTGTTATTAAGAGATTGCGACCCACAACTACCCGATTGCCCTCTCTTCAACTACCTGCGGGTGTGCGGACAATGCCCGGACATGACTTTAACCCGCCGTATATACAAATTGTTACTGCGCACCGCGGGGCGCTCTCGATAACTTGGGCCCGGCTGCGCTTTTTTACGGCGGCTGAAACGTGGTTTAACCATCAAAATAAGGAGATGTCAAAATGAAGCTCAATGTAAAGGCGTTTGCACTGACGTGCGGGCTGGTCTGGGGATTCGGTCTTTTTTTTCTGACCTGGTGGATCATCGCCTTTGATGGGGCGACGGGCGATCCCACTTTTATCGGAAGCCTGTACCGCGGCTACAACCTGTCTCCTGTCGGCAGTTTCATCGGGCTTGCCTGGGCATTTGTGGATGGCGGGATCGGGGGGGCAATCTTTGCCTGGCTCTACAACTTTATCGCCGGACGCTGCAAGGAATAGACCTGTCGGGAATGGTACGAGTGCGAGTGCGAGTGCGGGTCAGGCACAATTACGGGGAATGGACGAACTGTGGAATCCGGCACTATGTTTCTGATTAACCCCCCCGTCGTACGGCCCTGCGAGCCGCCCGCGGGGATTGCAAGGCTCCTGGGGACGCTGAAGGGGCACGGCGTTCACTGCCGCGTGCTGGATGCCAATCTCGAAGGCCTGATGAGTCTACTGGAGTGTCCCTCCGGGTCCGATGACACGTGGTCCCGGCGGGCGCTGAGGCACCTGCATGCGAACCTCTCGGCGCTCCTGCACCGGGATATTTACAGGCATACGGGCCGTTATACCCAGGCGGTGAAGGAGATAAACCGCGTCCTCGATCTGGCGGCGCACCCCCGCGGCGTGCAGCTCGGCCTCGCAAACTACCAGGACGGGGCCCTCTCACCCCTCAGGAGTTCCGATCTCATCGGGGCGTCCGAAAAGCCGGAGAAGAGTCCCTTTTATCCCTACTTTACAGAGCGGCTGAGGGCACTCTTCGCGGATGAGGAGCCCTCCGTCGTCGGGCTTTCACTGAACTATCTGAGTCAGGCCCTCCCTGCCTTCTCCCTGATCGGCCTGATACGGAAACTCTGCCCGGACGCGAGGCTCGTCCTAGGGGGAGGTCTGGTGACATCGTGGCTCAGCAGTCCAGACTGGAAGAGTCCCTTCGACGGGCTTGTCGACGATATGATCGCGGGGCCGGGAGAGGCACCCCTCCTCGGCATGTTCGGCATCTCCCCTTCGAACGGGCACATCATGCCGGACTACGCCCCTTTCCACGAGACCCCCTACCTGTCACCGGGGTTTGTCCTCCCCTACAGCGCGTCGAGCGGCTGCTACTGGGGCCGGTGCACCTTCTGCCCGGAGAAGGCCGAGGGGAGTGTCTATTCCCACCCTCCGGTCCACGAGACGCTCTCCGATATCGGCACCCTTATCGACAGCAACGGGCCTGCTCTGATACACTTTCTCGACAACGCTATGAGTCCGGTGCTTCTTGCGACGATAGCGGACAGCCCCCCCGGCGTTCCCTGGTACGGATTCGCCAGGATAACCCGGCACCTCACCGACCCCGGCTTTTGCAGAGGCCTGAAACGTTCGGGGTGTGTCATGCTGAAGATCGGATTGGAGTCGGGGGATCAGGGAGTCCTTGACGCCCTCGACAAGGGGATCGACTTGGCGGAGGCATCCGCGGCGTTGAAGAATCTCAAGGACGCCGGGATAGGCACCTACATCTACCTTCTGTTCGGGACCCCCGCCGAGACGCTCGGAGGGGCGCAAAATACCCTCAATTATGTTATACGGCACCGAGAATATATCGATTACCTGAATCTCGCCATATTCAACATGCCCGCCTACGGCCCGGACGCAGCAAAGCTGGATACGGAAGACTTTTATGCCGGCGACCTGACCCTCTACCGACAGTTCCGTCACCCCGAGGGGTGGAACCGCGGGCAGGTGAGGCGGTTTCTGGACGGCGAGTTCAGAAGGAATCCCGCAATCCAGTCGATCGTGCGAAGAGACCCCACGGTGTTTACATCGAATCACGCCCCTTTCTTTATCATGTCACGGAAGAATGAATAGGAAGACCGTTTGTACGGGAAAGGAATGATGCAGAAATATCTTATCACCATTGGTGTCATACTCGTCGCCATGGGCCTCCTCTGGCCGTGGCTGGGGAAGCTCCCCCTGGGGTGCCTCCCCGGCGATATCATGATCAGCAGACCGAACCTGACGGTGTATTCCCCGATAACGACCATGGTTGTTGTCAGCCTTGTCATTTCATTGATAGTGTGGCTGCTTCACAAGTAGTCTTCACACCGCCCCGTTTCTGCCGGGTGGGTCAGAATCACTCCGGCGGAACAAATACCGCGGATTCCCGGAATATCCGTGACAGGAACGGGACATAAAAAAGGTGTTCGATGGTATGCCGTAAAAAAGTCCTCCTTTTCATATGCCTCATCCTTCTCTTCCCGACGCCGCTCCGGGGGACACAGAGATCAGCCACCGAGACGGATGCCGTCATCGTCCTCTTCGAGGAGCCACTGGAGATTGCCGCAAAAGAGGTCTCCGATATCTATCCCGCCCTAAGAGAGGAACTTGAGAAAACGCTCGGGTGGCGGCTCGATTTCAAACCGACGGTCCTGCTGATCAAGGATAGACAAACCTTTCAAGAGAGGGCCGGAAGCACCCTTTTCACGGCCTTTGCTGTTCCCGGACAAAGGCTTATCGTGATCGACTATTCACGGATGGCCGCAGACCCATCCCTCCTCGCGACAACCCTTAAACATGAATTGTGCCATCTCCTGCTCCACCATCATATACAAAGTGCCAACCTTCCCCGATGGCTCGACGAAGGAATCTCTCAGTGGGTAAGCGGTGGTATGGCGGGGATAATAATGGACAGGGAGCGTTTTGTCCTCAACAGGGCCGTTCTTTCCGGAAATTATATCAGCATCAGGAATCTGGTAACATATTTCCCCGCAGGGGAGGTGCCGCTCCTTACGGCTTACGAGGAAAGTAAGGACCTTATAGAGTATATCAATAGAAAATTTGGAAGAAAGGGAATCCTGGACATCCTGAAATACCTGAGAGAAGGATATGCCCCGGACAGGGCGATTCACCGAAGCCTTTCCATCTCCCTTGCCGAGCTTGAAAGTAAGTGGGTGAAGGATCTCGGAAAGAGGGCCACCTGGTTTACGTATCTTGTCGTTCACCTCTATCAGACCCTCTTCTTTCTGGGAGCACTCCTGACGGTATTCGGATTCATCAGGGCACGGATCAGGAAAAGAAACTACCAGGACGACGATATCTTCTCTGACGAATAATGTCCCCCCTCCCCGGGGAATCTCAAGCGAACAGGTCGCAAGCCCCCACCGCAAGGCGGATAGCTCCGAGAAGTACCAGCCGGAACATGTACCGCATGGCCACCCCTACTGTTGAGGGCATCTTTCCCTTGACTTTTTTTGTAATGAATGCAACTTGCTGGCCGAGGGCATTTGCCGGGTATAACCCGCCCGCAGGGGGGCACCCGTTCCTGAAAAGACAAGCATGAAAGGGGGAGGCTTTATGAAACTGACACCGTTGATATACGTTGTAATAGGCATCCTTCTGCTGGTGGGCGGCCGAAAATTCTTCTGGTTTTTCGTGGGCGCCATAGGTTTCATCACCGGATTTACCTTGGCCGACCATCTCCTGGGCGTAGAATCCTTCATCATGTCCCTATCTGTGGGGATTATCGCGGGGGTCATCGGCGTGGCCATCGCTGTTTTCCTACAGGGCTTTGCGATATTCGTGGGCGGTTTTCTCGCGGGCTCCTACATAGCCTACATGATTGTGACCTCTTTCGGGCTGGTTTCTCAGGAGATATTCTGGATCGCCTACGTCAGCGGCGGGATCGTCGGAGCGCTGCTGCTGTTCCTCCTCTTCGACTGGGCCCTCATCATCCTCTCTTCGGCGGCCGGGGGCTCGATCATCACAGATTCCTTCACACTGGAGCCGATGATGGAAACAGCCATCGCCATCGTCCTGGCCCTTCTTGGAATCCTCATTCAGTCAAAGATCCTTATGAAGGAGAAAAAATCCTTTTGACGCCAGGATTAGGGCGAGCGATATTAACAAGATGTGGCCCCGTCGTGAAGGGAAGAATCGAACCCCTCGCATGGAAATGGGGGCGCAGGCGAAATGTGCCCTGATTGAAAAGACGCCGGGGGGTTTACCGTCCTCTAGAAAATTTTGGTTATTTCATTGACAACCTATTGATTTCATAATAAAATGCTGTCGGCAGTCATATTACACCAATTATGGTAACTGGAGGTACGGTGATAGTGAAAAGAACAAAATTTTTGAGAATCCTGATATCTTTCTTTGTCCTCTCCTGCGTACTTCTCGGCGCGGGCTGTTCACTCTTTGAAAGCGATGAGGAAAAGGGTGAAGGGTATTACCAGTCAGGACTGAAAGCCCTGGAGGAGCAAAAGACCGATGCCGCTATGATCCATTTTAGAAACGCGGTGCAGAAAAGCCCCTATCACGCACGCGCCCACTACCAACTCGGATCCCTCTACATTGGATCAAAACAGGCGCATCTGGCAGAAAGCGAGCTGAAGTCGGCCATCAAGTATAACCCCGACCTGAATGAGGCAAAAAAAACACTGGCCCTGCTGTACTTCCAAAATCGCGCCTATTCCCTGGCAATTCCACTCTATAATCAATTGATAGAAAGTGTCGGAGCGGACCTCGAAACCCTGCTCATGCTGGGCACCGCACTGATAAACACCGGGAAGGTGGATGATGCGAAAAAAGTCCTGTCGGAAGCGGTAACGACCTATCCCGACAATCCCAGCGCCAAAATAAACATGGCCCGTGTCCTCCTTTTGGAAAAGCAACCGGGTGAAGCACAAAAGATGATGGAAGCGGCGGCCGCGATCAATTCTGAAGATATATTTACACGACTGTCTCTCGCCCAGTTTTACGAGGGGATGCGCCTGCATGATCTGGCTGAATCCACCTTTCTTGACATCAAACGCGATTTTCCGGAAAAACCGGTTTCCTATCTGGCCCTCGCACGCTTTTACCTGCGCAACAATCGATTGAATGCCTCAGAGACATTGTTAAAGGAGGCCACAGGGAGAGGGCTGAAATATCCCGAGTTGTTTCAGGCCCTGGCCGTTGTTCAGCACAGGCAGAAAAACCATTCGGCCGCCATCCAGAGCTTTAAAGATGCAATAGCAATTTCTCCGGAGGATCAGAAGAGCTCAATCCTCCTGGCAGACTACTATGTAGTTCTGAAACAGTACCCACAGGCCATAGAGGCCTATAAAAAGATTATCGAGAAATGGCCCAAACTGCTGCCGGTTAAATCCAAGATTGCCGAGCTCCTTCTGGCTGAAAGGCAAGATGATCAGGCCCTGAAACATATAGAAGAAATACTGAAAGAAGAGCCGGAATACGCTAAAGGCCATATGCTCCGTGGAATCTTGTTCAGAAAGGAAGGTAAGGTTTCCGAGGCCAGAAAGGAGTTTTCCACGGCCCGCGTTCTGGACCCCAAATCAGCAGAGGGAGATTACTATTACGGTCTGACGTTTCTGGATGATCAGCAATATGATATCTCTCTGTCGGAGGTACTGCAGGCCCTTGAAAAAGATCCTACCTCTCTGAGGATGCGTCTCACTCTCTCTTATATCTACTTGAAGACAGGAAAATCGTCATTGGCACTGGAAGAGCTCGGAAAAATATTAAAGGCAGATCCTGATGACGACCAGGCCATGGCCCTACGGGCGGCAGCCCATCGGCAATCCGGGCACTATGAGGATGCCATCGCGGACTACCGGTCAATCTTGAAAAAAAATCCCGATCTGCCGCTTATCCAATTTGAGATGGCGGGGGTGTTCCGCGCCCAGGGAAAACTGGACGAAGCCCTGAGCAGTTTCGGTGAAATCCTAGAAACCTACCCCGATCCTGTCAGGCCGCTTCGTGAAATGGCAAAGATCTATGTCGAAAGGGAGCAGTACGAAAAAGCCCTCACTCTCTGTGATGATTATCTAAAAAAGCGGCCCAAGGATTTGCAGGGGTCTCTGACAAAGGCTATTGTTCTTTTAAGCCAGAAAAAATACGAAACGGCTGACGGTATTCTATCCGAGCTGATTGCCGAGAATCCGGAATCGGATCTTCCCTTGACGATGATGGCCGCGTCCTCACTGGCTCAGCAGAATTATGATGCCGCACTCGAAATGTATAAGAGGGTCGTACAGTTGAATCCGCGGAATTTTCCAGCCTATATGAAAATGGCCTCTCTTTACCGGAACAGGGGGGATATCGATAAGGCAATCGGTTCCTATGAAAGTCTTCTCAAGGTTAATGAATCATACGGCCCGGCAGCGAATGACCTGGCCTATCTATATGCCGACACGAATCAGAATCTGGACCGCGCCCTGACACTGGCACTGAAAGCCAAAGAGCTCATACCCCAGAACGCGGACGTAGCCGATACGCTGGGGTGGGTCTATCTCAAAAGCGGTTCTCCGCTTATGGCAAAAAATCAGTTTCTTGAGGCAATCAGGCTCGTTGCCGCTCGCCCTGTATTCCGCTACCATCTCGGACTGGCTTACTACCGGGAGAAGGATTTTCCGAAGGCTCGGGAGTCGTTCCGGGAGGCCATCAAGCTGGGTCTGGGGAAGGAAGAGTCGGCACAGGTAAAAAGGATGATTGAGGAGATGGGGACAAGGGGTTAAGGCCGAAAGGTACTGCAAGCGGGGTGAGCTGTCTGTGATAAGGGAGGCCGTTTTGCCCACGGTAACTGGGGAAGAATTGCAGCTCTTCCGGATTGGAATCGAATAGATGTGCGCGTACTTTTTATCGTGGATGGCAGACAGGTGGCCCAGGGTATTGTCAGGGAAGGTCTCTATTGCGGGATAAATACCTTACCGGTAAGGCTCCCCCCTTGGAAATGAAGGGGGCCTATCGGCATCCTAGCCCCCTGAAAAAACATGTACCAGGTTGAAAAAAGATCGCCTCATTTTCTCCCTCAGGTATTGAGTGGCGAAAGGTTCGGGCACGGGCAAAAAGGTGTCTTCCCCGAATTGTGTGTTGTACGCGAAAATTTCCGTCCGCAAAAAATGGCAATCTCGTCTCAAAAAAAGAGGCGAATTACGTGAAATTGTGTAATTCAAATTACAATTACGCAATCATCCTGTTGATCACAGCACCTCGGCTTCCGGCCGTTTTCATGGTGGGTCTACCCGGAAAACAACAGCGAAAAATGATAAATTGACTGGTGTAGGTCCGTGTGATAGGCAACTCTGGTAAAAAGGGCCCGGGGGAGAGATTATGATTATAGGGATTGATGTTGGGGGAACGCACACCGATGCGGTCCTGCTGGACACACTCCGGATCAAAAAGAGGGCAAAGGTCCTAACGGACCAAAAAAATCTGATAGAATCACTCACAGCCGTTACAGAAAAGATCTTCATCGGCGAGGATCCCGGTGACATTGAGAGGGTCGTCCTCAGCACCACCATATCGACCAATGCCATTGTTCAGGGCAAGACAGACAGGGTCGGGATGATCCTGGCCGGCGGGCCCGGCCTTCCACCCGAGATGCTCAGGATCGGCAAAGACACCCACTTCATATCCGGATACGTCAATCATCGGGGAATCAGGGTCGCCGGGACGGACAGCGGGGAGGTTGCCGACATCGCGGGTATATTTGAAAGGGAGAATATCGGACATGTGGGAATCGTCGGAAAGTTTTCCACGCGAAATCCCGGCCTCGAAACGGAGATAGGGGACATCATGGGCGGCAGGTTCAGGCACGTCTCCTTCGGACACCTCATGTCGGGAAACTTGAATTTTCCCAGACGGATAGCGACGACCTATCTCAACGCCGCGACATGGGAAACGTACAGCACATTCGTCAAAAATGTGATGGATTACGTAGGCCGCATGCGGATAACCGCCCCCGTCTATATCCTGAAAGCGGACGGCGGAACCTCCGGGATCAACCAGTCCGTCGGGTATCCGGTCGGATCGATCCTCTCCGGCCCCGCTGCCAGCATTATGGGCATCCTGAGCCTGACACATAGCCGTGAGGACGCTATCGCCCTCGACATAGGCGGAACGACCACGGATATTGCGATCTTTGCCGACGGAGTCCCCCTCCTGGAACCCCTGGGTATGACCATAGGGGGGCATAAGACACTCATCAGGGGGCTGTTGACCAGATCCATAGGGGTAGGGGGAGACAGCAGGGTCGGATACGAGGACGGGCGGATTACCATCGGTCCCGAGAGGGATGGACCGGCGGCGGCCTTCGGAGGCCCCTCCCCCACACCAACGGATGCCATGATACTCCTCGGCCTCACAGATATCGGTGACAGAGAAAAGGCCCTCAAGGCTATTCAAGAGGTAGCCGGTTACTTGAACCGCTCGCTCGATGAGGCGGCGCAGGAGGTCTTCGGTCTCACCTGCCGCAAGATAATCTCCGCGGTCCGGGAGATGCTCGGAGAGGTCAATGACAAACCCGTCTATACCGTCCATGAGATTCTCAAAGGGAAAAAGATCACCCCGACTATTGTTTATATCGTCGGAGGACCGGCCGGTCCGATGGCACCGTATATAGAAAAGATGATGGACGTGCCCTCTTGTGTGCCCGAGCACTCTGAGGTTGCCAACGCGATCGGCGCCGCCCTGGCCCGGACGACAACCGAGGTGACACTTCTGGCCGATACGGAAAAGGGGGAAGCAACCATCGCGGAGGAGGGGATACAGACCGCCATACCGCGCGGGTTCGGCCACCAGGACGCGATGGAGATGTGCATGAAAACCCTGCGTAATAGGGCTCTGAAGATGGGGGCGAGTGAGGACGACCTCGATATGGAGATCATTGAAGACCAGGTCTTCAACATGGTCCGGGGGATGGGGTACGCAACCGGCAAGAACATACGGATCAAGGCGCAGGTTAAACCGGGGCTAATCGCGGGCTTCGGGCAGGAGGGCTCCGATGTCAGACAGTAAGAAAAGGACCGGCCTGATATTTTTTCCCGCCTTTGATTGGGCGATATCGCCGACCCATCCCGAGAGGGAGGAACGGCTCCTCTACACGCAGGACCAGGTATTCGAGGAGGGCCTGCTCGATCTGGACAATATCATAGAATTCAAGCCGGGGCTTGCCACCACCGAGGACATAAACCGTATCCATATCTGCGTCCCGGACGCCCATAGCGTCATTACCCAGTCCCACCTGATCTCGGCGGGGGGGGCCATAACCGCCGCCGAAAAGGTGATGCAGAAAGAGGTCGACAACGCCTTCGCACTCGTTCGCCCACCCGGACACCACGCCATGCGGATCGTCCATGGCGCCAGGGGATTCTGCAATATAAACATCGAAGCGATCATGGTCGAATACATACGCCACAAATACGGCCACAAGAGGATCGCCATAGTCGATACCGACTGCCACCACGGCGATGGTTCTCAGGATATATTCTGGCATGATCCCGACACCCTTTTCATATCGATCCATCAGGACGGGAGGACACTCTATCCCGGTTCCGGGTTCTCCGATGAATTCGGGGGGCCGAACGCCCTGGGCTATACGATCAACGTGCCCCTCCCGCCCAACACCTCGGATGAGGGGTTTCTGTTCACCCTGGATAACCTGATCCTCCCCATACTGGACGAATTCAAACCGGATCTGATCATCAATTCGGCTGGGCAGGACAACCACTACAGCGATCCGATAACCAACATGTCCTTCTCCGCGCAGGGATATGCTCTCCTGAATGACAGGCTGTCCCCCGACATCGCCGTCCTCGAGGGGGGGTACTCCATAGAAAGCGCGCTGCCCTATGTCAATGTGGGGATCATCCTCGCCATGGCCGGGATCGACTACAGCCACGTAACCGAACCCGACTACGACCCCGAGGCCACCAAGCAGACCCCCCAGACGAGCCGGTATATAGAGCAGCAGGTTGCGGCTATCTACGACCTTTGGAAAGGTCGCACGTCCCGGAGGGCAGACCTGTTGTTAAAGGGGAAAGAGTACCTGCATCGCGACCGGAGCATATTCTACGACACGGACATGATAAGCGAACACCAGGCGGAGACCGTCCGCATCTGTGACGAATGCGGAGGTCTGATCACCATCGCTTCCGAGGCAAGCACCGGCAACAGGATCTTCGCAATCATCGTTCCAGGGCGGGGCTGCCCCGCATGCAGAAAAAGGGGGGAGGATATCTTCGGATCGACCGGTAAAGGATTGTACGATTATATCTACTTTCAGGACAGGGACAGGGATATATTCCTGGTGAAATGAAGGAGATTGAGCGTGGAAAATACGGAAGATACCAGTACCCGTGAAACCGCAAAGCGACTCTTCGGTGAAGGGATCAAGATGGATCCCCCCTACCGGATGTGGAAGGAATTTGACCGGGAACTCGCCAACGACTTCTCGCGCTTTATAACAGGGAACCTCTATTCCCGGACCATCCTCACCCTACCGGAGAGGCAGATGGCCGCATGTGCCATGCTGGCCGCACTCCGGGCCACGGACGAGTTGAAGCTGCACGTCAATGCGGCGCTGAATGTCGGCTGTGATCCCGGAAAACTGACGGAGATATTTTTCCAGCTCGCCACCTACGCGGGGATGCCCGCCGTCAACGAAGCCCTCGCGGCCTACCGCGATGTTCTGAAGGAAAGGGGGCAGTGGCCGATTGAAAGACCAGACGGAGCATAGCGTCCACAGGATTACGGGAATCATCGACAGGCTGAGAGGACCGAACGGCTGCCCCTGGGACCGCCGGCAGAAAAGGGAGGATGTCGGTCGGTACCTGCTGGAAGAGGTGTACGAGGTTATCGACGCAATAGAGCAGGCCTCCCCGAACGGCCTGAAGGAGGAGCTCGGAGATGTCCTCTTCCAGATACTGTTTCTGGCAAAGATGGCGGAGGAAGCGGGGGATTTCACCCTCTCAGACATCGTCGCCGGCATATCGGAAAAGATGATCCTTCGCCACCCCCACGTCTTTGAAAACGCGCAGACCCTCGATGTGGAAGAGGTTCGGGCAAACTGGCAGCGCATAAAGAACCGGGAGCGGGGAAAAGGGGAGAATGAAGTCTCCCCCATCGACGCCCTGCCGCGCTCCATGCCCCCCCTCATGGCGGCGCACAAGATAACCGGACGGGCGGCAAAAAAAGGCTTCGACTGGAAGGACACGGCCGGCGTCGTGGAGAAGATCGGAGAAGAGCTGGCGGAACTCAGGGAGGCCGTTTCAGAGGGGAAAAAGGATCGCATAGAGGGGGAGATAGGCGACATGTTCCTCTCGCTCGTCAACCTGTGCCGATTCGTTCAGACGAATCCCGAAGACGCTCTCCGCTCCTCACTGAGGAAATTCACCGCACGGTTCTCGTTTATCGAGGAGTCTCTGAAAAAGAAGGGCCTGTCTCCGCTTGAAGCCACCATGGAGGAGATGGACTGCCTGTGGAATATGGCAAAGGAGATTGAAAGGGATGGTTAGCAACCGATGAAGTTTTTACTCTGTGTCATAGGAATGGTTCTGATCATAGAAGGTCTCCCCTACTTCGCCTTCCCCGAGAAGATCAGGTCATACCTCCTTAAGGTGTATGACACCCCCGAGGGCACTCTCAGGGCCTTTGGGCTGGTATCGGTCATAGTCGGTCTGCTCCTCGTCTATCTTGGAAGAAACTGATGTCCGGAATATTCATAACATAACGACACGTAACACTGCCGCGTGTCTGCACAATCTGACACGATTCCCTGTTGACTTTACAAACCCTTTCTGGTTATTACCCCGAACTCGCCATGAGAATAGAAGACTTTCACTATAACCTCCCTGAGGATCTGATCGCGCAAAAACCGTGTGCGCAGAGAGACCATTCGCGGATGATGGTGGTTGACCGGGCTCGCGGCTCTTTCGAATGCCGGTATTTTTATGAACTGCCCGAATTCCTTGACAGGGACGACCTCCTGGTCATCAACAATTCCAAGGTAATCCCCGCGAAGCTCTCCGGGGAAAAGACCACCGGCGCCACAATCGAACTGCTCCTCCTCGAAGAGAAGGGCGCCCCCACAACGTGGGAGGTCCTGCTGAGGCCCGCCAAACGGGTTAGAGTGGGAACCAAAATATCCTTCGACGGTCGTTCATGGGCTGAGGTACTGGAAAGGGTTTCCGACAAGAAATGGGTAGTCCGGTTTCACACGGAGGACGGTTTCAATACTTTTCTGGAAACATTTGGTAGCGCGCCCCTCCCCCCCTACATAAAGAGGGAAAAGGGCCTGGCGAAGAATCCGATTGACCTACAGAGGTATCAAACAATTTACGCGAAAAACCCCGGATCGGTCGCCGCCCCCACAGCCGGACTTCACTTCTCCCAAGAGGTACTCGATGCGCTACGAGGGAAGAGAGTCGACATTGCCGAGGTAACGCTGCATGTGGGATACGGGACCTTCCTCCCCATCGAGGCCGAGATTGTGGAGGACCACAAAATGGAGAGCGAGTCCTTCGAGATAAGCGAAGCGGCGGCCGAAAAGATCAACAGCGCCGGGAGGATTCTGGCTGTGGGAACAACGTCGATACGAACGCTGGAGGCGGCCTCCGAACCGGATGGGCGAGCGCGACCGGGGAAGGGGAAGACATCCCTCTTCATATACCCGGGCTATCGTTTCAAGGCGGTGGACCGGGCGCTGACGAATTTTCATCTTCCGGCGTCATCCCTCTTTCTGCTCGTCTCCGCCTTTGCGGGGAAAGACCTGATACGCAGGGCCTACGAGGCGGCTATAGAGGAGAGATTTCAGTTCTATAGCTATGGCGATTGCATGCTGATACTGTGAAGGCAATGTTGAATGATTAATTTTTAATAAAGATTGTGAAGTAGATCGATCCCATGGACACAGAAGACAACCTTAAAAAACAGGAATCTGAAGCCAATGGATTCGGCTTCACCCTCCTCCACAAAGACCACGGGTCGGGGGCGCGACTGGGCAGGATCAGAACCCCCCACGGGGAGGTGGACACCCCCGTCTTCATGCCTGTGGGAACCCAGGGGACGGTCAAGTCGCTCACGCCGGAGAGGGTCGCTGACCTAGGGGCACAGATAGTCCTAGGAAATACCTACCATCTATACCTGAGGCCGGGACACGAATTGATCAGAGAGCTGGGGGGGCTGCACACGTTCATGAACTGGCATCGGCCCATCCTGACCGACAGCGGCGGATTTCAGATATACAGCCTGGGAAAATTACGAAAGATAACGGAGGAAGGAGCTTCATTTCAGTCGCATATAGACGGCTCACGACACTTCATGAGCCCCGAGTTATGCATGGAGATCCAGGGGGCGCTGGGATCCGATATCACGATGTGCCTCGACGAATGCATCCCCTACCCCGCCGACTTCGCCTATGCGGGGAAGTCGCTTGATATGACGCTACGTTGGGCACGAAGATGCAAAGAGGCCAGGGAGAACGATCGCCAGGCCCTCTTCGGCATATCGCAGGGGGGAGAATACAACGACCTGCGCAGGAGGGGCATAGAGGAGTTGGTCGCCATCGGATTCGACGGCTACGCCCTGGGGGGGGTGAGCGTCGGAGAGCCCAAGGAAATGATGCGTGAGATAACCGCCACCTGCACCCCTCTCTTCCCCGAAGAAAAACCGCGATACCTCATGGGGGTCGGCCTTCCGGAGGATATCGTGGAATCCGTCCATCATGGGATAGACATGTTTGACTGCGTGATGCCCACACGAAGCGCCCGGAATGGAATGCTATTTACAAGCGATGGAAAAGTTGTTATAAGGAACGCTCGTTACCGGGGGGAGAGTGCGCCTGTTGACAGTGAATGTGACTGCTACACCTGTAGAAACTACTCACGGGCGTACCTCAGGCACCTGTTTATCGCCGGGGAAATCCTGGCGATTGTTTTGAATACCATCCACAATATCAGGTATTTCATGAATCTGATGCAAAGGATCAGAGAAGCGATACAAAACGACAACTACACGGCCTTCAGAAAAGAATTCATGTCCGGGATGCCGGACGTGGGGCCTGAAAACGATTAAAAACTTCAAGGAGGAACAGGTACAATGACCGGTATGGCATATGCGATGGGAGCGGGCGGAGTGGGTGGAGGAGCAGCCCCCGGGGGGGACATGAAATTCATCTTCGTCATGGTCGCCATTTTCGCAATCTTTTACTTTCTCCTGATACGGCCACAGCAAAAAAAACAGAAAGAAATAAAGACAATGCTGGCTAATCTCGCTCATGGGGATATGGTAATCACCGCAGGTGGACTGTATGGAAAGATTACCGCCATTACCGAGCAGGTCGTAACCCTGGAAGTGGCCGACAAGGTTAAGGTAAAAATCTCAAGAGCCCACATCGCGGGTGTCACGCAGAAGGCAACTTCGTAGGGAAGAGCGAAAGGAACTCACATGTCTGACAAAAACCTTAAGGCACGGGGTATTGTAACGCTTGTCATCGTTGCAACCGCACTATTTTTTCTTATGCCCTCCATCACACAGAAGCTTCCTTCCGTCTGGAAGGGCAACGCAGACAAAATCCATCTGGGACTTGATCTTCAGGGGGGAATGCATCTGGTTCTGGAGGTGGAAACCGAAAAGGCGGTCGAGAGCGCCATGGAACGAATCGCCAACGACCTGAAGGATGTCCTGATGGAAAAGAGGATCCGGTTCAGGCATATGGACCGAGAAGAGGGGATTTTTACAACCCTTGAACTGACCGACAGGGAGGCACGCACACAATTTGAAAAGGTGCTCAAGGATGGTTTCCCCAGCGTTGAGATCAAGTCTTCGGAAGTAGTTGACGGAAAAGAGAAGATCTGGCTGAAGATAAATAACAAACAGATCGAGGCGATAGAAAAGTTCGCCTTGGAGCAGAGCCTTGAGACGATACGGAACAGAGTGGACGAGTTCGGCGTCTCCGAGCCCGAAATAATCCCCCAGGGGAAGGACCGCATACTGATCCAACTGCCCGGAATCAAGGACCCGCAGAGGGCCATAAGCCTGATCGGGAAAACAGCTCTCCTGGAATTCAAGATGCTGGACGAGGAACACAGCCTGGATGAGGCGTTGGGCGGAAAGGTCCCTGATGGCGACATCATAGCCTATGGATATAAGGTAGAGAGCGAAACGGGACGAAGGACAAAGATACCGTACCTGCTCAGGAACAAAACCCTTCTGACGGGAGAGTCCCTGGAGGACGCCAACGTGACCATCAGCGACCGGTTCGGCGAGCCGTATGTTTCTCTGAAATTCGATTCCCAGGGGGCAAAGGATTTTGAACGGATAACGGCACAGAACGTCAGAAAACGCTTGGCAATCGTTCTGGACGGCATGGTCCATTCCGCACCCGTCATACAGGAAAGGATCTCGGGGGGCAACGCCCAGATTACCGGAAGCTTCACCATGGACGAGGCACACGACCTGGCTATCGTCCTTAGAGCAGGCGCCCTGCCGGCCCCCGTCAGGATACTGGAGCAGAGGACCGTAGGCCCCTCCCTCGGTCAGGACTCCATAGATAGGGGGAGACTCTCTATCATTGTGGGGACCATACTGGTCATACTGTTTATGGTGGTGTACTACAATCTGTCCGGGGTCGTCGCCGATATCGCTCTCTTCCTGAATATAATACTGATTATGGGAGCCCTTGCCGCGTTCAGGGCAACGCTCACACTCCCCGGGATCGCCGGTATCGTACTGACCATAGGCATGGCAGTGGACGCAAATGTCCTCATATTCGAGAGAATCCGGGAAGAGTTGCGACTGGGCAAGTCCCCCCGGGCATCAATAGCGGGAGGGTACTCGAAGGCCCTGCTCACCATCGTCGATGCAAATGTGACCACGCTTATCGCCGCCCTTGTGCTCTTCCAGTTCGGGACGGGACCGGTGAAGGGATTCGCGGTCACACTCAGCATCGGTATTGTAAGCAGTATGTTCACCGCCATCTTTGTAACGAGAATCCTCTACGACTATTTTGTATGGGATAGAAACATCAAACGAATAAGCATATAACAAAATAAGGATAATCCTGACTTGGAACGGAGATAGTGATGGAAATTATACGGCCCGGAACAAATATTGACTTTGTCGGAAAGATGAAGATCGCTTTTGGGGCTTCGCTCCTCGCGATAATTATCAGCATCCTTTCCCTGGTGCTGCACGGCGGACCCAATCTGGGCATAGATTTCGCCGGTGGAACGCTGGTACAAATAAAATTTCTCCAGGAAACAAATGCGGACGCCATACGAAGTTCCCTCAAAACCGCCGATCTTGGAAACAGCGTTATCCAGCGTTTCGGATACCGTGAGAACAAAGAATTCCTGATCACCACGGAGAAAACCAGCTCCGCGCTCGAGGGACTGTCGGATAAGATAACGGCGGCATTGAGCACATCGTACGGCAGGGAAGATTTTGAGATACGGAGGGTTGAGGTCGTAGGGCCGAAGGTGGGGAAGGACCTGAGAGAAAAAGGGCTGTTGGCGATGCTGTATGCGGTTATAGGGATACTGATCTACGTAACCTGGAGATTCGAACTGCGCTATGCCGTCGGGGCGATCGTGGCCCTCATCCACGACGTTGCCATCACCGTCGGGGTCTTTTCCCTCCTGGGCAAGGAGTTTACCCTCCCCATCATTGCGGCCTTGCTCACGATCATAGGCTATTCCCTCAATGACACCATCGTCGTATATGACAGGATACGGGAAAACATCAAAGGAGCAGGAGCACGGAAGCAACCTCTGCAAGGGCTCGTCAACGCGAGCATAAATCAGACGCTGAGCAGGACAGTGCTGACATCCGGGACAACCCTGCTGGTCGTGCTCGCCCTATTTTTGCTGGGCGGAGCGGTTATCCATGACTTTGCCTTCGCCCTCCTGGTAGGAATAGTCGTGGGAACCTATTCCTCCATATTTATCGCCAGCCCCATGGTTCTGGCCTGGGAAACCATCAGCCCTTCAAAGGAAAAGAGGAAACAATAAGTTGCCGCTCCTCGAAGCAGTCGGGCTTACAATATTTGTTGTTGTATTGTTGATTGGAGTCTTTTCCATCATATTTGGACTTCCGGGGACGCTTCTGATCCTGGGGGATGTTGTTGTCTACTCCCTGATAACCGGATTCGAGAAGATCGGGTTCAAGATCATTCTCGTGCTTATCTTTATTTCGCTCCTTGCGGAGGCTGTGGATTTTCTCATGGGAATCGCAGGCGCCAGGAAATACGGTTCGTCAAAGACAGGGGTGGTGTTGTCTATCATCGGTGGAATCATCGGGGCCGTAATAATGGTTCCGACCCTGTTGGGGTTGGGTGCCATAATCGGAGCTTTTCTCGGGGGTTTTGCCGGGGCCTTCCTGGGAGAATATCTGGAAAAGCAGAGACTAGAACCGGCCCTCAGGGCGGGATACGGCGCCCTGATAGGAAGGTTAGCGGGGGTGTTGTTTAAAGGGTCTTTATCAATTGTGATGGTAGTGATAACGATGTCGGCGATATATTTCTGAATATCCTACAGGAACGAATTTCTTAGAAAACAGGAAACCTTATGGGCGGAAACAGGAAAAGCGTAGTCAGAGAATACGCGGAAGCGATCATCATAGCGATACTCATAGCCCTCTTCATCAGGACCTTTGTTGTGCAGGCATTCAAGATCCCTTCCGGCTCAATGAAACCAACCCTTCAGATAGGGGATCACCTGCTCGTCAACAAATTCACCTACGGTATAAAGATCCCTTTCATACGAAAAACACTGGTACCCATCGATGACCCGGAGAGGGAAGACATCGTTGTCTTCATATATCCGGTAGATCGGTCGAAGGATTTTATAAAGAGGGTGGTAGGCGTGGCGGGCGACACGATCGAGATACGGGATAAACAGATATACATCAATGAGTCCGTATATAATGACGGCCACGGTGTGTATACTGACAGGCTGCTCTTCCCGGCATCAATACAGCCGCGCGACAATTTTGGGCCCGTCACGGTCCCGGCCGGCCATATATTCGTTATGGGGGACAACAGGGATCAGAGCTACGACAGCAGGTTCTGGGGATTCGTAGACCTGAAAGACGTCCTTGGCAAGGCCTTGATCATATACTGGTCCTGGGATACGGAGAACAAAGATATCAGGTGGGACAGGATGGGCCGCATACTTCACTAAAACCCCTTGACACAAAATACAAACACTGGTAGATGTAGCGAACCGAGCGGACATGCAGTTTGTAACGAAAAGGGTTTTCGATGCTTTTGGATGATTTAAAGAAAAAAGGTGCTAGAAGGCCTTCTCATTTTTGTGGGAAGGCTTTTTTTTTGAGCAAACCCTCTCCGTGAATTATAACTTTGGAAGTGACCAGGACCGTTTTATCAGCCGGACAGGTCAAGGGAGAGCAGACATGAAAAGGAAAAAGGTGGTTATGGATGCGGAGGGGATTGAACGGTCCCTTACGAGAATTGCCCACGAAATACTGGAACGGAATAGGGGTACTGATAATCTTATCATTATTGGTGTACGGAAAGGGGGAGTTTCTCTTGCGGAGAGGCTCCGGGAGAAGATGTCTGCCATTGAGGGGGCCGAGGTCATGTTGGGAATGCTCGATATCACCCTCTACCGGGACGACGTCCTGAGCACGGAAAGAAGGCCTGAGATTGAAAAGACATATATTCCCTTTCCCCTTGATCACAAGCGGGTCGTACTGGTTGACGATGTCCTCTTTACCGGCAGGACGATACGGGCCGCGATGGACGCGCTCATGGACTTCGGAAGACCCGCGGTGATACAACTGGCCGTCCTTATCGACAGAGGACACAGAGAGCTCCCCATCAGGGCCGATTTTATAGGCGAAACCCTCCCCTCATCGCTGTGGGAAAATATCAGCGTTAATCTTACGGATACCAGAAGCGCGGATGAAGTGGTAATCGAAGAGGGTTGACATAACCCCACTACAAGGGCACGGATATCCGCATGGGTACGCAGGCGGGTACATCCCCCGCCCGGCTGAAGGTTGAAAACACCATGGGCTTATCAAGAAAAGACATGCTGGGAATACGGGATCTTTCTCGGGAAGAGATTGACCTCATACTCGATACTGCCGAATCCTTTAAAGAGATATCCAATAGAACGATCAAGAAGGTCCCAACCCTCAGGGGGAAGACGGTTATTACCCTCTTCTTCGAGGCAAGCACCAGGACAAGAGCGTCCTTTGAAATCGCGGCAAAAAGACTCAGCGCGGACACGATAAATATCTCCGCATCCACAAGCAGTGTGGTAAAGGGGGAGACACTTATTGACACCGCACGAACCCTGGAGGCCATGAATCCGGATATTATAGTAATCCGTCACAGTGCCGCCGGCTCGGCACACATCCTGGCCGGCCTACTAAAACAATCCATAATTAACGCGGGAGATGGGGCACATGAACACCCAACCCAGGCCCTCCTTGACATGCTCACCATCCGCGAAAAGAAAGGTTCGATAGAAGGCCTCAAGATCGCCATCGTCGGCGATATAGCTCACAGCAGGGTGGCACGTTCAAACATATACGGCCTCATAAAGATGGGGGCTGCTGTGGTGATATGCGGACCGGCAATGATGATACCGAGGGGTATAGAGCGAATGGGCGTCACGGTCTGCCATACCATGAAGGATGCACTGCGGGACGCGGATGTTGTCATGATGCTCCGCATGCAGTTTGAAAGACAGGAAAAGAACCTCTTCCCCTCTCTCCGCGAATACGCACAGAATTTTTCCCTGAACCGGGATAGCATCAAGTCGGCAAAGGACGACGTTATCGTCATGCATCCGGGACCGATAAACAGGGGGGTCGAAATCACCTCTGAGATAGCCGACGGCCCATCTTCCGTTATTCTCGAACAGGTTACCAACGGCGTTGCCGTCAGGATGGCCCTTCTTTATCTCTTGTCAGGAGGAGCTAAGTGAAGCTATTACTCAAGGGCGGGAGGGTTATAGACCCCTCGCAGGGAATGGATATGGTCACGGATATCCTGCTAGAAGACGGAAAGATATCCCGGCTTGAAAAAAATATCTCCCTTTCAAAGACGGATTCCGGAGATGATCTACGGATCATTGACCTGGAGGATACAATAATTACACCCGGTCTGATCGATATGCATACACACCTGCGCGAACCGGGCTTTGAGTACAAGGAGACGGTGAGAACGGGGGCCGAGGCCGCAGTGGCCGGGGGGTTTACCTCCATCGCCTGCATGGCGAACACCGATCCGGTCAATGACACCCGTTCCGTGACGGAATTCATACTGAAGCAGGCCCGCCTTGCCGCACTGGCACAGATATACCCTGTCGCGGCGATCAGTAAGGGACAGGCCGGGACGGTCCTCACGGAGTTCGGCGATCTCAAAAGCGCCGGGGTGGTGGCCTTTTCCGACGATGGAAATCCGGTTGCGGACAGCGGACTGATGAGACACGCCCTCGAATACGCCTCTGCCTTTGATATGCCGGTGATATCCCACTGCGAGGACAAAGGCCTGTCGTCGGGCGGCCTGATGCATGAAGGATTCGTATCTACCCAACTGGGTCTCCCGGGAATTCCGGGTATCGCGGAAGATATCATGGTGGCGAGGGATATAGGCCTTGCCCGTTTTACAAAGACCCGGCTGCACATCGCCCACGTGAGCACGGCCGGCTCCGTCCAGGCCGTAAGAGAGGCCAAGGCCGCGGGGGTGGACGTGACGGCGGAAACGGCACCTCACTACTTCGCGCTGACCGATGAGGCACTGAGGGAATTCTCCACGAACTTCAAGATGTACCCGCCCCTGAGAAGCGCGGAGGATGTCGAGGCGATAAGAGAAGGGCTGAGGGACGGCACGATCGACGCGATAGCCAGCGATCATGCCCCTCATTCGTCCGTCGAAAAGGATGTCGAATTTGTGTACGCCGCAAACGGCGTCATCGGATTGGAGACATCCCTCTCCGTCTGCCTGAAACTGGTACAGGAAGGCATCCTCACCATACAGCAGTTGATCGAAAAAATGAGCGTAAATCCCGCACGTATACTGAAGATACCGAAAGGTTCTCTGGCGCCGGGCCGCGATGCCGACATCACCATTATTGATCTTAACAGGGCATGGACGGTTGACGCGGGCGCATTTCGCTCAAAGGGGCGCAACTGTCCTTTCCACGGCTGGAACCTGACAGGGAAAGCAATTATGACCATCGTCGGAGGAGACGTCAAGTACGAGGATCCTGGGGGGGGATCCCTAGATTTCTGAAAGTTCAGACTGCCTCTCTGTACAGAGTTCACATTGACGGAGACAGCTTCCTTGAGTGTACTCCCTGCCGTATCCCGCCGGCAGCAGAGGGAGCTTCTTTTCTACCTCGCCCTTGCCCTGCCTTCTAAGACGTGGTAACAAGAGCAAGTTTTGATTTGCAACGGGTGCGTATCATGAAAAAACAAAGGGAAGAAGAGATCAAGCATCTGAACCAACTGGGTGAGTGGATCCGACTGAACAGGGAATTTGATATCATCGACCTGTTCTCGGAACTCCATCCGGCCGATATCGCCGATCTTATCGACAATCTCGGGGAGCAGGAAAAGATACGCCTTTTTTCCCTCCTCGAAGTGGAAAAGGCATCCGATGTCATACCCGAACTGAGTGATGCCTCCCGGGAACAGATCCTTGAAGACATATCGGACAAGAAGCTCGCCGAGATCATAGACGAAATGGACTCGGATGACGCGGCGGACGTCATCGCCGAGCTACCCGAAGATCAGGCGAGGGCCGTCCTGGATGGAATCGAACCCGAGGAATCGCGGGACCTCAAAAAACTCCTAAAATACGAGGAGGACACGGCCGGTGGCATCATGCAGTCGGAACTGGTCAAGGTCCCCTACGATTCAACGATCAACAACGCCCTGAATGCCGTGGTGCAGGCCTCGGACGAGATGGAAGTATATAATGTGTTTGTCGTGGACAGGGACAATACACTCGTCGGAGCCATCCCCCTCCAGAAGCTGATCACGTCAAAACGCCACAGCCCGGCCATCGACGCCATCGACAAGACCATACCCAGCGTCCAGACAAACATCGACCAGGAAGAGGTCGCGCGGATGTTCGAGAAGTATGACCTTCTCTCCCTCCCCGTCGTGGATGTCGGCAACCACCTTCTGGGCCGGATTACAATTGATGATATCGTCGACGTCATGGAGGAGGAGTCCTCGGAAGACATCTACCGCATAGCCGGTCTGCATGAGAACGACAACGTCTTTAACGAACCGATGGAATCCATCAAGAAGAGACTCCCCTGGCTGTACCTCAACCTCCTGACAGCCCTCGCATCGGTGCTGGTTATCGGCTTCTTCGAGAACACCATACAGATCGTAATCGCCATCGCCGCTTTCATGCCGGTGGTGGCGGCCCTCGGCGGGAACGCCGGCAATCAGACGCTTATCCTGATCGTCAGGGGATTGGCCCTCGGCGAAGTCACCTTCGAGAACGCAAAGAAGGCTTTCTACAAACAGATCGTCGTGGGGATTGTGAACGGTCTGGCGCTGGGGATCGTCATCGGCGTCATAGCATATCTCTGGAAGGGGATGCCCGTTTTGGGGGTGATTCTCGGCCTCGCCATGATAATCAATGTATTCGTGGGCACGCTGATAGGGACATTGGTCCCGCTGAGCCTGAAATGGCTGAATGCCGATCCCGCTCTGGGATCGAACATCTTTGTGACCGCCTTCACGGACGCATTCGGGTATCTCTCCTTCCTGGGGCTTGCGACCATATTCCTGAAGCTACTGATATGAAAAGGCCTTCCCACAAGACACCGGCTTTTGTCCTTCATTTTCTCAACTATGGAGAATCCGACCGCATCGTCACCTTCTTCACCAGGGAATTCGGTAAGTTGAAAGGAATAGCAAAGGGGGCCAGGCGGAGCAGGAAGAGATTCTGCAACGCCATAGAACCCTTCTCTCATTCCACGGTCCTCTTCTCCAGAAGGGACGAAAACAGCCTCGCCATCATAGAGGGTTGCGATGTCATCAATCACTATCCGCAGATCAGGGCCGATCTGGGAAGAACCATGACTGCGTCATACCTGATCGAACTCGCCGACCGGTTTACCGCAGAGGGCAAGAGAAGCTCCGCCACCTTCCACCTTCTGGATAACTTTCTGGGGCTTCTGGAACGAGGAAACGGTCTGGAGGAGACAACACGATTTTTCGAACTGCGCCTGCTCAAGCTCTCGGGATACGATCCGGTACTGGAGAGATGCATCCTCTGCAACACGCCCTTTGATAAAATCGATACCGCCCTCTTTGATGCGGCAAGGGGCGGCATACGTTGTTCGCAGTGCGACATGGGCAATCAGAACGGCATCCCCATATCCGCTGGGACCATCAAGACGCTCCTGATGGGAAAGAACATCGAAACGGACCGGATGCCCCGTCTGATCCTGTCGGATAACGCCCTGAGAGAAAGCCGCCAGATATTCAGACACTTCATACACTATATCCTCGGAAAAGAACCGAAGTCCCTGCGTGTACTGGATGAAATCAGCGGGATGGGATGATCCAAGTCCTCCGAAGCTGCAAAACTCGATTCCGTCTTGACAGTCTCCTCCCCTTGATGATAGCGTTCCCCCGTTTAAATACCGTAGCTCAAGGAGGTTGAAGTGACCTTTCAGGAACTGATATTCGCCCTGGAAAAGTACTGGGCCGATCAGGGATGCATCGTACAGCAACCCTATGATATAGAGGTGGGAGCCGGCACCTTCAATCCGGCAACATTTCTCAGGGCGCTCGGGCCGGAACCGTGGAATGTCGCCTATGTGGAGCCCTCGCGCAGGCCGACGGACGGCAGATACGGTGAAAACCCGAACCGTCTGCAGCACTATTACCAGTACCAGGTAATCATGAAACCCTCCCCTCTTGACATACAGGATCTGTATCTTAATTCTCTGAAGAGTTTCGGCATCGATCCCCTGGATCACGATATACGATTCGTGGAGGATGACTGGGAATCCCCCACCCTCGGCGCCTGGGGGTTGGGCTGGGAGGTCTGGCTCGACGGCATGGAGATTACACAATTCACCTACTTCCAGCAGGTCGGCGGCATAGACTTAAACCCCATATGCGTCGAGATAACATACGGCATAGAACGGATCGCCATGTACATCCAGGAGATCGACAACGTATACGACTTGGAGTGGGGGCACGGGATAACATACGGGGACGTCCATCACCGGGACGAAGTGGAGTTTTCCACCTACCAGTTTGAAGAGGCCGATACCGACATGCTCAGAAAACTCTTCGATATGTACGAGGCGGAATCAATAAAGACCGCACAGAAGGCACTCATCCTTCCCACGTACGACTATTGTCTGAAATGTTCACACGTATTCAATATCCTGGACGCGCGGGGCGCCATAAGCGTTAATGAACGCACAAATTACATCGGCAGGGTAAGGAACCTCGCCCGCCTCAGCGCCGAAGGGTACTCCCGGCAGAGGGAAGAGATGGGATACCCCCTGATGGGAAAGTTTAACAGGAGTTAACAGAGGAGTTATTGTTCTCATGGCAAAGGATTTGTTGTTAGAGATAGGAACGGAAGAGATCCCGGCTGCTTTCCTCCCGAAGGCGCTGAAGGATATGGAGAAAATTATAACCGGGGAACTTTCCGAAAACCGTATCGGCCACGGCCGGCTGCAAACCATGGGCACACCGAGGAGACTCCTCCTGTCGGTTCAGGATGTGGAGGAGAGGCAGGAGGATCAGATTCTGGAAAAGATGGGACCTTCGATATCCGTGGCCTTCGATGAAAGGGGGGCGGCCACGAAGGCAGCCATCGGATTTGCCCGGGGACAGGGGATAGACGTCTCCGAATTGGAAACAGTAGAAACACCCAAGGGAAAACAGGTCTGCGCACGAAAAAAACTTATCGGTGAAGATACATCCGATATTCTGAAGGAGCTCCTGCCGCGATTCATCCTGTCCATTCCCTTCCGTAAATCGATGCGCTGGATGAATCTGAGTACGCGCTTTGCAAGGCCGATTCACTGGATACTGGCCATCTTTGGGGGCGATGTTATCCCCTTTTCGATAGAGAACATAACCAGCTCAGACACAAGCCGCGGCCACCGATTCATGGCCCCGGAACCGTTCAAGGTAGAGGGCTTTGAAGATTATCTCAACAAAACGGAAAAGCGCTTTGTCATCGTGGACCCGGACAGGAGAAAAAAGATCATACGGGATGAGGCTAGAGCGGCCGCCGACGCCGTATCGGGCTGCGTCCTTGAAAACGAGGCCCTCCTGCAAGAAGTAAGCTTTCTCATTGAATATCCCTCGGTGGTATGCGGAACCTTCGACAGAGAATATCTCGTCCTTCCCAAAGAAGTCCTGATTACCGCCATGATGAAACACCAGAAATACTTTCCCGTAGTCGACACGCATGGCGGACTGCTTCCCTACTTCATTACGGTCAACAATACACTGGCCCGTGACCCCTCGCTCGTGGCCCGAGGCAATGAAAAGGTGATACGGGCCCGGTTGGCCGACGCCCGCTTCTTCTTCGAGGAAGACCGTAAGACCCCTCTTGAAGATCACCTGGAAGACCTTAAGAATGTTGTGTTCCACAGTTCTCTCGGTACCTCCTATGAAAAGGTGGAACGATTTAGAAAAATTGCAAAAGATATCGCGACCAAAATCGTTTTTTCCTCTCCTGCATCTTCATTAGATACAGTCGCTATGGCCGCAACACTTTCCAAGGCGGACCTTGAAACTCAGATGGTATATGAATTTCCGGAACTGCAGGGGATCATGGGAAGGGAGTATGCCCTGCTGCAGGGCATAGACCCCGTCGTCGCAAAGGCGATCCATGAACACTATCTCCCGATAGCCGCCGGCGGTGATCTTCCCAAAACGGATGAGGGAGCCATTGTCAGCATCGCCGACAAGATGGATACGATTGTTGGATTTTTCGCCATAAATCTCGTCCCCACGGGCACGGCCGATCCATTTGCCCTCAGAAGGCAGGCCCTTGGCATTATAAACATCATTCTGGACAAGAATTATCCGCTGAATTTAGATGCACTTATCGACACAGGCATTTCACTCCTCGGCATAAGACTAAAGAGGACACAGGGAGAGACAAAGGCGGATGTGCTCGATTTTTTCAGGGGAAGGTTTGAAAATCAGCTTACATCACAGGGGCACCCCTATGACGTGGTCAGCTCCGTTCTGGCGCTCGGCATATCCGATATCGTACAGTCCCTGAGAAAGATAGAGGCCATGGAGGCATTCAAGAAACATCCCGACTTCGAGCCCCTGACGATCGCCTTCAAGAGAGTTGTCAATATCCTCAAGGACTTTGAGGGGGAAGCCGTCAATACGTCCCTCTTTGAAGCCTCTGCCGAGGAAGACCTCTATCGCGCATTTACCGGCATACGGGAGAAGGCGAGCACCTTCATAGACAACGGCAGCTACTCAGAAGCCCTGTCCGAAATGGCAAAACTGAGAAAACCGGTCGACACCTTCTTTACTGAAGTTATGGTTATGGACAAAGATGACAAGATACGGTTCAACAGACTGTCTCTTTTATCGGAGATGTCCCATCTCTTCCACCGGGTCGCCGATTTCTCCAGGATCGTAACGGAAGGCTGAAGACCCCCTAATTCTATTTCTAATTCATTAGCGCATTAATAATCCAAGGCCAAGCGACGATGGAACGGATACGATCATGATCATTCTCCATATCGTGCAATGCTTTTTCCAGGTGATCTTCGAGTGAATCAATATTG
>JAQULO010000001.1 GCA_028718565.1 Syntrophales bacterium | reverse complement strand
AAAACTATGGATAAAAAAATGAGGAAGATTTTCTCCATAAATAACAAACATGGGTAACATTCTTTATGAGTCAACGTTACCTCCTATCGCTTCCCCTTCGGTAACATTTTATTATGAGTCAACTGGTACCTCTCCGAATCGGGAGGCGCCATGCCCTGTGAGATGCCCCTTTTATTCTTATCGTCTTGGCAAGAGACTACCCGTCAAGATTATCCGAAAATTCCAATTCTCAGATTTGCGTGGTGGTGAAAAGCATCAATTACCAACGCGAATCTTTAATTATACAAGTTCCTTTTATAATATCCGACGAACAATTTATTGCAAGTTTTATTTGGTACAGGAAGGAATCTACTACTCTGGTTAGCGCATAACAATTTTTTAACGTTATCCACAATCTCTTTTGCGAAAGTTTTTACCGTTCCAATTTTTGGCTGTACCAGACAATTACAGATGGCCTCTTTTTGATGCTGATAATAAAGTATGGGGCCTTTTCTCAGTCCAGATACGATCCGACAAGACGTGAGACATATCGCGCTATCGGTATGCATGATGTCAGACCCGGGGATTCTATCCCGATCAGGTTGATCAGTCCGGGATATCCCGCTGTGCACTCATCGATGATGACAAAGTCCCGGTACGATTCACTCGGTCCCTGGAGTTTCGGCCGTATGCCGCTCGTGTCGGGTTGGATCTGCTGTTTTTGCACACCCGGCAGATATCTACTCACAGACTGCCAGAAGGCATCCCCTCGCTCCTCGTTAACCGTATATTCCAGGTCGGCAACATATTCCGTATCCGGTCCGAACCTCACTCTGCCTGCCAGATCAAGTGTTGCGTGAACCCCGAGTCCCAGCTGTTCCTCTTGAGGCACCGGATAGACAAGGTGAGAAAGTTTGGGAGAAGGGGACACCGAGAAATAGTTCCCCTTGCAATACCTGAGACGATACCCCCTCTCATCTATATCAATCCCCGCACATGAGGCGACTTGGTCGGAATGCAGACCGGCACAGTTGATGACAACCCGCGTCCTGAACCGGTACTCCCCCAGGTTTACCTGTATTTCATACGTCTCTCCGGAGGGCTGAATACCCGTCACCTCCGAATGAAAGGCGATAATGGCGCCATCGGATTGTGCCTTTAGAATAAAGGAGCTCATGAGGGCGTGCGAATCAATAATGCCGGTGGAGGGGGAGAAGAGGGCCTCGTGTGCACGGACGTGGGGTTCCATTGCTCGCAGCTTTTTTTGTGAGATAAACGAGAGATCATCGATACCGTTCATCTCCGCCCGATGGCGGATCTTCGAAAGCTCCTTCATTTCCTTGTCATCCGCAGCCACGATCAGCTTGCCTGTTTTTCTATGGGGGATTTCCCGCTCCTCGCAGATCTCGTAGAGGAGCCGATTTCCCTCTCTGCAAAGGTCGGCCTTGAGGAAACCGGCAGGATAGTAGATGCCTGCGTGCATAACCCCGCTGTGTCTGCTGCTCGTCTCCATTCCGTAGCTCTGGTTTTTTTCCAGCAGCAGAACATTATCGTATAATCCGGAGAGTTCTTCCGCAATGGCGAGCCCCACAACACCAGCCCCTATGATCGTTATATCGAAGGTGTTTTGAATCAAAGCAGTCTCCGTTACGATAATCGCATGAGTATGCCGGTAGAATGTTACTGCGGGGCCGGTTCATAGGCGCAGAGCGGTTCTTCGGCCAGGTAATCGCCACCGATCTCATACGCGCGAGCACGGCATCCCCCACAAACCTTCAGGAATCCGCAATGGCCGCACTTTCCCTTATACCTGCCCAGATCTCTGAGATCGTCAAATACGCGAGAGTTGTTCCAGATCTCTTCAAAACCCTTTCCCTTGATCTGCCCGCAATCGATCTCCAGGAATCCGCAGGGCTGTACCTGCCCGGTATGCGAAATAAAACAAAACGAGCTGCCCCCCATACATCCCCTGGTCATAGTATGCAGGGGACTTTGTTTGTCCTGCGCCTCGGGGTTTCTTTCCTTTTTTCGCTGATGGAAGATCCGGTAATACTGAGGTGCGCAGGTGGCCTTGAGTTGAATCGGGGAGGTGAATCCCTTTTCATAGAACAACTCCAGCGTCTTTTCGTACTCCTCCGGCGAGATCGCCTGGTCTGCCATCTCCCTGCCGCGCCCCGTCGGCACCAGCAGGAAGATATGGTGGGCGGCTGCCCCCAACTTGACCGCCAGGCCGGAAATCTCCTCCATACTGTCCAGGTTAAACCGGGTGATGGTGGTGTTGATCTGAAATTCCATTCCCGCCTTCGTGAAAGCGTCGATCCCCGCCATCGCGCCCTCAAAGGCCCCGGGGACTCCGCGAAAGGTATCGTGGCTTTGGGCATCGGAACCGTCGATACTGATGCTGACCCTCTGAATCCCGGCATCAATGGTCTTTCGTGCGATCTCACCGGTGACGAGGGTGCCGTTCGTAGCGAGGACCATCCTGATGCCCTTGCTCGTGCCATAGGAGGCGATCTCAAAGATGTCTTCGCGGAAATAGGGCTCTCCGCCGGTCAGGATGATCACGGGGGAGCTGAAGGCCGCTATATCGTCGATGAGATTCCGGCACTGCGCGGTGTCAAGCTCTCCCTCGTACGGACCGAATTTCGACGACGCGCGGCAGTGCATGCACGAAAGGTTGCATCCCCGGGTGACCTCCCAGGCGACCATGCGGAGCGTATGTGGCAGGATCAACGACTGTTTAGAAACCATGACCGATAAACCCTTCTGCCGGGGATATTCCTGCTAAGATTCGCAACCATTCAGCGCAGCAGTGCGGCCGCCTCCTGTGCGAAGTAGGTGATGATGATATCAGCCCCGGCCCTCTTGATCGATACCAGGGCCTCCATCATGGCCCTCTTTCCATCGAGCCATCCCAGCTTGTCCGCCGCCTTGATCATGGCAAATTCACCGCTGACATTGTAGGCCGCCACGGGCAGGTCAAATTCGTCCTTTGCCATCCGGATGATATCGAGGTAGGGAAGTGCCGGTTTCACCATGATGATGTCGGCCCCCTCTGCAACATCGAGGGCGATCTCCCTGATGGCCTCACGCCCGTTGGGGGGGTCCATCTGATACGATGTCCGGTCACCAAACTGGGGCGCGCCCTCCGCAGCATCCCGGAAGGGACCGTAAAAACAGGAGGCATACTTGGCTGCATATGCCATGATGGGGATATCCCCAAAGCCCGCCTCATCGAGCACATCGCGTATCGCGCAGACCTGGCCGTCCATCATGGCCGACGGAGCCACCATGTCAGCCCCCGCAAGCGCGTGTGACAGCGCCGTTCGCGCGAGGAGCTCCAGCGTGGCGTCGTTATCCACCTCGCTGTCGTCGAGGACCCCGCAGTGGCCGTGGCTCGTGTACTCGCAGAGACACACATCCGTGATAACCAGGATATCCGGTATCTGAGCCTTGATCTCCCGGACGGCCTGCTGGATAATGCCGTCCTCGCTCCAGGCCCCGGAGCCTTCTTCATCCTTCGTCTCGGGTATCCCGAAGAGCAGAATCGCGGGGATTCCCAGGTCCCGTATCTTTGTAACCTCCCCCACAAGGGTGTCGATAGAAAACTGAAACTGCCCCGGCATCGAGGCAATAGGGGTCTTCACCCCGCTCCCGTGGGTGACGAACAGGGGGCAGACCAGGTCATCGACTGACAGCTTTGTCTCCCGGATCATCCCCCTGAGAATATCGTTTTTTCTCAGCCGTCTCGGACGGTAGTCAGGAAAGTTCATACAGCACCTCGTATCTCTTCATCGGTCAGGTAACAGGCCGGGTCGGGTGCCCATATGTCACCCGCTACCGCCTCGGCCCTCGCGCGGAAGTTCCCCCCGCACACATCGAGCCACCGGCACTCGGCACAGCGGCCCGTAACATACCTTTTCTTGTCCTTCAGCCGCGCCATCAGTTCGTTGGAGGTGTCCAGCCATATCTCGCTGAAGGGGCGCTCCTTCACATTTCCGAAGGAGATGTCCCGCCAGAACTGATCCGCGTGTACCCTCCCATCCCAGCTGACACACCCGATCCCGCGCCCGGAGCTGTTCCCCTCGTTCATCTCAAGGAGCTTCAGGACCTCGGCCGCCCGTTTGGGGTTCTCCTTAAGCAGGCGCAGGTAGAGGTACGGTCCGTCGGCATGGTTGTCCACGGTCAGTATTTCCTTGGGCATTCCCCTGTCGAAGAGATCACGCGTTCGGTCCATGATCAGATCTATGACCTCTCTCGTTTGGGCATGCGGCAGATCACTCTCCATCAAAGAGGAACCCCGCCCCGAATAGACCAGGTGGTAGAAGCACACCCTGGGTATATTCTCTTTTTCAATGAGATCGAACACCGCGGGGATCTCGCCGCTGTTTTCTCCCGTTATTGTAAAGCGAGCCCCCACCTTTATCCCCGCATCCTGACAGTTCCTGATACCCCGAACAGCGGCGTCAAAGGCCCCCTTCACGCCGCGGAACCGGTCGTGGATCTCCCCCGTCCCGTCCAGACTGACCCCCATGTATGACAGGCCGATGTTGGCGAAGGTAGCGGCTATCTCCTTGGTGATGAGCGTGCCGTTTGTTGAAATGACCGCCCGCATCCCGCTGTCCACGGCGAAGCGCACGAGCTCCGGCAAATCTTCCCTCATCAGCGGTTCTCCCCCGGAGAAAAGGATCACCGAAGACCCGAAGGAGGCAAGGTCGGCTATCAATGCTTTTCCTTCCCCTGTGCTCAGTTCGTCGCCGTAGAGCCTGTTCTGAGAACTCGAATAACAGTGGACACAACGAAGGTTACACCGCCGGGTGGCATTCCACACCACCACCGGACGCTTGTCACTGGAGAACTGAAGGAGGTGCGAGGGGAGCCGGTCTGACTGCGCCCCATACCGGAGAACATCGGAGGGCTCGACCCCTCCGCAATACAGTTTTGAAATTCCTATCATTGTCTTTAGTCCATTACGCCTGTGTCAGATGCGTCTCTATCGCTTCCACCAGGCCGGGAATCGAATAGGGCCCCTGCATGATATCGACGTGCAGGCAGTGTTTTCTGCAAGCACGTTCCGTCACGGGACCGATACACGCGATCCTGACACGATCGGGGATCACCGCCCCGCTGCCCCCGATGATATCGATAAAGTTGTCAACGGTGGACGGGCTGGTGAAGGTCAGCACGTCGACCCTTCCGCTCTCCATCAGCTCCAGAATATCCTTCCCGTCGCCGCCCGGGGATACCGTCCGGTAGGCTGCGGCGACATCCACATGAGCCCCCATCGCCGAGAGGCCCTCGGGGATCACGTCCCCGGCAATCTCGGCCCGCGGCAGAAGAATGTTCTGGCCCGCGATGTCCCAACTCCCGAATGCCTCCACGACCCCCTCGGATAGATATTGATCGGGGACGAGGTCAACGGGGATATGGTACGCCTCCACGCAGGCCCGGGTGGCCGGGCCGATAGTACAAAACCTAACCCCTTTGAGGTCCCGTATATCACCTCTCAAACCAAAAAACCGTTCAAAGAAAAACCGCACCCCGTTCGCGCTGGTAAAGACGATCCACGGGTATTGTTCGATATTCTCTATGGCCCGGTCCAGGTCGCAAAAGTCGTCCGGCGGCGCGATTCTGATGGTCGGGAAGGAAATAACCCGTGCGCCCCTCTCCCGCAGAAGCGCCGCGAGTTCTCCGGCCTGTTCTTCCGGCCTCGTGATGACGATTCCCTTCCCGAAAAGGGGCTTTTTCTCAAACCACCCAAGGCGCCCCCTCAGGCCGACCACATCCCCTACGACACAGATGGCGGGGGCCGAAAAGTTGTGTTTTTTGGCAAGGGCGGCTATGGTATCGAGGGTCCCCGTCAGTGTCTCCTGATCCGGCGTTGTCCCCCACCTGATCAGCGCCACCAGAGTGGAAGGCTCCCTGCCGTATTCCATGAGGCTGGCGGTAATCAGGGGAAGATTTCTCACCCCCATCAGAAAGACAAGGGTCCCGATGGCGGATATTCTTTCCCAGTCGATGCGGCTCTCATCCTTTGCGGGGTCCTCATGCCCCGTAACAAAGGCGACCGTGGAGGTAAATGCCCTATGCGTGAGTGGTATCCCGGCATAGGCCGGGACGGCTATCGCCGATGTCACCCCCGGTACTACCTCAAAGGGTACCCCTGCCTCCTCGAGAAACTCGACCTCTTCTCCTCCCCTCCCGAAGATGAACGGGTCCCCTCCTTTTAGCCTTGCTACCGTGTTACCTTTCAGGGCCTCTTCCACCAGAATCGGGTTCAACTCCCCCTGGGATATATGGTGCTGCCCCCCTATCTTGCCGACGTAGATGAGCCGCGCACCCTTCCCGGCGCGCCGCAGTATCTCCTCGCTCACGAGATAGTCATACACCACCACGTCGGCCCTGCGCAGACACTCTGATCCCTTCACCGTTATGAGACCGGGATCGCCGGGACCCGCGCCTATGATGTAGACCGTTCCGGGTTCTTTCATGTCAGATCACCTGTTTTCCGCACGTCGACTCCCTACGTATATCCCTCATCCAGGACGGCCTGGCCTCCCCTCGACAGGATATTTTCCGCGAGAGTATCTCCTATATCCTTCCAGTCACTGCCGCGTCCCCTGATCTCGTCCATGATCATAACCCGTCCATCGACAGACCCGACGAGGCCCTTGATGATCAGCGCGTCTCCCTGTTTTCTGGCAATGCCCGCTATCGGAACCTGGCACCCCCCGCCCAGACGCCTCAGAAAGGCACGCTCTGCGGAGCTTTCCACCACCGTGTCCGGATGGTTGAGGGGAGAAATCAGGTCGCGGGTCCCGGTATCATCTTCCCGCACCTCGATGCCCAGTACGCCCTGCCCGACCGAGGGCATCATCACCTCGATGGGTATGTACTGTGATATCTCCGCGGCGCGTCCTATCCTTTTCATCCCGGCCGCCGCTATAATAATCCCGTCCAGCCTTTCCGCCACAAGCTTCCGAATCCTTGTGTCTATGTTGCCACGTATGGAAACAACCTCTATGTCCGGCATCAGGGTCCTGATCTGCATCCCTCTCCGGAGGGAGCCGGTACCTATCCGCGCCCCTCTCGCAAGTCCTTCAATCTTTCTGCCCTCTTTTGAAACGAGTACATCTCTCGGATCTTCCCGCTCCGGCACGGCCCCTATCACCAAGCCGTCGGGGAGGTCCACCGGGACATCCTTCATGCTGTGGACCGCCATGTCTATATCACCGCGCAGCAGAGCCTCTTCTATCTCCTTGACAAAGATTCCCTTCCCCCCGATCTCCACCAGGGAGACATTCTGCATCCGGTCTCCGCGCGTCCTGATCGGCACAACCTCCACGGACATATCCGGGTATCGGCTTTTGATCTGATTTGCAACCCCTCTCGCCTGCACAAGGGCAAGATCGCTC
Organism: Syntrophales bacterium; assembly: GCA_028718565.1. Lineage (GTDB taxonomy): Bacteria > Desulfobacterota > Syntrophia > Syntrophales > UBA2210 > UBA6078. The sequence goes on along the minus strand of JAQULO010000001.1, from coordinate 95,942 downwards.
CCGCGTGTGCCTATCCGTATCGTCTCGATTGTATCTCTCCCTTCATCCACTTCTCCGGTGAGTCTTTCCGTACCATGCGACTCCGATCGGGGATGGAAACAGTACTATACCCTTCTCTATATATCACAAGAAACGATACCTGTCATTTCGAAGGAGTCTTCACGACTGAGAAATCTTAGATTTTACCCTAACGGGTGCTATAGCTCCCTGCGGTCTAAATGACAGGATAATGGTCAAAATCAGTATTTCTTGATTGACTCAACACTAGGGACACCCCTTCAGGTGCCACAAGATAAGCCTGTAGTATACGACCCATTTGTCCCTGAGGCCCCTGCTCGTCCCTGCGGCAAGAACAGTTCCGACAGAGGTCAGGATAAAGTTGACAATCAGCCGGACAACGATAATCAAAAAAACAGTCTTATTGTAAAATCGGCTTTTCCACCTACCGAAAAACCGGTACCGGGAGCGATAAAACATTATCCTGGATCGGATATTCCGTCCAATGCTCTTACCCTGTAGATGATAGATCAGTGCCGATGGGACGTGACATACCCTCCACCCAGCCTGATGCATCCGTAAGGCCCAGTCTGTTTCTTCAAAGAAGAAGAAATAGCCCTCATCGAGCATCCCGACGTCATCCATGGCCTCCCTACGGACGAGCATGCAGGCACCAATAACCGATTCAACATCAAGGGGCTCTTCGTGTTCATATCTCTTGCTCGGGTATCTTTCAGGAAACAGGTGTTCGAGGAGGGGCGTGTTCATCAGGAGAGACAAGAGGGTTGGGAAATTCGCTATCGAATTTTGCCGGCTTCCATCCCTATTGAGAAGCTGTCCACCGGCCATGGCCGCTTCATCGTGGTTTTCCATAAAGGTAAACAGTTCATGAACGGCACCCTCGGTCAGGACTGCATCGGTATTGAGCAGAAGGGCGTAGCGACCCCTCATGACCCTCAATGCCTGATTGTTGGCCGCACTGAATCCCCGGTTCTCACTGTTTTCTATTATATCGACACCGGAAAAAGTCTCTCGCACCATGGCGACACTGCCATCCTGAGAGGCGTTGTCCACCACAATAACTTCAAAGGTCACACCACTGACCGTCTTATAGACGGATTCCAGGCAGTCGCGCAGAAGATCTTTTGTGTTCCAGTTGACTATGACGATCGTGATATCCATGCGGTGGCGTTTCCCTAGCGTCCCCGGCTTGATAGCTTCGCCTGTTTGTGCAGTTCGCTCAACTTGGCATATTTGAAGAACTTGTTAACGGCATCGGTGATCGAAAGGGTAAGTCCTTGGGATCCATCAAGGATCCCGAGCCGTAAAAGGTAGTTTTGAAGGAAGGTGAGGGCGGCGCGGAAAGAGGCGTAGCAAACCGAAGATTTTTTGCCTTTATCAAAAGCCTCCCCTGCCCCCAAGGTGGAATAGTGATCGATCTTGATCAGTATCCTGCCAAAATCGCCCTCCGTATAATGCTCTATGGGGACATCCAGCGCTTCCTCGCTACCGGTGACCTCCACCGATTCATGAACCGCTGCCGTGCTCATCCCCCCCAGGTCTTTCCGGAAAAGCCTGACCACCCGATCCCCACCCCAGAGGTGCTTGATCCAGCGGCCCTGGAACCAGTTTCTCCGGGGGAAGCTGTAGCCGGCAACCTCGGCCGACTCCTTCGAGACGATTTCACAGACAGCCTTGGCGGTCTCAGGGGGGATCCGCTCATCGGCATCCAAGATAAGCACCCACAAGTGGCTGCATTTGTCGATGGCGGATTGCTTTTGGAGACCGAACCCGCGCCACGGCTCTACAAACACATCACATCCGAGATCGGCGGCGATCTTTACGGTATCATCCTTGCTTCCCGAGTCCACCACGACAACCTGGTCCGCAAAGCGAACGCTTGCAAGACAAGCCGGCAGGTTCTCTGCTTCATCCTTCGTAATGATGGCTACTGAAATCGGTGCTTTTTCATTCATTGTTTGATAAAATTACCCGGGTCATGGTATAGACGCTCTAACATACCACAGTTGTAAGGTGATTAAAATAATGATTTTTCCGCTAATCTGTTGTGAGAGACGCCCGTTTGAAACTATTCACTGAAATATGGTAAAAATTTTGCGTAATAGCTTTTTTAAGTATCCAGTACCCCAGATAGAGAGATTCAAAGCAAACGAGCGGATACTTGCTGTTCTGAAATTAAGCGTTCCCTCGCTCATGGGAATATTTATATTCTTCACTCCCATCCCCCACACAACGGCCATCAAGGAGATCTGCTTTTACCTCTCTGTTTTTATCGTTTTCCTCTTACTCTGCTACAAGAAGATCGATTTTTCTTTTAAGTCACCTTTTACCCTCCCTTTTGTACTCTTTACCATATGGGCCTTTGTCGGCCTGTTCTTTGCCCTCGATAAAGAAAACAGCATCCATGACTTTCGTGCACACCTTCTGCGATATCTGTGCGTCTACTATCTCCTTATTAATTTTTTCAACTCCCCGAACCGACTCCGCATCCTATCGTGGATCATCATCGTCTCAGCCGCATCCTTTTCGATTGGAGGATTGGGTTACTTCTACCTCGTATTGGGAAACCCGATATCGGAACGGTTCGGATTTTCCGAGATGATGAATATCGATCTGATCGGCTTCGTAACCATATTTGCCATGCTATTGTCGCTGCACCTCTTCCGGCTGGAAGAAAGCGTGTACTATAAAGGCACACTGGTTGTTTGCCTTTTGGGAACATCCATGGCAACATATTTCACGATGTCAAGGGGATCGCTGGTGGCGGCATGTATCGCACTCATCGCATTCTTCTGCAAGAGAAGCAAGAGGTTGGTTGTATTGCTCATAAGTTGTTCCCTGATAGCCGTAGGAACCGTTCCGGCGCTCAAAGCACGTTTTTCACCAGACCTTTTGAAGGAGATGAGGATAGGTATAAATCTCACCACGCTGGAAATTCTCAAAGATTATCCTATAACCGGGATCGGCTTCGGGATGGAAACATATGGAAATAAAAAATTTATTGATCTGGGAAAATATAACGCACGGGTAGACCCCCGGTATCAGCAACGGGGAGGGTTGATAAGTGCGCCCCATAATTCTTTTGCGGATGTAGCTGTCAGGACAGGCATTGTCGGTTTTGCACTGTTTCTCGCTGTGTATGTTGTCTTCGTTCGTTTGTGCTGGAGCATAATACGGTACGGGAAAGATGATTATATCAGGGACTGGGGTGTATGTGTAATGGCAGCATTTGTCGGTGTCTTTGTGCAGGAATTATTCGCGGACGGCATGTTTGGTCCGCAGGCGATCGCTCTTTACACCATATTGGCAATGATAACGATACTATGTCACCTGAACTCGGAGCTTGTTACCACTACAACGTCATCAACGACAAAAGAACCGGAAGGAGTCTGATTCCACTAAACATGAAACCGATGGTCGATATCATTGTTCCAACATATAACCGCACTGATCTTTTGCCGGAAACGCTGAAAAGCGTGCGGGATCAAGGTTTTTCAAACTGGCGCTGCTGGATAGCGGAAGATGGTGAAACGAAGGAGACGTTGGATGCCATTACGCCATTTCTGAAAGATCCCCGCTTCATCTACGTCCCTGGAGAACATGCGGGGTTCCCCGCAGCTCCCAGGAATCGTGCCATTCTCCAGGGGAAAGCTCCATATATAGCCGTTCTCGATGATGACGACCTGTGGCTGCCGCAAAAACTGGAGCGTCAGATGGCATTCATGGAAAGTCACCCGGGCTGTGTATTACTTGGAACCAATGCCTTTGTTTGGGACGGGGTAAAACCGTGGAACATCTCGCCCCGGTATTTTAAAAGCGAGGTCTTAGGAAAAATACACTACCGTGCACTCTTCCGGCAGAATTACATCATACTCTCCTCCGCATTGGTGCGCAGGGCAGCCCTTGAACAATCGGGCTTATTTAACGAGCGACTTAACCCGCCCATATCAGAGGATTACGAGCTATGGTTGAGAATTGGCGTCCTCGGTGAAATCTGGGTTTTACCGGAACCTTACACAGTTTTCCGACAGACTCCCCTGACATACTATTCGAACCCGGACCGTCGTCAAAAATATCAGATAGCGGCAGGCATTTTTGAATCCGTATTGCGGGGAGTCGATAATACGCCAAGCCCGCTTTCCTGTCCCGAACACAAACAACTGGCCGCCGCTTGTCGGAGGGAAAGAGATTTCTATCGTGCGGGCCCCCGGTTTCTGGGGCGATGGAGACATGAGACAGCCGCCAAGATACAACAATGTGTTAGTTCGTACAAAATGAAGAATAATGAATAAATTCATCAGGGCAAACATTAACTTCTTGCTAAAACCTTTCGATCTGACACTTCAAGACTCTTCGGTGCTTTGGGAACGAAACGCGTTTGCTTCGCTCTATGAATCAAGAACGCAATGGGTGGATAAATCCGGAGAATATCCAGCCGAGTGCGTTATTTTCTCAAAAGACAGGGCCCTCCAACTTCATGCGCTCTTGACAACATATCAGGAAAAGGTGGCTTCACCCGTTCCCCTGTACGTTTTATACCACACGACGAACACATCCCATCAGAAAGCATATGAGGATGTAATCACATTATGTGCCGATCGCCAAATCTCCTTCATAAAACAGGAGCATGAAAATTCTTTTCGCAAGGACCTTCTCCATCTCCTTGAGGCGCTTACGGCCGAAAAGGTTTTTTTTCTGGTGGACGACATCATCTTTACCGAAGAGTTTAATATGGCGGATCTTGTCAAATTCGACATGGATAAGTTTGTGCCATCTTTACGGATGGGAGCAAATCTGAGAAGATGCTACACCATAAACGATGAGCAGCCTTTGCCTTCATTCATGCCGGACATCATAAAAGATACAGATAAAATTGTTTGGAGATGGGATCAGGGAGCACATGATTGGTCATATCCGGTCTCTCTGGATGGTCACTTCTTTTCAACCCGGGAAATCACCACCATGATACGGTTAATCGATTTTTCCGCACCAAACACCCTTGAGGATCAATTACAGAAGTTTCGTCATTTTTTTTCATTCCGTCTGGGAGTGGCGTACAAAAAATCAAAAATCGTCAACATACCCTGCAATAAGGTGCAGAAAGAAATTAAAAACTTATACGGGGATATTCACCAAGATTTCTTACTGGAGCGGTGGCAGCAGGGGTATCAATTGGATATCGGAAATCTGTACGGCTTTATAAATGAAAGTGCTCATCAGGAAATCTCTCCTGACTTTACCCGTCGCGCGTGCCTTGTGTAGAGAAGACCTTGCAGCGATCTTGCGCACTGTGTTATAAGTCGCAGCTCCGCAATATGGAATAAGAGTCTTTCTTGGGCCACCGCGTGGAACTGCCTATTACGTTGTACCATGGTGAAAAGATGAAACAATATGGAAAAGAAGCAGGTGTCCTGTCAAGGCTGAGAAAATTACCCACCCTTTTATATTACCATCTTAAGGGAGAACCTCCCATAACGGATTCGCCCATCACCAAAGAGTTTATATCCCAGCTTGTTTCCCGGCCCGATCCGACAATTTTGGAAATTGGCTGCAATGACGGAAGTAATACGCTCTGGTTTCTGGAAGTCTTCGACTCCCCCAGAATTTTCTGCTTTGAGCCCGACCCCAGGGCCGCATCACGTTTCAGAAAAAGAATCGGGGAGCGAGATGAAATACATTTCTACGAATATGCTATCAGCAACAAAGATGGAGAAGAAGTTTTCTATATGAGCGGGGGGCAGGAAACCGAAGAAATGCCCGAAGGGTGGGATTATTCAGGCTCGATTCGCAAACCCAACAACCATATGCTGGCCCACCCATGGTGTAAGTTTGAAAAAAACATCGTCATCCCGACAAAGAAGCTGGATACATGGTGTACGGAACAGGGAATAGATACATTTGATTTTATATGGATGGATGTTCAAGGTGCCGAAATCGATGTTATCCAGGGAGGAAGAACCGCCCTGAAAAACACGCGTTTCCTCTACACCGAATACAGTAATAAGGAGCTCTATGAGGGGCAGCTGCCGCTTAAACAGCTCCTGAAAGAGTTGGCTGGGTTTGAAGTTGTTGTCAGGTACCCCGATGACATACTCCTCAGCAATAAAACGCATCGATTGTGAAACGACGTCCCGGCCCGCGTGTTTCAACCTGTGGGAAAGAATACGCCCGTGATGTAGGGGAAGGGGTCTGATACCGAGAAAGGGCTCCTCTTCGTCAGGAGGCCGTTTTATTCAGATGGGAGATATTTTGAGATTAGAGGAGTTCACCCATGACGCTGAAGGACGTGCAGAACGTGTATCTGAAATTGTTCAAGCCGAATGAGTATCGCCGCAAGACGGCTATGATGGAATTCTATTCCACCATGATAGGGGGTAAATCCCTGTGCTTTGATGTTGGGGCGAACATTGGGAATAGGACCGATATATTTTTGAAGCTGGGCGCCTCGGTCATTGCCATAGAACCCCAAGACAGATGTATGAAGATACTGAGGGGTAAATATAAAAACAACAAAAATGTCGTGCTGATACAACAGGCCCTCGGAGACAGGGAACATCAAGAAACGATGATGGTGTGTGATGATGAGCCTACGATCTCGTCGTTTTCATCGGAATGGATCAATCGCGTAAAATCAAGCGGGAGGTTTGCCGATTGCACCTGGGGTACTACGACAATGGTATCAATCACAACCCTTGACAAACTTATTGACCAATACGGCGTGCCCGACTTTATCAAAATTGATGTGGAGGGGTATGAATATAAGGTTCTTCAGGGTTTATCCCGGCCGGTACCCCATATCTCTTTCGAGTTTGTGCAAGAGATCATAGAACCTTCGATACTGAGCATACAATATCTGTCATCACTTGGAATGAAAAACTTTAATTATTCGATCGAAGAATCGATGAAATTTGCCCTTGATGAGTGGATCGGGGAAAAAGAAATCTGTGAGGTTCTCACGTCTTTACCAGGTAACATGATATTTGGGGATGTCTATTCAAGAGGAACTCCGTAAGAGTAGGACAACATCACCGTCGAAACAGCTTAGGTCACGGAAGAATCACTGACACGGAATGAGATTCGTCTCTTGGGGGCAAAAGAGCTGAAATGAGCATCACGAACCTGGTACGGTCCCTGCGGCCATCCGTCGGAAAAGACAATGAGGCCTCCCGTGACCGCTGGTTGAGGGAAAGACTGCAAGCCCTGCCGACAAAGAGCAGGATATTGGACGCGGGCGCTGGAACCCGACGTTACCGGTCATTCTGCGAGCATTTGAACTATGTCTCTCAAGATTTCGGGCAGTATGACGGCCAAGGAGATGATGCCGGCCTACAGACACAAACGTTTGATTATGGAACGCTTGATATCGTGAGCGACATCACGGCGATTCCGGAACCCGATGCCTCCTTTGATGCAATCATGTGCATAGAAGTTCTGGAGCATCTGCCTCAACCCGATCGCGCTATAAAGGAATTTTCGCGCCTTCTCAAACCGAAGGGCCACTTGATTCTGACCGCTCCCTTCTGCTCACTGACACACTTTTCTCCTTACCATTTCAGTACCGGTTTCAACAAATACTGGTATGAGACACATTTGACAGCACAGGGCCTCTACATTATTGAAATAATTCCCAATGGTAATTTCTTCGAATTTGTCGCGCAGGAGATGGATAGGATAGAATCTATTTCGAAACGGTATTCAAAAAAAAAGCCGGGGCTCATTGAAAGATTGAGCATATTCATTGCCCTGCGGATGCTGCAACGTTTCAGCACAACGGACAACGGTTCTTCCGAACTTCTATGCTTCGGCTACCACGTGCTCGCCAGAAAAGAGTGACGCAGACGGACAGGTAAAAAGGGTGGTAGACACAGATCAAATGCCCTGGAGTTTCAAAAATAGTCAATAGGGGAAATGATGCTTTATATAGATGATTTAATTGGTTTCTTTACTCTACACTGTTATCCGATATCCTTACCATCTCCTAATGGTTCCTTTGTGAAAAATAATGGTGTTTGAATGCTAAGCAATATAGATTGCAGGAACCCTCCCGGCGGTTCACAATGTTTTTAAACGCAAGCTGCTGGGTGGGATGGACTCGCCCAGAAATAAACCACAAGGAGGTTTCCATGGAAAGATACTACGTTGGATTGGACCGTTAAAAGGTGGGGTGAGTCTCTTGTGACTTGTTTTCGTGGGTGATTTTTTCAGTTTTTACGCGGGAAGATAGCCCTGTCGAGCTGCGGAACGCAAAATGGGGCGGGAAGAGGCCAGCCTGCTCTACATAAAATTCACCGGATCTACATCCACCTTGATGCGAAGAGTGCTGTCCTTGTTGTATCCCAGGATCTGCTCGGCGAGGGAGTGCAGCGCCGGTATATTCTTTCCCTTGAGAAGCAGTTGCCACCGGTATCTGCCCTTGACCTTGTAAAGAGGGGCCTCTGCGGGTCCCAGGACGGCAACCGTTCCCCCTCCCAGTTGGGCCATATCTCTGGCAACAGGGTGGAGCTTTTTGGCACAGTCGGCAGCCGCAGCTTCGTTCGTTGAGGATATGACAAGATTTACCATGCGGCTAAAGGGGGGATAGCCGAGTCCCTGGCGCATTGCAATCTCGTCATGATAGAAACTGATATAGTTATGGTCCCGGGCCAGTCGTATGGTACTGTTGTTCGGGTTAACGGTCTGTACGATCACCCTCCCCGGCGAATCACCCCTGCCCCCTCTCCCTGAGACCTGCGTCAGCACCTGAAAGGTCTTTTCCGCGGCCCTGAAATCAGGGACATTCAGAGAGGTGTCCGCCGATACCACCCCGACCAGGGTAACGCCGGGGAAGTCATGCCCCTTCGTGATCATTTGTGTCCCCACAAGGATATCTATCTCGCCCCTGTCGAGGGATGTGAGAATCTTTTCGTATGCCCCCTTCCTCGAGGTAGAATCGCTATCCATCCTTCCCACCCTTGCGTCGGGGAAAAGTGTTGCAATTTCTTCCTCCACCCTCTCGGTTCCCATGCCGTAGCTGTGTATCCGGGAGCCGCCGCAAGTGGGACATGCCGGGGGGGCTTTGACGCGGAAGTTGCAGTAATGACACATCAGGTATCCGTCGTTCATGTGGTGTGTCATGGAGACGGAACAGTTGAGGCATTTGAATATGTAGCCGCAGTCGAGACAGTAGAGAAAGGTATGAAACCCCCGCCTGTTGAGAAAGAGGAGTGTCTGCTTGCCGGCACCAAGGGTTTCCCTGACGGCGTCTATCAGGGGCCGGGAGAACAGGGGGGGCGTGTTCCCCCCTTCTTGTTTCATATCGATGATATCGACGCGGGGGAGATCCCTTCCGGCAACCCGCCGGGTCAGCTCGAGGAGTTTGAAATTTCTGTTTTGCGTGTTGAAGTATGTCTGAATGGCGGGCGTCGCCGATCCGAGAATCACCGTGGCCGCCCCCTGTTTTGCTCGTACGATTGCAAGATCGCGCGCATTGTAGGGAAGGTGCTCCCCCTGTTTGTATGAGGAGTCATGCTCCTCATCGACGATGATAAGCCGCAGGTCTCTGACCGGGGCAAATATGGCCGATCTCGCCCCTACGACGATCCGGGCATCGCCCCTCTGGATCCTTCGCCATTCATCATATTTTGCGCTTTGCCCGATACCGCTGTGCAGGATGGCGATTATCTTTCCGTCAAACCTGTTTTGTATCCTGCTCATCAGTTGCGGTGTCAGCGTTATCTCCGGTACGAGGTAGATGGCACTGCCCCCCAAGGCCACAGTCTCCTCTATCGCCTTGAGGTACACCTCGGTCTTTCCGCTCCCTGTAACGCCGTGGAGCAGACAGGGAAAGTAGCGGTGGGAGGTGATTCCCTCCGCTATCTCTCCGAGCGCCTTCTCCTGCTGCTCGTTTAACCGTATAGCGGAATTTTCCTTCCCGATATGGGGGGAACGGGCCGGGCTTCGGTAGACCTCGTGCGTGGACATATCAAGGAGGCCCTTCTTTTCCATGCTTGTTATCGTAGCCCGGACATTCTTGAATTCCGAGCGGAGGCTCGATATGTCGGTCTCGCCATGCCTCTCCAAAAACTCGCAGATTTTACCCTGTTTCTCTGTCAAGGTGACGTTTGGGGGAAGGGGGGATCGTATTGCTACCCTTGTTTCTTGCTTCTTTGTTATCGTGGCTTTTCCGACCCGGTCCCCCACATTGATGAATTGCAGGTCTTGAAGACCCTTGAGTTCAGAGATGACACTTTTTCTTCCGGCGGTCTTTTTCAGCTTAGTGACCGACAAACCCTTGGGGTAATCGGCCAATATTCCTAAGATATTGCGCTGTGCATCGGGCAGATCGCTATTCTCCACAGGACGATTGTCTGACAGGCAGACCCAACGGTTGCTCTCAATATCTATCCCCCCAGGGAGAGAAGACTTGAGCGTTTTCCCCAGCGGATACATATAGTATTCCGAGATCCACCGGTAGAATTCAAGGTCCTGTGCGTTGAAAAGCGGTTCGCTGTCAAGCAGGTCGATAATGTCTTTGACGGATGGTGTGTCTGTCGAGAAAATCGATTCGACGATATAGCCCGTCACGTTCCTCCTGCCGAGCGGTACAAGGACCCGCTTGCCGACGGCGATCTGCCCTTCCATGTCATCCGGGACGCCATAGGTAAAGGTGGCCGCAGATGGTATGCTGATGGCTACGTTGACAAACACCGGCTATTCCTTGATGTTGAGAAAGTCTGTCACAGGGGAGATGCCCACGCTCCCCTCAGGTATCTTGAATAAGGTTTCGGACAGCTTCTCATTTACGGATATATTACGCAGTATGCTGACGGCAGACAGGGTATCATTGATGTAGTACTCTATCTTTCCGGGGAACCAAAGCTCTTTGTCCGTCTGACGATAATCCAAATATTGAGCCCTCAAAACGACCTTGTCTCCACCGGATATTCCCACCCCGACGAACCGCAGAGGGAGAAGCCTTTTCCTCCCTCCTGCACGAGAACAGTGTCCCCCTGCGGGCACCCTCTCGCGGATCTGAAGAGGCCTCCTCCCTTTACCAGGAGTTGCCCCCTGATCTCCCTCTCGCCGTACGAATCCCCATATATCGTGGTTTCCACGTCGATCTTTACGGTATGCACGCCTCGGTACGCCCTTAGAAAAGGCTCCAGCACCCGTTGGGGGGAGAGAATATAGGCAAATCCCGTCGGGATGAAACAAAGAGATACGATCAGTAAAAAATAGTACAGAGGACGGGTTTTCCCATTGCCGATGAGGACGGTGCCTGGGCGGCATCGTTACGTGGAGACGATAGGGAACGACAAAACGGCATGTTGTTTTCACGGATAAGGGGTTGTACCCTCGGGGCAGTTGGGGCTTGGGTAACCCCCCTATTCGCCCCTCTGCTTTTCCTGCTCTTCTTGCTTTGTCTTGCAGTCTATACAAAGGGTGGTAACCGGACGCGCCATCAATCTTTTTTCGGATATCTTTTTCCCGCATACCTCGCAGACACCAAAGGTGCCATCGTCAATGCGCTGGAGGGCCTCCCTCATCTTCTTTGCCAACTTTCTTTCCCTGTCTCTGATCCTCAGCTCAAAGTTCCTGTCGGACTCCTGGGATGCCCTGTCCGTTACATCGGGGAAACTCTCCGTTCCTCCTGTCATTTCGGAAACGGTTTTGCCCGCCTCACCCAACAACTCCTCAAGCTTCTGCGTGAAAAGGCCCTTGAAATATTCAAGCTGCTCCGATTTCATCAACTTCCATCCCCACCTTCTTTAAAGTAAATCGTATTTTATATACAATGGACCTGTTTTTGTAAAGAAAAATCAAGCCCCTTTTGTGTAAGCGTTCATGATCCTTTCTATTACGCCGGTTGTCGAGGCAGGGTGATCGGCCCCGGTTCCGTCGAACTGTGGGATAATGATGACCCTCCCTCCTCTCTTCTCCACCGATTCGCGGCCGACAACGGTGTCCCGGCTCCAGTCCCCTCCCTTGACCAGGATGTCGGGTTCGATATACTCTATCAACGCGAGAGGGGTGTCTTCATCGAAGATGGTCACATAATCCACCACCTTGAGGGATGCCATTATGTACGCCCTTTCATCCTCGGGAACAATGGGCCTCAGCGGCCCCTTGATGGATCGCACCGAAGAGTCGCTGTTAAGGGCAAGGATCAGAATGTCGCCCAGCCCTTTTGATTGCTCGAGATATTTGACATGTCCTATGTGGAGGATATCAAAACAGCCGTTGGTGAAGACAATCCGTTTTCCCTCCCGCTTGAGCTCCGCAACCCTCTCTTTCAAATCTTCCCTGGACAGCATCTTGTTCATACGCATCTCCCTGTGTGACCTCACCCTCAAGCCCTCGCCAGCGTGAGCACCGCCACCTCGTGCGCACCGTTTCTCATCAGCACCTTCGAACACTCCGTGACTGTGCTGCCGGTGGTGTATACATCATCTATCAGCACTATCCTGTGCCCTTTTATCCTGTCTTTATCCGTTACTTCAAAGGCTCCCCGTACATTTGTCCTTCGCTTGCGCCCCGAGAGTTTGACCTGTGCCTCGGTGTGAACCGTTCTCCTGAGAGTCAAAAAATCAAGGGGTATGTTGAACCGGTTGGATACCTGCCGTGAAAGGACAAGCGACTGATTAAATCCTCGTTCCCTCAATCTCTTCGGATGAAGTGGGACGGGGATGACCAGAGAATATTCCCCTGTTGCCAGGGAATCGTACGGGGCTCGCGCCATCATCCGCCCTAAGGCCTCTCCTGCCGATATCTTTCCATGATACTTGAACAAGTGGACAGCATCGAGGAGTGTTGCCTCATACTTGCCCAACGATCTGGCCACTGAAAAGGGAGGTCTCGACCGGATACATTCCTCACAGAGATGATCCGCCCCCTGAATCGTTGTAAAGGGAAGTCCGCAGGCGGTGCACAGGGGAGGGACTGTATATTGTATTACGCTTAGGCATTCGGCACAAAAGGGGTCTTCTCCTCGACCGGGCAAAGCAGCCCCGCATGTCAGGCACGTCGGGGGAAACAGCATGTCGGCAAGGCCAAAGGCCATTTCTTTTACTTCACATATCATCATTGAGTACGGTCAGTTCCTGTACGGATTCTTCGACGGTCATCCTGGGCGCATCCGACCACAGAGCCTCGATATCATAAAACTCTCTAACGGGCTTGTAGAATATATGCAGTATCACATCGCCGTAATCCATCAGTATCCAGCTTCCGGAATGTTCCCCTTCAACTCCCAAGGGGAATACTCCAACCGTCTTCAGCTTCTGTCCGACATGATCGGCCAGCGACTGTATCTGCCGGTCCGAGTTTCCGCTGCATATAACAAAGTAGTCAGCGAAGGAGGAGATGTCCTTCACGCTGAGGATGACGATGTCTTCTGCTTTTCTGTCCAGCGTCGCATTGACGCAGTGAATAACAAGCCTTTGTGAATCCAACGAAATGCCTTTAATAATAACGCCCCCTCGTGAATTGTTGCCCGGTACTGTGTAAGCAGTGGTTTTTTGCTCACTGTCCCGATATGTCTTGCCGACGTGACTCCTTCGAGCTGTAAAAGTCAATCAAACGGGCTCTCCAGCACGATGGTTTCCTCTCTTCCCGGTCCCACGGAAACGAGAGACATCTTTACACCGGCCAGTTCCTCCAGTCGTTCGATATACCGCTTCGCATTGGCAGGAAGGTCGTTCATGGTTTTCGCCCCACTTAGATCGTCAGACCAGCCCTCCATATCTTCATAGACGGGGCGGCACTGTCCTAGCAGTTTTGTGCTAGGGGGAACGGATTCCGAGAATTGTTCATTATCGGTCTTATACGCGACACATATCCTGATCGGATCGATTCCGGTGAGGACATCCAGTTTCGTCAGGGCCATACCGGTTATCCCCGAAACCCTGACCGACTGCTTGACGAGGACCATATCAAGCCATCCGCATCGGCGTTTTCTCCCCGTCGTAGCGCCGAACTCGCACCCCACTTGCTGAATCCGTTCACCCACTGCTCCGGTCAGTTCCGTGACGAAAGGTCCCTCTCCGACCCGGGTGGTATACGCCTTACAGATTCCCACGACGGCGTCTATCTTGGTGGGGCCGATACCCGCACCGCAGCAGGCGCTCCCGGCTGCCGTATTGGAGGATGTCACAAAGGGGTATGTACCATAATCGATATCAAGATGGCATCCCTGTGCGCCCTCAAAAAGGATATCGCTGCCCTTTTTGATTTCCTGGTCAATCATGAGGGATGTATTGGCCGCATACTGTCTGAGACGATCGGCATATCCGGAATATTCATCAAATATGGCGGCGTATTCCAAGGGCTTGTCATGGTAAAATTGTGTCAGGTAGAAATTTTTCTCCTCGATATTTATGCGCAGCATCTCGCCGAATGTCTCGCTATCGAGGAGGTCGCATAGCCTGATGCCTGTGCGCGCGATCTTGTCTCCGTAAGCGGGGCCGATACCCCTTCCCGTTGTTCCTATCTTCGCAGTGCCCTTGCGCGCCTCGCGTGCCTTGTCCAGACTTTTGTGGTACGGCATGATGATGTGGGCATTATGACTGATGTACAGTTTTGTATCGGGGGGAAAAAGATTTTTTTCACACAGATCATCAATCTCCTGAAGCAACACATCGGGATCAATCACCATACCGTTTCCGAGGATGCAGATCTTGCGGTCGTGAAGGATACCTGACGGTATCAGATGAAGTATGGTCTGCCTCCCCTCTACCACCAGGGTATGTCCCGCGTTATTGCCACCCTGGAAGCGGGCTATAACATCCGCTTTACGGGCGTAAAGGTCAACAATCTTTCCCTTTCCCTCGTCGCCCCACTGGGTGCCTACTACGATTACCTGTGCCATGTCTTCTGTCTCCGCTGCGTAGCTGTAAAAGGCTACATCTCCATTCTGATAACGGATATGATGTTGGGCAGTGCCTTAAGCTTTGTCATGGTGCCCTTGGAAATGGGGGTGTCTGTGCTCAGTACAACGAGCGCTTTTCCCTCAACCTTTTCGCGACCCAGATGGAGTCGTGCAATATTGACATTGTCATTTCCGAGGGTCGTAGTTATGTTTCCTATAACGCCGGGCCTGTCGTGGTTGTACAGCATCAGCAGGGACCCCTCTGGGACAACATCCAGCATGAACCTATTGATCCTGACGATTCGCAGGTCCTCCCTGCCGAACATGGCTCCCGCCACGAATGACTCTTCCTGGTCCGTTTTCACGGTAGCGGAAATCATGTTTTTGTAGTCCTTCATCTCACTGCTCTTTGATTCTATGATGCTGATGCCCCGTTCTTTCGCTATAACCGGGGCGTTAATATAGTTGACGCTCTCCTTCAGGGCCGGTGTGAGGAGCCCCTTCAGAAAGGATATGGTGACGGGGGCCACATTATGATCAAGAATGGCGCCGCTGTACTCAATGGTAACCTCTTTGATCCCCCCGGCAACAATCTGTGCTACAAACTGCCCGACCTTTTCTCCCAGGGTCAGGTACGGTTTTATCAGGGCGAGCCCCTCCGCACTGACGGAGGGGAAATTGACGGCATTCTTTATCTCTCCGGTTGTCAGACAATCCACTATCTGGTGGGCGATGGCGATGGCGACATTTATCTGTGCTTCATCCGTTGACGCCCCCAGATGCGGCGTACAGATGATGTTGTCAAGGGACAGAAGCTTCGTGTTCTTGGTAGGTTCCTCCACGAAGACGTCAAGGGCGGCTCCAGCGACCTTCCCCGAGACAAGCGCGTCATACAGATCGTCTTCATCAATGATCCCGCCTCGTGCGCAGTTGATAACGAATACACCATCCTTCATCTTTTTGAAGGAAGCGGCGTTGATCAGACCCCGTGTCTCTTCCATAAGGGGGGTATGCACCGAGATAAAATCGGCTTTTTGGAGAACCTCGTCAAGAGGGGCAAGTAAAATTCCCATTTTCTCTGCCGCTTCATGTGAGATAAAGGGGTCATAGGCCATCACATTCATGGTCAGCCCCTGGGCCCGGTTGGCCACGATGGAGCCAACCCTTCCAATGCCGACGATTCCCAGCGTCTTGTTGGAGACCTCTGTGCCCATAAACTTCTTTTTCTCCCACTTTCCCGCCTTTGTGGAGGCGGTGGCCTGGGGAATTCTTCGGGCCAGTGAAAACATCATGGCTATGGCGTGTTCCGCCGTGGTGATCGTATTGCCGCCGGGGGTGTTCATAACCACGATCCCCTTCTTGCTTGCCGCTTCGACCGCCACGTTGTCGAGCCCTATCCCCGCCCTACCGACAACCTTGAGGCGCTCCGCCGCGCCTATGATATCCTCTGTTACCTTGGTAGCACTCCGTATTGCCAGCCCGTCGTAGTTTTTTATTATGCCCTTCAACTCGTCGGGGGTAAGGTCTGTCATGACATCAACCTCAATGCCCGGAGCATTTTTGAATATTTCGATACCTTCTTTCGCCAGAGTATCGCTTATCAGAACCCTCTTCATGAGTAGTTGTATCCTTTCTCTTGTATTGTCACCGGCGTTTCAAGCCGATATTCACAGACTCTCCATCCTGAGCAGGCACGTCATCTCCAGCCCCTTCACAACCGTCCTGATATCTGATTCCTCCACGGTGGGCCCGCACCATATACGAAACCCCGGAGGGGCATCCTTGTATGAAGCTATATCATGGGCGATGTCCTCTCTGCTCAGTTTCCCCGCAATATCTTTGACAAACGCCGACTGATCCTCCTTGGACAGCGCCTGAAACCTGCTGTCCGTAATCTTCAGGCAGACGGATGTGCTGGATCGGATATCCTCGGACTCGGCAAGAAAGTCAATCCAGTCCGTAAGGCTGACCCACTGCTCCACGACCCTCAGGTTAGCTTTGCTCTTTTCGATAAGACCAGCCAGGCCGAGCCCCCCAGCCCACGCTAGGGCATCCAGATAATCCTCCACACAGAGCATCGAAGGGGTATTGATTGTATCCCCTTTAAAGATCGCCTTGGTTACCTTGCCCCCCTTTGTAAGGCGGAATATCTTCGGCATCGGCCACGGAGGGTCATAAGACTCCAACCGTTCAATGGCCCGAGGGCTCAGGATCAGCACCCCGTGGGCGGCTTCCCCTCCCAGGCACTTCTGCCAGGAGTAGGCTAGGACATCAACCTTTGCCCACTCGATATCCATGGCAAAGACTGCGCTGGTTGCATCGCACAGGGTCAGGCCTTCCCGATCGTCGGGGATCCATTTCCAATTGGGGATTCTGACGCCACTGGTTGTTCCATTGGCCACAAAGACCACGTCATTCGACCAGTCGATGCCCCCAAGCTCTGGGATCTGCCCATAATCCGCCTCCAGAATGGTGGGGCTGAGCTTCAGCTGTTTGTCCACATCCGTTGCCCACCCCTTACTGAAGCTCTCCCACACGAGTACCGTTACCGGGCGGGGCCCCAGAAGCGACCACATGGCCCCCTCAAACGCGCCGGTGTCGGAGCCGGGGAGTATCCCGAGCAAGTACCCTTCCGGTACGCCAAGTATTCTTTTACTCTCGGTTATCGCCCCGGCCAGCTTCTCCTTGCCGAGCGCACTGCGGTGAGAACGTCCGAGGGCTGCCCCCTTTAATATATCGACCGTCCACCCCGGCCTCTTGGAGCACGGACCGGAACTGAAGTTTGGATTGTTCATAAAGACCCCTTCGCTGATTTGTTAGAAAACCGTGTTCATACCAGAATGATGATTGCGTGTCCATCCATAAGTGAGGTGTTTCACAATTTTCGGGGGCGTTGGTAGGTAGGTGGTCATGGCACATGAACCGCCGGAAAAATCCTCCAGGAACACTGGCGCACGGGGTTTTAAGTTGCGCAAAATGGCTAAATTGGTTAGTGTTTGCTGGCTATGGGAGCCATAGCTTATACATCTGGAGGGTATGTATGAAAAAAATAAAGACCACCTTTTTCTGTCAGAACTGTGGGCATCAGTCCGCAAAGTGGCTCGGCAGGTGTCCCTCCTGCGGCGAATGGAATCAATGTGTTGAGGAAGAGGAGCGGGTAACTCCGGGCGAAGGCTCTCTGGGGGCATGCTTCAATGAGGAGCCCCTGTCTATCGACACCATCACGGCGGATGAAAAGGATCGACTCCTGACGGGGATCGCCGAAATAGATCGGGTACTGGGGGGAGGTATCGTGGGGGGCTCCGCCGTACTGATAGGGGGTGATCCCGGCATAGGGAAATCCACCCTCCTCCTGCAGGTCATGCAGAATCTTGCCGCAAGCGGGCTGGTGGTCCTCTATGTGTCGGGGGAGGAATCGGCACGCCAGATCAAACTCCGGGGCGGACGTATAGGGGCCTCATCGAAAAACCTGATGGTGCTTGTCGAGGTGTCGCTTGAGAACATTTTGAGACATATACGCGAGATGCGTCCCGGGATCGTGGTTATCGACTCCATCCAGACGGTGTACTCATCGGCGATCACCTCCGCCCCCGGGAGTGTGAGCCAGATAAAGGAGACATCGGGGAAGCTCATCATGATGTCGAAGAAGACAGGGATCCCAATATTCCTGATTGGTCATGTGACAAAGGAAGGGTTGATAGCAGGTCCAAAAATACTAGAACACATGGTTGATACGGTCCTGTATTTTGAGGGAGACTCGGGGCATGCTTTCCGGATTATACGCAATGTAAAAAACAGATATGGCCCTACCAATGAAATCGGTGTTTTTGAAATGAGGGAACATGGCCTTGTTGAGATATCGAATCCTTCGGCCCTGTTCCTATCGGAACGGCCGAGGGGCGCGCCAGGGTCGGTGGTTGTGCCCAGTATGGAAGGGACACGACCGCTGCTGGTGGAGATACAGGCCCTGGTCAGCGAGAACACCTTCGGGATACCCAGAAGGACGACCATTGGGGTGGATCACAACCGGGTGTCGCTCCTTGCCGCCGTGATGGAGAAGGTGTGCGGGTTGCACCTGGGGAATCACGATATCTTTATCAATGTTGCCGGCGGCGTGAAGCTTGACGAGCCGGCGGTGGATCTCGGGATCATTTCATCCCTGATGTCTAGTTTTCTGAACAGGCCGATTGATGCCGAAACCATTGTTTTCGGTGAGGTGGGACTGACGGGGGAGGTACGCAATGTCGGCCGGATGGATGAAAGGATCAAAGAAGCGGCCAGGATGGGGTTCAACCGCTGCATCCTGCCCGGGACTTCCTTTAGTGAGACGGTGACGGACACACAGATGACCCGAGTTACCATCGATACCATAAAAGAATTATCGGGACATCTCTTTATGTAAGAAGCCTTTGATATGATGGTCTGGTAACATTCAGTGTCCTCTGTTGATGACGGGTCGAGGGCCTGCCCATGCCGTGTTCTGTCCATAAATTTTCTTGACAACCATTTCAATACGGTATAGAAAACCGGTTTTCAGTCAGCTCAAAGTGTCTTTGGGCCCATAGCTCAGCTGGAAGAGCCACCGGCTCATAACCGGTAGGTCCCTGGTTCGAACCCAGGTGGGCCCACCATTGAAAACAGGATATGGGGATTTTGGAAAAATACAGATACCAGCAGGATCAATCATGTGCGATTTTTTACTAAGGGGTGCACCAAGATTTTGGTGCACTTTTTTTTGTACATCGGTCGGAAAGGGGAAGCTTTTTGAAAGAGCAGATATTTTTGCTGATTGAACTTCAGAAGATAACGTTTGAGATGGATAAGCTGACGGCAGGTCGGGTAGATTTGCCGCAGGAAATAAACCGGATTGGCGAGAAATTGGAGAGCATCGAAAGGGAGCTGGCGGAAGACGAACAAAGGGTTGAGATGCTGAGGGCCGATCACAAGGTAAAGGAAACCGCGCTGAAAAATGGTATCGAAAATGCGAAAAAGGCAAAAGGCCGTCTGCTTGAGGTCAAGACCAACAAAGAATATGAAGCAATATTGAAAGAGATAGACGCCATACATGAGAAGAACAGCGCAGTCGAGGACGAAATAATTCATATACTTGAGCAGATCGACGGGGCCGGAGAGAGGTTGAATGTAAAGGAGAGCGAAACAGCCGGGCACCGTTCCACATGCGAAAATGAGATGCGGAAGATGGAAGAGGAACTAAATTCCATCGGCTCCGAACTGGAGAAGGTGCTGAAAAGAAGGGACGAAGTAAGAAGCAGAACAAAAACAAGCCTTCTCAAAAAATTTGATATGATAAAAGGCAGAAAGAACGGCCGCGCCGTCGTCCCCGTGTGGAAGGCTGTCTGCTACGGATGTCACATGAACATTCCTCCACAGATGTACAACGAATTGCAGAGGCATGATAAACTGATGCTGTGTCCGCATTGTGAGAGGATTATTTACTGGGAAGACAGAAATGCCGATGTCTGAGGGAAGAGCGATCCGGCTGTATACCGACGGGGCATGTCGTGGTAACCCCGGGAGTGGCGGGGCGGGGGCAGTCTTGTTCGATGAGCAGGGGAACGTGGTGAAAACGGCAAAGCAGTTCCTAGGCTCTTGCACCAATAACGAGGCGGAGTATGGCGCCCTTATTCTGGGGTTGAAAGAAACCCTCAGGGATGGGTACAAAAACATCCGCATTTTTCTCGATTCAGAGCTCCTGGTTCGGCAGATACAGGGTGCATACCGGGTAAAGAACAGCAGACTGAAGGAACTCATGAAAGAGGTGCAGAAGCACCTAGTATTGTTCGATGGATATACCGTCGATCACGTGCCTCGCAGTGAGAATGCCGTGGCCGACCGGCTCGCCAATGAGGCTATCGATGATGAGTTGGGTCTAGTTTAAAAGTATGTTACACACGGCATGTCAGAGCAGATCGGATGATCGCGGGTCCGCGCCAGCGGGCCGGAGGAAAGTCCGAGCTCCACAGGGCTGGATGGTCGCTAACGGCGACTGGGGGCGACCCTAAGGAAAGTGCCACAGAAAATATACCGCCCCGATTTTTTTCGGGGTAAGGGTGAAAAGGCGAGGTAAGAGCTCACCAGTTTCCCGGGTGACCGGGAAAGCTTGGTAAACCCCATCCGGAGCAAGACCAAATAGGGAAACGTTTGAGGGCGGCCCGTCCGAAGTTTCCGGGTAGGTTGCTTGAGGCAGCAGGCAACTGCTGTCCCAGATGAATGATCATCACTCTTTCAGGGAAACCGGGAAGAGGAACAGAACTCGGCTTATAGATCTACTCTGACGCACATTAAAAAAGGATATGCGGCTAAAAAGCCGCATATCCTTTTTATTTTGTTCGGGGGCTTCGGCTACTTACCCAGTGCCTTTTCTGTCTTCAGTACGTTCAGTGTTGCTTCAATAACGGTGTCGGAGATGAGAGAGATGCTGTTGATCCCGCATTCGACCAGAAACTCGGCAAACTCGGGGTAATCACTCGGGGCCTGTCCACAGATACCAATCTTCTTCCCTATCTTGTTTGCCTTGGTGATTGCGTCCCGTATGAGGCTGGTAACGGCATCATTTCGCTCATCAAAAATATGGGCTATCAGGGCGGAATCCCTGTCGAGCCCAAGTGTTAGCTGGGTCAGGTCGTTTGATCCGATGGAGAATCCGTCGAAGATTTTGCCGAACTCCTCTAGCAGGATGACGTTACTGGGAATCTCGACCATCATGTACAACTCAAGGCCATTTTCTCCTTGGATAAGGCCATTTTGCGCCATGATAGCGACAACCTTTTTGGCCTCATCTACGGTTCTACAGAAGGGGATCATCAGCTTAACGTTGGAGAGCCCCATCTCGTTGCGCACTTTGAGCATCGCCTCACATTCAAGGTTAAACCCGTCCCTGTAGCGATCGTCATAATACCGCGACGCGCCCCGGAATCCTATCATGGGGTTTTCCTCTTCGACTTCGAAGAGCGGACCACCGATCAGGTTGGCGTACTCATTGCTTTTGAAATCGCTCATTCTGACGATGACATCATTGGGATAGAAGGCGGCGCCTATCTTCGCCACCCCCTGCGCCAGCTTGTCCACGAAGAAATCAGTCTTGTTTTCGTACCCCAGCGTGAGGTCCTCTATGGCCTTTTTGGTCTCTTTATCCTCCAACGTGTCAAACTGTAACAGGGCCATCGGGTGTATCTGTATAAAATTGCTTATGATAAATTCCAGACGCGCCAGTCCCACTCCGTCGTTGGGAATTGATGCCACGTCAAAGGCGAGCTCGGGATTACCGACATTCATCATGATCTTGGTCTTGGGGCGTTCCAGGCTTTCCAGGTTTATCTTCTTGACATCGTACTTCAAGAGGCCTTCATAGACATTCCCCACCTCGCCTTCGGAACACGATGCCGTTACCTCTTTGACACCCTTCAGCTTCTTGGTCCCGTCTCCCGTGCCCACTATACAGGGAACACCAAGTTCTCTACTGATAATGGCGGCGTGGCAGGTACGTCCACCCTTGTTCGTTATGATAGCGGTGGCGTTCTTCATGATGGGTTCCCAATCGGGGTCGGTCATATCGGTGATCAGGATCTCTCCCTTCTTGAAATCTTTGATGTCGTTGGCGCTTTCTATAACATGCGCCGGACCGGCGCCGATCTTTGATCCGACCGCCGTTCCCGTAACGAGGAGCTTTCCCGTTTCAGCAAGTTTGTAACTTTCCAGGACATTGACATCCCTCTGGGACTGAACGGTTTCGGGCCGGGCCTGCAGGATGAATAGTTTGCCGGTATTTCCATCTTTGCCCCACTCGATATCCATGGGTTTGAAATATCCGGCCTTTTTGGAGTAGTGGTCTTCTATAATAGCCGTCCACCGTGCAAGCGTCAGGATCTCTTCCTCTGTGATACAGAATTGTTTTCGCTCCTCTTCCGCCACCGGGACAATCTTTACAGGGTCTTTTTCCCCTGATGCGTAGATCATCTTGACCTCTTTTGTTCCCAGTTTCTTCTGGAGGATCGGCTTGTGTCCCGTTTTAAGGGTTGGTTTGAACACATAAAATTCATCGGGATTGACCGTGCCCTGGACAACCATCTCACCAAGGCCGTACGAACCAGTGAGCAGGACGGCGTCCCTGAACCCCGATTCGGTATCGATGGAGAAGATAACGCCGGAGGCCGCAAGATCGGACCGCACCATCTTCTGGACGCCGATGGAGAGCGCGATCGACATATGATCAAAGCTCTTGTCTTCCCGGTATGAAATGGCCCTGTTAGTAAAGAGAGAGGCGAAGCACCTCTTGCATGCATCCAGCAGGGCATCCTTGCCCCTGATGTTCAAGTATGTCTCCTGCTGTCCGGCAAAACTCGCATCGGGCAGGTCTTCCGCCGTCGCGGAAGATCGAACGGCCACGTCGGTATCCTCCCCGTACTCCTCGCAGAGTTTCCCGTAGGCGTCAAGGATTGCCTGGTTGAGATCCTCCGGAACCTCAGAATCATAGATAAGGGATCGTATCTTTTTACCTTTTTTGCTAAGGTTGTGCATGTCGTGCGTATCCAGATCGGAAAGGATATGCTCCATTTCGTCCCGTATCCCGGAAGATTCCAGAAGATACCGGTACGCATCGGCGGTCACGGCAAAGCCGTCCGGGATATTGACTCCCTCGCCCGTAAGCTCGCGTATCATTTCACCCAGAGACGCATTCTTCCCACCAACCTGTGGAATATCATCCAACTCTATTTCATTAAACCAGAGCACAAGCTTCTTGGTTTCCATGGCAATCCTCCTCACGAAGAGCATTTTAAATTTTCAGAACCCGTTTTTCTAACAATTTCGTCTTTTGAAGTCAATCGCAAAGTGCGTCATAGAGGGACAATCTTTCACTTCCCATAAATGGGATTCGCGGTGCATCCCTTCCGTTCCGTTACACTGAACGTTGGTATCTGGTTTTCATGATCCTCTCCGCGACCTCCAAGTCAGCGACGGTGTTGATTCCCATGGCCTCGGAGGGATCGCGCAGTACGAATGACCCGGTCCTGCGCTGCTGTCTGCGGGCGATCTCGAAGATATCGGTAAAGTAGTATTCCCCCTGGGAGTTTGTGTTGCCTATCTTCCGCACAGCCTCAAAGAGGAAGTCGCTGCGGGCGCAGTATATGCCTGTGTTGATCTCCCTGATCGCCTTTTCCTCTTCATTGGCATCACGTGCCTCGACGATCTTCAGGACCTCTCCAGCCTCATTCTTTACCACCCTTCCATAACTGCCGGGGTCATTGAGGAGAGCGGTCATCACGGTGATGGCATCTTTGTTTGAACGGTGGTTTTCCAGCAGGGCCTCTATGGTGGCGGGAAGAAGCAGGGGAACATCACCACACAGTATCAGCACGTCTCCATCGAAGCCATGAAGTGCGTTGCCCGCCTGAAGGACGGCGTGGGCGGAGCCCAACTGCTCTTCCTGAACGGCATAGGTAAGGTCCTCTCCGGTCATCGCCTCCATAACCAGGGCAGCCTGATGCCCCACAACCATGACGGTTTTTTCTGCGCCAAGCTTTCGCGCAAGCGCTGTCACGTACCATACCATGGATCTTCCGCAGAGGGGATGCAGGACCTTAGTTAGATCGGACTTCATTCGTGTTCCCTTACCGGCTGCCAGGATAATGGCGGCCAGCCTTCCCCGTTTCCTGTGTATCATGTGACGATTCCTTTCTACCTGATCAAGTCCATGCCGGGAGGGAGGACGACCAGCACTTCACGGATCATCTTCATGTCGGCATCCTCGATGACAAAGGTCATCGTATCATGCCTGAAGATATCCCTTCTCTTGGGGATTCGTCCCATCTTGTACAGCAGAAACCCGCCGAGTGTTTCATAGTCTCCCAAGGGAATTGCAACGGGCAGGAGACTGCGGACGGTGTCTATCTTTGCCTGCGCGTCAAAGAGATATCTCCCCGGCCCGACCTTTCTATACAACGTAGTGCCGTCACTGTGGTATTCGTCTTCAATTTCACCGACGATCTCTTCCAAGATGTCTTCGATGGTGACAATGCCCACAGCCCCGCCATATTCATCAACGATGACGGCCATATGCTCTCCTCTGTCCTGTAGTTCAAAGAAAAGGTCCTTTGCCAGTTTCGTTTCAGGTATGTACAGAACAGCTTTTTTCGTATAATTTTCAACATGGATTTCTTCGGGAGAGAAGAGTCCCTGATCTTTTTTGGAGAGGGCCTCCAGGATATCAAAAGAATATAATATCCCAATAATATTAAATGTTTGATCGCTATACACCGGTATCTGAGAATACCCTTTGTCGATAATAATGGGGGTGGCCTCATTGATGGTCATCTGTGCCGACACAACGGTTAGATTGGAGAGGGGGACCATGATCTGACCGGCCGTGGAGTCGGAAAAATCGAAGATCCTCTGTATCATCTCTTTTTCCGACTTCATGATATCCCCGCTTTTCCCGTCCCGCAGGAGTGATTCCAGTCCGTGCTTTGTGATGTAAGAAGCATACGCGAGATCCTTGTTCCCCGAGAACGCGGAAAGGACCCTTCGAGAGATTCTTGAGAGCATAAATACAACGGGATACAAAATCCACGAGGCGATCCATAAAAACCAGGAAATTTTAGGTGCCATGCGATCCGCGTTCTGCTGAAAGAGGCTTTTCGGTATCACCTCCCCCACTATCAGGATGAGGGGTACCATAACGACGACGGCGAGGAGCGCACCCGTTTCGGGTCCGAACATGGATATAAACAGAGCCGTGGTGAGAGCGGTGTTACTGACGGCGCAGAGATTCGTGCCGGTCAGTGTAGTGGCTAGAAACCATTCCGGCGTTTCCATCAGCTTCAACGCCATGGCTGCGGAACGTGATCCCTTTTTTGCCTTGCGCCTCATGATGTTGATATCGCAGGCTACCAGGGAGATCTCTCCCCCGGAGAAGAGCCCTTCCAAGAGGAGGAATACGAAAATGGGGAGGAGAAGCAGGAGATCAGTCATCCTGCGGGCCCTCCCTCTTCGTGATGCGTACGCTCAGTATCCTCGCCTTGTCTATTGTTTCCACCGTGAAGGTGTAGCTTCCCACCGATATTGCCTCACCCTCCGCCGGCAGTTTTCCAAACAGGTGAAATACGAACCCTCCCGCCGTGTCAAACTCCTCCGTTGCAATCGGAATATCTACAAGCTTGCTGAAATCCTCAATGTCCATCATGCTGGAGACGATAAGGGTATCTTCGCTGATCCGGCGAAACATCTCCCGGGTATCACCATTTTTTTCATAGATATCAAAGAAGAGATTCCTGAGAATATCATACAGGGTTACCAGTCCGGCTACTCCCCCATACTCGTCAACCACGATGGCCATCTGAAGGCTTCTTCTCTGAAAATCTCTGAGCATCTGGTCCGCCCTCTTTTCCATAGGAACGAAGTAGGGCTTCGTGATCAGATGCTGCCAGCCACCCCTCTTCTGTCCCTTGGCCACTTCAGCCAAAAGGTGTTTGGCGTGCAGAAGACCCAGGATGTTGTCCCTGTCCGTTCCATAGATGGGTATCCGGGCTACGCGTTCCCGTATGATGTCCCGTTCTATTTCTCGTATATTCATGGATACCGGGAGGCAAAACATATCGACTCTCGGTATCATGATATCCGACACCCTTGTGTCGGCAAGTTTAAACACCTTGTGGATCAGGTCCTTCTGGGATTCTTCCAGCGCGCCCTCCTGATGGCCTGCGTCAACCAGCGCCTTAAATGTGTCTTCGGTCAGCGCTTCGTCCTCCGTCCGTCTATCCTTGCTGAAGAGTAATATAAACAGATCCGATATTTTTTCGAGGAACCAGACCACCGGGCGCAGCAGCCAGATTAAAAAAACCAGCGGCAGCGCAACGGCACTGGAAACCCTCATGGGATGGACGATCGCAAAGTTCTTTGGTATCGCGTCGCCAAAGATAATAAGGGTGATACTTGCAACGGCTATTGCAATCCATTTGCCCTCTGTTCCGAAGAAGTAGATAGAGACGGACGTCATCAGGGCGGCGATGGCGATATTGACGGACTCATTCCCTGTAAGAATGGTGACGAGAAGTCTCCGGGGGCGCCCGAGGAGTTTCAGTACGGAGGCCGTAAAAGGAATCCTTTCCTCCTTCATCTTGTGGAGATGAAGGGGGGTAAGAAAAAATATTGACGCCTCGGAACCGGAAAAGAATGCCGACAGGACGATCAGGATAACCAATAAGATGAGCTTAAAGGTAAGTTCGTATTCCAATGTTTTTAATAATCTCTCGCATGTAGGGTCAACCTTGATATCCTCGACCGCAGGTCTTTCGCCCCAACGGGAGGGGGAAGCAACCAAACCCTTCAATTTCCCGCAGATTATCCTTCCCCTTCAAAAAAGTCAACACCTCAAAGAACTGGCTGGCTCGATTCGTTATAAGCCCCTGTTCCGTGAGCTCATGTCCCTCTCTGCATATCTCATATCGTCTCTTTGCCTGATATCATCCCTCTTGTCATACAGCTTTTTGCCCTTTCCGACACCGATCTCCACCTTCACCTTTCCGTTCTTGAAATACAGTCTCAGTGGAACGAGGGTAAGTCCTTTCTCGTTTGATTTCCCATAGAGTTTCTTTATTTCTTGTTTATGCAGCAACAGTTTGCGAATCCTCAGCGCACTGTGATTGGAGCGGTTGCCGTGGGAATAGGGGCTTATGTGCAGATCGTAGACAAACACCTCCCCGTTCTTAACCTGGGCGTAGCTGTCCTTCATGTTTCCCCTGCCTTCGCGAAGCGCCTTCACCTCGGTCCCGGCAAGGACAATTCCCGCCTCATAAGTGTCTTCTATGAAGTAGTTACGACGTGCCAGTTTGTTCTGGCATATGATTTTCTCTGTGGGCTTATTCTGCTTTGCCATTATTAACCCTTACAATTCAGCGGATATTTTGCATGGTGTGTCATCATCCACGTCTCGTCCCGGAAGATAGTCCATCTTCACATGGCTCATAGCCTTGAAGATATTTTCGCGCACGTCCTTATTGTCCCTCTCCATATCATCAAGAAGCCTCTTTATATATATCCTGCGCGAGGTTTTACTTGTGGGACAGATGTTTTCTACCACGGGCAGACCTCTTTCCTTTGCGTACTTCTTGATCAGAGGTTCCCTGATATACGCGAAGGGCCGGATAAGGTGAAACTTCCCCCCGAACACCGACTGGTCCGGCATCATTGTGCTGATCTCCCGGCCGTAGAAGATGTTGATCAGCAATGTCTCTATGATGTCGTCCTTGTGGTGCGCGAAGGCTATCTTATTGCACCCGTTTTCGTTTGCTATCTCGAATATCCTCTTTCTCCTCATCCGTGAACAGAGAAAGCAGGGATTTTTTTTGTTGTAGTCACTGTGCGCCAGGGGACCTATATCGGTCTTCTCCATAACGTACTCGTAACCGTTTTCCTTAAGGTACCTTTCCAGCGTGGCGTACCCCACGTATTCTTCATCAAACCCCATGTCTATATTGACCGCTAGGATCGAAAATCGCGGGAGAAACACCATGGGGGTGTTGAGAAGGTCAAGGAGCACAAGGCTATCCACCCCGCCCGAGACACCGACCAGCACCCGGTCACCCTCTCCGATCATACCATAATCCACCGAGGCCTTTTCGAGCCACTTTTTAAGATGCAGGTACAATTTCGAGCGCTTCTCTTTCAACAGGGTTTTTCCTTTCTTGAAACAACGGCTACCGGAAGATCGCAACCGCCACAAAACCTGCACCACCCTACCATGAAAATGAAATCACGCCAAACCTGAAATATCTCATCATGGCTATGGGGATACATTAACAGCAGAGAATCGGCAATTTCCGGTTAGGCTTTTGCAGGGAAATACGGGGACAGTATATGTGTTAATCGGCCTTGCTCTTGAGAAACCAGTAAGGATGTTGAGATATTGTCCAGATAATAGCGGAATACTTTTGATACGGCTCATGCAGGTTGCTCGGAATTGCCCTGATCCTTAGATGCTCCTCAAATCTGGACTGTAATGCGGAAGGGATTGCCGACATGTTGAGTTCTCCCATTTCATTATAATCTTAATTTGGCATGATATCCGGAAAAAGAGGAATAAATGGTTGCGGAATACCTGTCAAGAGATTTATATACATCCCGTCGTATTTATAACGGGGTGGGAGAAACCGCCAGTCTATGACCGCAAAGATACGGCCAAAGGGTTATAGTCTGGTGTCCTGAAGATGTCAGATTGTTGTGGAGATATCCGGAAACTATAGAATAACTTGTTGGGAGGGATGAAAATGACACACATACGACGAATAGGAATGATCGGAATGGTGCTGGCTCTACTCATGGCGGGCTGCGCTGCACCTCCACAGCCCACGTATACACGACCTACGCCAGCGCCAGAGCCGCCGAAGCCACCTCCCGCCCCGACAGCAACGGCAAACACACTCGAAATCTCGCGGGTCACGAACGACCAAGCGCCACAGTTTTGGCCTCGACTCAGCCCGGATGGTTCTCGGTTGCTCTATACGACATTTGACACGACAAAGGTGGAGAAAAAAGGTCAAATTTCAATGAAGGATTTAAGTGCAGGCTTTAGCGTAGTCCTGATGGAGATAGGAAAGCCAGGAAGGAAGCTTGTCGCGGGGCCATATGCGAGTGATGCAGCCTGATATCCAGACTGTAGCAAGTTTGTTTTTCAGCATTATAAAATGGGCAAGCCCGTTTTGGTTAGAACGCCAGCGGGTGGTGTCGGCATGACTTTCATAAGTCCCTCCGCATTAGGCGACTACGATAGTCAGCCCGATGTCAGTCCTGACGGCTCCATGATTGCTTTTCTTACCGTCCTTGGCGGTACGTATAATTTATGCACAGTTGATTCTAACGGCGGCAACTTCACAGTCTATGCCGAGGGGGCTTCTCCGAGATGGCACCCAACTGAGAAGCTATTAGCTTTTGATCGTTCCGTTGGCAAAAAGTCTCAGTGTTTCCTGTTTAATCTGAACAGCGGCCAGGTTACGCAGTTGACTTCTGGCACCGATAAAAACGTCTTTCCTGTATGGTCACCTGATGGCAAGTGGATAGCCTTTCTTTCCGATAGAGATGGGGAAATGCATGTCTATTGCATGAAACGCGACGGGGGGCATGTCGTTCAGTTGACCACAGGTGGCACGAATGAGAATTTCATCGACTGGGGTACCGATGGGTATTTGTATTTCACTTCCGATGCAGGTGCATCAACCGCTACCGAGGGGAACAAGTCGTGGTATTATAACTTTGCGAATATTTGGAGACTCAAACCGCTTCTTGATGAATAAAGTAGTACTCCCAACCATCTACTGCACCTGACCGGTGTTCCGCTGCGCTTCACACCGACAGGTGAGTAGCACGTTCGGCGTATGAAAGGATAACATGAGACTCTTTGGCATTCACACCGATGGTAAGTTTGGTGGATACGTTCAAACCCGTTTCAATTGAATCATGAAGAAGCCGTACTGGAGGACTGGCTTGAGTCAAATCCTGATGGCATTATTGAAGAAGGAAAACTTCTCATCGTTGGTCGCCAAGTAGTCACGAATTTCGGAGGCTTCATTGATCTTCTGGGTATTGATCGGCACGGCACAACTGTCGTTGTCAAGGTGAAGGGAAATAGAACCCCTCGCGACACCCTTGCACGGGCCCTGGAGTATGCTTCCTTTGCGGCCCGGCTCGATACCGAACAGCTTGAAGGAATACTACGTCTCTACCAAAAAAAACGATTCCGTGAGTCTTGCCGAATACCATCGGGTCTATTTCAATCTGGCTCCTGACGAAGCCATCGCCTTCAACAAAGACCAACGAATTGTGATTGTGGGCCAGACCATCACGCCCAAATAAGACAAACGGCCTCCTTCCTTCGGTCTAAGGGGATCAGGGTCGCCTGTGTAGGATTCTCTTTCTTCCAGGCCGACTGCGCTCGTCGGATGTCCGCAGGATATCTCCACCACGGAAAGTCCTGAAAACCAGACACCCTCAAAAAGATTGTCAAGGAATTTTGAATGTTTGCTTGGCAGGGACGGTTACCCGGCTCTATGATTCTTTTTGGGGGTCGGAGAATGAAATCAACCTGATTGAGCGCAGCCGCTCCAGATACGACCCTTTTTTTGATCCCTCTCCCAGAGAAAGATTTGTCACGGCGACGCGATTGATGACACGGGTCCTCTCCCCCCACCACAGAGGCTCCCGATAGCCCCAGGTACTGTGTATTGCATAGGGGGTGCCTTCAATCGTTCCGAGGAACAACATGATGTGCCCCCTCAGGTATAACAGGGTGCATCCCCCGATCGCCTTCCGGGACAATATATCCAGTTTGGTCTCCTTCGCCGTATTGCCGGGATACTCGCCGAGAAGGTCCCCCACCTGGGACTGTTTCGAGGAATTTCTGGGGAGTGATACCCCGACCGTCGCGAAGATCTCCTGAACAAAACGGGAACAGTCCTGTTCGCCGTACATGCCGCCCCAGCCGTAGGGCGCGTTGATAAGTTCAAACGCCTGCCGGATTATCGTGCGGGGGGTGTAGGGCAGATATCCCTGATGGATATCATCCTCTCTGATGTACCCCGCCTGCTCGGACAATGATCCGTCCTCCCCCCGGAGGGGCAGGCGGATTACGGCAATGCCGTCCCTGCTCTCTTCACGGATCGGAAGCCTTACACCCATTCGTGCATAATCATAATAAGCTCTCATGCCGGAATCCAGAAAAACTTCCCCCTTAGGCCGCGTCACTACGGCAAACGGCTCCGCGCCGATAAACTTTTTAAGATCGTCCAGGCTGCACAGGGCTACAGCTTCCACCGGGACCCACCCCGCATTGAGAGGATCCATAACGTAGAACCACTTCCCATCCAGGCTTGCATGTACCACGGCTACAGGCGTCCCGATATCGAGGGCGCTGTTTTGAAGTTCATCGAAGTCTATATCGTGTGACTTCGCGTACGCGGCCTCGCTTGTGGGGAAAACACGCTGATCGGTGTAGCGAACGACAAGGCCATATCGCGTGTCAATTCCGGATGGGAGAGAGATCAGGTCCATCCTCGCCTTCATCTCCTCATAAAATCGATGCGTTATCCTGCTGCCGTCTTCGTGGTAAAGAGATAGACCAACATAATAATCGGTGATTTCATTTGTCTTGCTCAGGATATAGTCGCGCGGAAGGGGGTACGGAAGCCGGGTGATATCATGGGTCAATTCCAGCGCATCCTGCACGTACAGATTAAGTCTGTTTATGCCCTTACTATCCAGGATAAGCTTGTCCGGAAAGGGGTGACGGCCCTCCCAGAAGCCAGCGATCTTCATGGCGCGCTGGGTTCCCGGGAGAAGCGTGGGGGCGGCATAGTACAGCTTTTCCTTCGCCGCACATCCGGACACCACAATGATGGCCATAAACAGCAACGGAAAGGACGCAAAACGGTGAGGAGTGATATGTTTCATGATCAATCGTTTTTCTCCGCAGGTCTTGTTGTAAGACAAGCCAGCCACGTTCTCTGCCGCCCGTGACTCCGGGGCATACGGAGGCATCACAAGCCGTTAAAGGTCAGGCCCCTTTTCGGGGGTATGGAAATATTCAAATATCGTACGCGCCGCATTGTCCCCTATTCCCGGGATTTTTTCAAGCTCTTCCCGGGATGCATTCGCTATCTTGTTGACATCCCTGAAAAAGGTTAGGAGTGCCTTCTTCCTGACCGCGCCGATTCCCGGAACATTGTCGAGGATGGAACTGAAATCCTTCTGTGACTTCAGTGTGCGGTGGTAGGTTATCGCGAAACGGTGGGCCTCGTCCCTCACCCCCTGAAGCAGGAAGAGCGCCCGCGGGTGCTTGTCAAGATACAAAGGGTTCTTTCGGTTCGGAAGATAGACACGGTCCCTGTCGCGTGACACAGTGGAAGATGCTACTGCCGAAAAGGCGTGTGCTTCCTTTGCCAGGCCGATGACATCCACCCCCTGTATACCCCGTTCCTCCAGGACGGAGAGCGCGACACCGAGCTGCCCCTTGCCACCGTCGACCATGATCAAATCGGGGAGATCCAAACCTTTCCCATAGCGCCGTTCCAAGACCTCGCGCATCATCCCGTAATCGTCGGCCCCCTCTTTCGTCCGTATCCTGAAGCGTCGATAGCGCGCCTTGTCAGGGGCTCCCCCTGTAAAGACAACCATTGACCCGACGGCATAGTTTCCTCCGATGTTGGATATATCGAAGCACTCTATGCGGCGGGGGGCCTTCTTCAGCAGGAGAAGACTTTCGATCTCTTCAAGGGTCCCCTCATGGTCCGTTTCCTGTTTATCCGAGGCCCGCAGTGCGTTTTCGGCATTTGACAGCGCCATGGCAAGGAGGGCCTTTGTGTTCCCCCGGCGGGGGACTATAAGCGATACCTTTCCATCCCTCTTTTCCGTGAGCCACTGTTCGATAATCTCCGCATCTTCCATCCGCTCAGGAACGATAACCTCACGGGGAACGGTTACACCCGCGTTGTAGTACTGTTTCAAAAGAGACGAGAGGGCCTCGGCGGTTTCCATTCGTGTCTTCACAAGGGGGAAACTTCTCTGCCCCATGATGGCCCCCTTCCTGACATGAATAGCATAGATCTGCAGCCGGTCATCTACACGGTGCGAACCGAAGACATCCTGGTCTTTGAAAGAGGGGGACACGATCCGCTGCTTTTCCAGGGTTGTCTCAATTGCGCTGATCTTGTCCCGTATCCGGGCCGCCTCCTCAAAATGCAGCCCTTCGGATAACCGGTCCATCTGTGAGCGGAGCTGCCGAACAAGTTTTCCGCTGCGTCCTTCCAGAAACAGGGTAGCGTCGGCCACAAGCCTGCGGTAGTCGGCGGAGGTAACAAGCCCGCAACAGGGGGCAAGGCATCGGTTGATCTGGAATTCCATACAGGGCCTTTCCCTCGTTTTGAACTCCAGGTCCCGGCAGGTTCGGAGAGGGAATATGCGGTGCAGGTACCAAAAAGTCTCTTTCATTGAGGCGCTTGACGAGTAGGGCCCGAAATATCGCGCACTGTCTTTCTTGATGCTCCGGACCAGATGGAAGCGGGGGAAGTCCTGGGTGGTGTCGACCCGCAGGCTGTAGAAATTCTTGTCATCCCGCAGGTTGACATTGTACCGGGGCCGGTGCTTTTTGATCAGATTGTTTTCAAGGATGAGGGCTTCTTTTTCCGTA
This sequence comes from Syntrophales bacterium, assembly GCA_028718565.1. Taxonomy (GTDB): domain Bacteria; phylum Desulfobacterota; class Syntrophia; order Syntrophales; family UBA2210; genus UBA6078. Next base: position 61,887 of record JAQULO010000001.1, on the reverse strand, counting down.
TCCGTGACGATGAATTCCAGATCCTGTATCCGGGATACCAGAAATGGGATCATCCGGCGCGGGTCTGTTCCTCCGAAGTAGGCACGTATGCGGGCGCGAAGATTTTTTGCCTTGCCGACGTAGATAACGTGGCCGTCACCATCCTTCATGAGGTAGACGCCCGAACGCGCCGGGGCGTTTCGTATCTTTTCCTGTCTTAGGTTTTCATCCATGCGCAAATACCGGGGTCAAACAGTTCTCTTACTTCCACAGTCCGATTTCGGTTTCTATGCGTGACAGTTCCTTGATCTCGTCCCTGATCTGTGCCGCTTTCTCGAATTCGAGTTTCTTGGCCGCCTGTTTCATTTCTCCTTCGAGCTTTTTTATCATGGCGGGGACATCTCCGGATACGTAGGCCGCCATCTTTTCATCAACACTGACCGTTACATAATCCGCCTCATAGGCAGAGCTGAGGATATCGTGCATCTCTTTTTTGATGGATTCCGGGGTGATATTGTTTTCTTCGTTAAACCGCTCTTGTATATGTCGTCTTCTTTTCGTCTCATCAATACAGCCCTGGATTGCGGCGGTAATCTTGTCCGCGTACATGATGACCTGTCCCTTGATGTTGCGCGCCGCGCGCCCGCTCGTCTGTACCAGCGACCTTTTGGAACGCAGGAATCCTTCCTTGTCCGCGTCAAGGATGGCTACCAGGGAGACTTCCGGAATATCGAGCCCCTCTCTGAGAAGGTTAATCCCGATCAGGACATCGTACTTTCCCATGCGAAGGTCACGAATGATCGCGACCCGATCGAGGGTCTGGACATCGGAGTGAAGATACGCCACTTTCATCCCCAGGTCGTGGTAATGTTCCGTGAGGTTCTCGGCCATCCTCTTCGTCAGCACGGTGACCAGGACGCGGTCCCCCTGCTCTACCCGTCGGTTGATCTCGCCGAACAGGTCATCCACCTGACTGGCGACCGGCCTGATCACAATCTCCGGGTCCATAAGACCCGTGGGGCGAATTATCTGCTCCACAAAGACGCCTCCCGACTGCTCCAGTTCATAATCTGCGGGCGTGGCCGATACGTATATCCTCTGGTTCGGAAAGGCCTCGAACTCCTTGAAGGTAAGGGGCCGGTTGTCAAGGGCGGATGGCAGACGGAACCCGTGTTCTATAAGGGTGCTTTTCCTCGACCGGTCCCCACGGTACATGGCGTTTATCTGCGGAACCGAGGCATGGCTCTCATCGATAATCACAAGGGCATCACTGGGCAGGTACTCCATCAGCGTGGGGGGTGGTTGTCCCGGCATACGTCCCGTCAGGTGCCGGGAGTAGTTCTCTATCCCCTGGCAGTATCCCATCTCCTCCATCATCTCTATATCGAACATGGTCCTCTGCTCGATACGTTGCGCCTCCAGAGGCTTGTTCTGCGAGTTCAGAAAGTTAAGGCTATCTGACAGTTCTTCCCGTATTGCCGAGATGGCCCGTTTGATGGTATCCCGCGTCGCCACGTGGTGGCTTCCCGGATATATGGTGGTTCGGTCGAGTTTGTTTATCGTTTTCCCACGAAGGGGGTCAACAATCGATATGGACTCAATTACATCGCCAAAAAAATCCACCCTAAGGGCCAGTTCTTCTTCGTACACGGGAAATATCTCTACAATATCGCCCCTGACACGGAAGGTGCCGCGATGAAAGTCGATATCGTTTCGTTCATACTGTACCTCTACCAGCCTTTTCAGGAGATTGTCTCTCCCGATCTCCATATCTTTTTCCAGAGGAATCTGCATGCCGGCGTACTTATCCGGCGCGCCTATACCGTAGATACAGGACACGCTGGCCACGACGATCACATCCCGCCTCTGCAACAGGGAACGAGTGGCCGAATGACGCATCTTGTCTATCCGGTCATTGATGGCGGAGTCCTTTTCGATATAGGTGTCGGTAGTCGGGATGTAGGCCTCGGGCTGGTAATAGTCATAGTAGCTGACGAAATACTCGACGGCGTTATTCGGGAAAAAGACCTTGAATTCATTGTAGAGCTGGGCCGCCAAGGTCTTGTTGTGGGCAATGACAAGGGCGGGGCGCTGCCGTGCCTCTATGACATTGGCGATTGTAAAGGTCTTCCCCGAACCGGTGATCCCCAGGAGCACCTGATGTTTCAGCCCCCTATCAACCCCCTCCACAAGCCTATCTATTGCCTGCGGCTGATCCCCCTTGGGGGTAAAATCAGTTATTATTTTAAGTGCTTCCATTCAATGCTCCCCGGAGTAACGCCCACAGGTTTGAACCGTGGACGCGAGGGACCGGACAATTCCCGTGCGGTCTCGTCATAGAGAACCTCTCACCAAGTGCCCCTTTTTGTCAACATATTGATGGGTTCTTTGACGATGGTGAACCGGGGCGACTCCCGGCACGACAGAGGGTTCGGGCCCACGTACCGGTCGGCACTGGTGAATAGACAACAGAGCATGCGGGCTTGGCGCTTGACAAAGCGGGAAATGTGACTAAACTGACCGGTATACTCTGAAAGAGGGGGAACTTGTGGCAGACATACAGATACCAAAGGATACCTATGATATTGTTATAGTGGGGGGTGGCCCCGGAGGGCTGACCGCGGGGCTCTACGCGTCCAGGGCCGATATGAAGACACTGCTGCTGGAGGGGAACGCCCAGGCCAGCCAGATCACCATGACGGATATGATAGAAAACTATCCCGGAATCCCCGCGATCGGCGGGTTTGAGATTAACGAAACCTTCAAAAAACAGGCTGTTTCGTTCGGCCTGGAGATCAAGCCTGAGCAGGTGAGCCGGATACACCGGGTGCAATTGGGAGATGTTGAAGGGTGGGAGGTCGTCACCGACAGAGGCGCTTACAGGACCCTTTCCGTCATTGTCTCCACGGGGGCCGCCTGGAGCCGCCTGGGAGTACCGCGGGAGGAGGAAATGGTGGGCAGGGGCATATCGTACTGTGCCACCTGCGATGCTCCCTTTTACCGGAACAGGGAAGTCGCGGTGGTCGGAGGCGGAGATACCGCCGTCCAGGAAGCCATCTATCTTACGAAATTCGCCTCGAAGGTCACTCTGATTCACCGGAGAGACCGCCTGCGCGCGACAGCTGTGCTGCAGCAGCGGGCTGTTGCCAATGAGAAGATCACCTTCGCCTGGGATTCCACCGTGGAGGAAATCCTAGGAGAGGATGGCGTAACCGGTGTGAGGATACGAAATGTTAAAGATCCTGGCCGGACGGAGGAGATCCCTGTCGAGGGGGTGTTTATCTTTGTCGGTCTTATTCCCAACACTGATATTGTCAAAGAGGTTGTCGATATCGACGCGGATGGCTATATTGCAGCCGATCGTGATATGAAGACATCGGCTGAAGGCATCTTCGCCTGCGGGGACTGCATCAGCAAGTCTCTCCGGCAGGTGGTAACCGCCTGCGGCGATGGAGCGACAGCCGCGCACAGCGCCTCGCTCTATGTCGATGGTGTCAGAGGTCAAGCATATTAGTGAATTACCCGCCTGCAAGGCGGGGCATCTTATCAAGTTGGCGGAGGGGGGCTGCATCCCCCTTACCACCGCTCCGCATTCATCCCCGTCCATAGGACGGGTATTCTGCGGTGGTTCTTACAAATGTTTATCATGGTTTCATGAAGTATCTGCTTTTTCGAAACAGCCGTTTGTAAAACCATTATTTACGATGGAGAAATAACGATGCCTATCTATGAATATAGATGCATACACTGCGGTGAGGAATTTGAACTGATCCGGTTTTCGCAGGATGACGACAAGGAAATATCGTGTCCCGCATGCGGAAAGAAAAAGGTTGAGAAGATCATCTCCCGACCTGCTGGGTCTCATGGGTCCTGCCAGAGCTGTTCGTCATCCGGGCCTTCCTGCTCGTCCACTTGAGGGTGATCTGTGCCGGCGGTCTGCCGGCGGACAGAGGAAGGGTACGAATTAAATGTGATGTCTGAGGAAAGATGCGTGCGATGGCCCGACTGATAGATTTCTGGCAACATATCCCGGAGCATATCAACCCGGCGTTTCTGGAAATAGGTTCCTTTCAGCTTCGGTACTACGGGCTCATGTATCTTGTTGCCTTTTCCGTTGTATATCTCCTCGTTATCCATAGGATACAGAATGAAAAGTTCGAGTACTCGAAGGAGACGATCCAGGACTATTTTGTATGGGCGATAGGGGCCCTACTGATAGGTGGGCGGCTGGGATATGTCCTCTTCTATAATCTTGAATACTACGCGGCTCACCCACTATCCATTGTTTTACCCTTTGACATCTCAGACGGGTTCCGGTTTGTCGGAATCAGCGGCCTGTCTTACCATGGCGGGCTTGTAGGGATTCTCCTGGTCTCCATCTTTTTTTTCCGCAGGCGTAATATCAGTTTTTGGCGCTTTGCGGACCTCTTCTGTCCGGCAATACCCATGGGATATACCTTTGGGAGAATCGGGAATTTTCTGAATGGTGAACTGTACGGTCGCGTTACGGATGTGTGGTGGGGGATGTATTTCCCGCTGGACCTGCTCCATACCCTCCGTCACCCGTCCCAGTTGTATGAGGCCTTTTTTGAAGGGATCTTCTTGTTCGTGATCCTGTGGAGTGTCAGAAAAAAGGAGTATTTAACCGGAAACTTCTTTTCTTTATATCTTATTGGATATGGAACGGTACGGTTTTTTATTGAATTTTTCAGACAACCCGATCCCCAGGTCGGACTTTTTGCATGGGAACTCAGCATGGGACAGATGCTCTGCGTTGGCATGATCGTTCTCGGCATAATCGTAATGGGGATTAAAAAAAGACAAAGGGGGGACACATGAACAGAAAGCTTGTGATCGTTGGAGGGGGTGCAGGGGGGGCATCCGCCGCCGCGGAGGCAAAGAGGCGAGATCCATCTCTGGATGTAACCATGCTGGAGGGGGGGGAATTTGTCTCATATGCTGCCTGACCCATGCCCTATTACATCGGTGATGTAATAAAGGATTCTAAAAAGCTTATAGCAAGGACCCCTGAAAAGTTTGAAGAAACAGGGATACAGGTAAAACTCAATACCCGGGTTGAGGGAATTGGGGTCGATGAGGGGATCGTCCTTCTGGCGGGGGGCGAACGGATACCATACGACGTCCTCGTCCTGGCAACGGGTGCTGTACCAACCCTGCCCAACATACCGGGCACGGACCTGGACGGGGTTTTTGTCCTTAAGAACCTGCGCGACGGCCTGAACATCAAGGAATACATCAAGAGCAACCAGTGCAGTAAGGCCACGATAGTCGGGGCCGGTTTTATCGCCATGGAGATGGGAGAGGCCTTGAAGTCCCGCGGTCTGGATACTCGTATCGTATACCGGGGTGAACTTCCGGTCAAAAAATGGGATCCGGCTTTTTCTACGGTGGTTCTGGAGGAACTGACCAACAATGGTGTAACCTTTATGGCCCACCAGTCTCCTGTTGCCGTTGAAAGGGGAGCACAAACGCGTTTGTCCCTCGTGACCGACAAAGAGAAGATAGATACGGACATCATCATCTTTGCCCTCGGCGTGAAGCCCGAGACGAACTTGGCGCGTGAGGCAGGTCTTGCCGTAGGTGAATCGGGTGCCATCCGAGTGGATTCCTCGCAACGCACCTCACGTGAGGAGATCTTCTCCGCTGGTGATTGTTGTGAATCATATCACCGGGTGAGCAAGAGATGGGTACACATCCCGCTGGGGGATATAGCGAACAAGCAGGGGAGGGTTGCCGGGCGGAATATCGGGGGATATCCCCTGACGTTCCTTGGAGTTGTAGGGGCGCAATCCTTCAAGGTCTTTGGCCTGGAGGTTGCTATGACAGGTCTTGACGAGCGTGAGGCACAGCGGAGTGGATATGCCCCCGCAGGTACCATAATCTGGGGCAGGTCGGCAGCGGCCTCTATGGGGGAAGGGCACCGATTAGGTCTCAAACTGATTGCGGACAAGGCATCAGGAAAACTGCTGGGCGCGCAGGCAGTGGGGCAGAGCGGAGCGGTAGGCCGCATAAACACCCTGTCGGCATGTCTTTGGTCCGGGATGGGGCTTGATGAGCTTGGCTACTTGGACCTTGCCTATAGCCCTCCCTTCGGCGGGTCCTGGGATATCATTCATACGGCGGCCCATGTTTTGAAGAAACAATTGTAAGGGGTTGTCACAAAACAATTCTTGTACAAGTTAGTGCCCCCGCGATATCACGGGGGTATGAAAACGGATTTTATCAAGAGGTCGGATTCGCCGGAGGGAGCTAGAGGGTGATTCGCGTCCTGACCGGAACGCGGGGATGTCGTTTGTTCCGGGCGCAGTTTGAGCCACCCGTGTCGATGGAGGAGATTATAGGCAGATGCCAATGCTCCTTTGCGATCTCATCGTCTATCCATAGCCTCCGTAATCTCCCGTACAACCAAAATCTCTCCCCCTTTAGCCTTATCAAAAAAATGGTAGACTGAAGAATCAACATTCCAGGAAACTCGGGCTCAGACACCCTGATGTTTCCTCAGCAAATACGAGGAACCAGTTCCCCCGGCGGCAAATCTATTACCCTGGAGCCCCCGATAAGCGTGTTTAAAATGAGACGTCCGGTGTTCTTTTCCCCAACCCGCCCTATTATCGCAGCACCTGTGCCATATGGGTGGGCCTTCATGGTTTTCAAAACTTTTTGGGCATCCGCCTGGGAACAAAATACGACCATTTTCCCCTCATTAGCTAAAAAGATGGGATCAAACCCCAGGATTTCGCAGATCCCCTTGACGATGTCTTTCACGGGGATCTCTTTTTCTTCGAGAATGATTTGACATCTTGACTGATCGGCAATTTCGGCCATAATCGCGCCGAGCCCCCCACGAGTGGCGTCACGCATGCAGTGGATATTAGGACTTGCCTTCAGAATCTTTTCCACGAGCCCATTGAGAGGGGCTGAATCGGAAAGAAGCTCCGTATTGAATCCGAGATTTTCTCTTTTGCTTAGGATGGCGGCCCCGTGATCGCCGATGGTGCCATTTAGGATGATAACATCACCGGGAGCGATGCTGCTGACGGAAATCGTACCCTCGTAGCGGATGACACCGATGCCGGTGGTGTTTATGTAAAGGTCGTCTGCTGCCCCCCGGGCCACAACCTTGGTATCCCCTGTGACGATTTGGATGTGTGCACTTCCGGCTGCCTGCGCCATGGATGCGATAATTTTTTCAAGTTGTTCCATGGGAAAGCCTTCTTCAATGATAAAGCCCGCGCTCAAGAACAAAGGCGTGCCCCCACACATGGACAGATCGTTGACCGTACCGTGGACGGCAAGAGACCCGATATCTCCACCCGGAAAAAAGATGGGGTTGACCACATAGGAATCCGTGGAAAAACAAAGCTTTGTCCCATCAATTTCAAGGACGGCCCCGTCCTCCATGCGCTCCAGGTAGCTATTCCTGAAAAGAGGGAGGAACTTCCGGGTAACCAGCTCATGGCTCAGCAATCCACCGCCGCCGTGGCCAAGCAGGATGATGTCATCTTTCATTTGAGCAACCTTCCTATTTTTTAATGTGCCGGTTTGCCTGGCGAAGATAAGCCGGTTTTCACCCTGGCGCTGGCACAGACCGCCTGTCCCAGAGAAATCCCCCCATCATTGGTAGGCACCCGTCGATGGATAAAAACATCAAATCCTGCATCTTCTAATTCCTGTAAGCATCCTTCCAGGAGGATACGGTTTTGAAAACAGCCACCGGTCAGTACCGTTCGATTCAGCCCTGTTTGTTTACGAATGCGAATAGCCATTTCACAAAGGGCTTTCTGTAGGCAATAATGGAAGGCCCATGCGAGAGATCCTTTCGATTGTCCGGCGAGAAGAGATTCCGTGATCTTGCGAATAGCAGGGGAAAAGTCAAGGAGGAAACAGTTTCCCCCCGCTGTAATATCAAAGGGCAGGGAATCCATTTCTTGTTTTGTGGCGATGGCTTCCATTTCCATGGCGGTCTGTCCTTCAAAAGAGACTTTTTGTCGCAGGCCCAGGATAACGGCAACGCCATCGAACAGTCTTCCCAGACTGGAGGTGAAAGGACTGTTGATCCGGTTGCGCATGATCTTCTCCATCAGGGGGTAATAACGCTCTTCCGGTACAACATCCAATTGTTGTGCATAATCATGCCAATCATCATCCCCAAAGGTGTTTCGCAAGAGGCTTGTTGCAATGCGCCATGGTTCGTGAATGGCTTTTTCCCCTCCGGGCAACAGATAATAAGAAAGATGTCCGAATCGTGTAAAGTCGGCCTCATCGGCAACCAGAAATTCTCCTCCCCAGATGTGGCCATCCGATCCGTATCCGGTGCCGTCCATGGCAAGTCCGATGACCTGACCTGTTATGCCGTTTTCAGCCATGCAGCTTACGACATGCGCGTGGTGATGCTGAACGGGGATGACCTCTTCCATGTCTTCCATATTAAGGGCAGCCCGCGTGGTGTAATAGCCTGGATGAAGGTCACAGGCTACCCGCTTGGGGCGGCATTGGGCGATTTGAGACATGAGGTTTGTGCTTTCATGCAGGAAATCCCGTGCCTGAGGTGTTTCCAGATCACCGATGTGGGGGCTTAAAAAAGCTAGGTTGTCTTTCAAGATGCAGATCGTTGTTTTCGACTGAGGTCCTAAGGCCAGGATATCTGGATACGTTTCCCGAAGCATGAGTGGCTTCGAAACATATCCTCTTGAACGTCTCATCAGGATAGGTTTGTCGGCGGCGACCATGGCAATCGAGTCGTCACAACGCACCAGGATATCCCGGTTATGAACTAAAAAAAAGTCGGCGATCCCTTTCAATCGGGTGATGGCTTCCCGATTACCGATACAGATAGGCTCATCCGTCTGGTTGGCGCTGGTCATAACCAGCGCTGGGAACCCTTTCTCGAAAAGGAGATGCTGAATGGGTGTATAAGGCAGCATGATGCCGAGGTTGCCCATGCCGGGGGCAACCCCTTCCGAAACCAGCAGGTTTTTTTTCTTCAGGAGCACAACAGGGCGTTGAAAGGACTCCAACAGGACCTTCTCTACGTCGTTAACCCGTGCAATCTGACAGGCGTATTTTATATTCTTGACCATAATGGCCAGTGGCTTTGCTTCACGATATTTGCGTGACCGCAGTCGTTTGATGGCGGCGTCATTGCAGGCATCCACGCAGAGGTGAAAGCCCCCTAACCCCTTGATGGCGATTATGCCACCGCTGAAGAGCTTATCGCAGGCGGTTTGCAGGGGATCTGTTGTGGGCAATTGCTGACCATCTTCGTCAAGCAGGGTCAGCCTTGGACCGCATACCGGACAGGCGTTGGGTTCAGCGTGGAAACGCCGATCCGCCGGATCCCGGTACTCGTTCAGACATTCAGGGCACATGGGAAAGCAGGCCATGGAAGTATTGACCCGGTCATAGGGAATGGCGCCTATGATGGTCAGCCTTGGGCCGCAATTTGTGCAATTAATGAAAGGGTAGTGGTACCGCCGGTCTTTTGGATCAAACAGTTCTCCGAGGCACTCCCCGCAGGTGGCAATATCCGGGGTAATATGTACATTCGCCTCGCCATCCGTGTCACTCGCTATAATTTTGAATTCACTGTCCTTCCTAATAGTTGCTTCATTCACGGAAAGATGGATCACGTCCGCAAGAGGGGGGAGGTGGGCATTAACATCCGAGATAAAGGCGTCAATGGATGGGCCGGGGCCCTCGACTTCCACCACAACGCCATCGGGTCGATTTTGCACGAAACCTGCCAAGGTATGCTGCCGGGCCATTCGGTAGATGAAGGGGCGGAACCCTACTCCTTGGACGATACCGGCAAAATGATAACGGACTCTTTTGATCACGGGCTTGACTTCCTAAAAGATTCTATTTGATCCTCGAGCCACTGGAACCAATCTGATAGCCCCGAAGATGTCTTACATGATACCTCAAATATTTTCAGGTCCTTATTGCTTACCAGCGCGTCCCTCTTGGCCCGTTTCATATCGAAATCGACGTAGGGGATAAGATCCATCTTGTTGATAATCATGACCGAAGATTCCTGAAACATCAGGGGGTATTTTGCAGGTTTATCGGCGCCTTCGGGGGTACTTAAAATCATGACTTTGACGTTTTCGCCGACCTTGAATTCAGCAGGACAGACGAGATTTCCGACATTTTCCACTACCAACAGGTCAGTCTTCTCGAGATTGAAGGCGGGCAAAGCCTCACGGACCATGTTCCCGTCGATATGACAGGCGCCGCCCGTGTTGATCTGCACCACGGGAATACCCAGTTTGGCGACCCTGTCGGCATCGCACGTATCTTGAATATCTCCTTCGATAACAGATATGACGTACTTGTCCTTAAGTGCCTCGATTGTTTTTTCCACAAGCGTTGTCTTTCCCGCGCCCGGAGAGCTCATGAGGTTGATGACATAGGTCTTGTTTGTATCGAATAACGTCCGATTGTCCATAGCAATCCGGTCGTTTGCGTCCAACACATTTTTTACGACACTGATCTTCATTTTCTGCTCCTTCCACGAACAATATCAAATTGCGGTTAATGATATTTATAGTAGGTCGCGCATGTACCTTCCGAGGAAACCATACAGGGGCCATCAGGGTTCAAAGGGTTGCAGACGCGTTTGAACAGAGGACACTCGTTTGGAGTCTTTATCCCCCGTAGGATATCACCGCAGCAGCAACCTTTAATCTCTATGGAACGTATTTCGGGCACTTCGAATTTATTCAGTGCATCAAATGCTTTATAGGATTCTTTAAGGAGAAGACCACTTTCCGGAATGGTGCCAAGTCCCCTCCATTCCGAGGAGCCCCGGTAAAACACTGACGTCATGACTTCCCTGGCCCGTGGGTTTCCTTCCGGTTTTACCCCGCGGCTGTACTGAATGGCGACGGTTTTTCTGTTTTTCGTAATCTGGGCCAGGACCATGAAGATGCCTTCCAGGATATCCACTGGTTCAAAACCCGTGATGACGGCGGCCCGGCCTGCCTGAGTTATGGGCTCATATGCGTTCGTTCCGATGATAGTGCTCACGTGTCCCGGGCAGAGGAAAGCATCAATGTTGAGCGCCGGATCATCGATAAGGGCAATGACGACGGGGGGGATGACTTTGTTCACGGGAAAAACGGAGAAGTTGGGAATCCTTTTTTTATGACAGGTCAGAATTGTTGAAGCGATTGTGGGAGAGGTCGTCTCAAAACCAATTCCCATAAAAATAACTTCTTTATCTTTGTTGGTCTCTGCCAGAGAGATGCAATTTGCTGCCGAGGCGACTACCCGAACATCCGCGCCGGAGGCACGGGTATTCTGCAAGCTGTTTCCGTGCGAGCCGGGAACCCTCAACATATCACCGAAAGTGGCGAAAATAACGTTTTTTTGTGATGCCAGATGCAGCGCCACGTCTACATCGTGAATTGAGGTTACGCAGACAGGACAACCGGGGCCGGAAATCAGGTTAATATTTCCTGGTAGCATGTTCCGAATTCCGAAGCGACCGATGGCGTAGGTATGGCTGCCGCAAAACTCCATTATAGTTACCGGTTGTCCAATTTTTTTCGACAGCCCTGCAATTTTATCAAGCAGGCCTTTTGCTAAAGCTGGGTCTCGATATTCGTCAATATATTTCATTTTCAATCAACTCTCTCAATAGATCGAGTTTGTCTTTAGCCAGTTCTTCATCGATCCTGTGTATGGCGTAACCGGCATGGGATATAACGTAATCTCCGATAGTCACATCCTCGTCAATCAGATCGAGACATACCTCCCGTCTGGTGCCACTGATATCAATGATGGCGTAATTATCCTGGTCAATCGAAACGATTTTACCGGGGAACCCGATACACATAGAAAGCTACCTCTTTTTTAATCAACATCCAGTTCAACGAGTTTTAGTTCCTGAGTGCCTCCGGCCAAGAGCACGTCTTCTCCCCGGCACTCGGGACATGTTGCGGTGTAAGCATCCACCTCCATGTCTTTTCCGCAGGACATGCAATATATGACAACAGGCAAAATATCAAATTCAAGGCGTGCACCTTGAGCTTTCGTGTCTTTAGATTGTATTGTAAAGGCAAATTCCAGTGATTTAGGCTCAATGGAGGATATCCTGCCGAAAGAAAGTTTTACGGAATTTACCTTCTTGAAGTGATGCCTTCGAGCGTAGTCTTCAATGATATCCAGGATAGACCGGGTCAAGGATAGCTCATGCATGAATGGTCCTCTCCGGCACGATTCCGTGAATCGATAATTCTTTCAGTAACAGTGTTTCCATATTGGGGAACTTTTCTTTTGACGTCACGGTCATCTCCAAACAAAGATCGCCATACGCTTCGGGGACGATGCACAGAAAAATCACATCATCCGGTGCCTGTTCAATAAGTTCCGCTTTACAGATCACATCCAGAAACACGACCTCATGTGCCGAAGTGGGCGGGGGCATGTGAAGTTCAAGGGCTTCCCGTGTGAAGCGGTACAGGGAGCCGGGCGTATCTTGCATCTTGATGGCATCTAGTACGATCAGGTGTTGGCAGTCACCTATCTGGTCAAGCAGGGCATAACCAAGAGTTCCCCCGTCAATCATCTCAACGTCATCCGGCAGACGGTATCTCTCTGAAAACCACCGGATAAAGTGCACGCCGAACCCTTCGTCGGAAAGAAGGATATTCCCCAGTCCTAATACGGTTATAAAATTCTTTTTTTTCATAACCTTGCGTTTAAAAAAGGGGAGACAAACTATCTCCCCTTTTTCTTTATATCTATCAAAATGGAGGTCACACGCTTAACTATTTGCTGTGGTTTTTTCTGAAAACCTTGCCGCTGATCATTGACGATATGGTGCCCTCCTGCAAGACGGCATCGTACCAGAATGCCATGTAAACATGCACCACGATAAACAGGATGAAACACCAGGTCAGGATATGGTGAATCCATCTGACCACGGCCAAGCCACCCATCAGGTTTTCAAAAGGCTTGACCAGTGTATAGACCAAACTGGTCCATCCCGCGTGATAACCCGCTCCAAGCAGAATAAGTCCCGTCAAAACAATCAAGAACAGCAGGAAGAGCAGCCCTGCGTATGCCAATGACTGCAGCGGCCCATAGAGATAATTATGGTCGGGCCGTTCCTTTGAGATAAGCAAGTAAAATTTGATCTGTTTGATGAAATTCTTCTTGTCTGTCCACGCGAAAAAGTCTTTCCAATCCGCATGGAATCGGGAGAAGAACGCCAGGTACACCCTCCAGAGAAAGGCGAATACCAGCAAGACACCGAAGAAGATGTGCCAGAAGCGTACATCCCCCATCAAAAACTTATTTACCGTTTCTCCTGCGTTGACGGTAAAGGGGGCCGCAATATAAAAACCCGTCGCAATCAGTATAAATATGGCAACCACCGTGCTCCAGTGATTGAGCCTTATGGCCACGGACCATTCTTTTTTTGGTACTATTGTTTCCACCATGACCTCCTTATTGACTTTAGGCTACCTTAAATTCCCTCACTTCATTGGTCTTTGGATCTATGATGTGAACCGCACAGGCCATACATGGATCAAAGGAATGAATCGTTCTCAGGATTTCAAGGGGTTGATCAACATTGGCCAGTCTGGTGCCGATCAGGGCCTGTTCATAGGGGCCCTTTACGCCGGACTTGTTTCTCGGTGCGCAGTTCCACGTCGAGGGCACGACGGCCTGGTAATTGGAAATAACCCTGTTTTCGATTTTGACCCAGTGTCCCAATGCGCCCCTTGGAACTTCGACCATGCCACGGCCCTGACCTTTCTCGGGGACATCACATCGTGTCCACGTTCTGGTATCGCCCCCTTTAATGTTTGTCACCAGTTCGTTGACCCATTCCTCGATGTGGTCTCCTATGTACTTTGTTTCCAGCGCGCGTGCGGCCGTTCGTCCCAGGGTGGAGAACAAAACGGTAACGGGCAGGCCCGCCGCTTTCAGTGTAGTATCCACCAGATTTTTGATTTCTGTGTGGCCCTGGGCGTAAGCGACAATAAAACGCGCCAATGGGCCGACTTCGTAAGGCTGTCCGTCGTATTGCGGGGTTTTGCACCAGGAGTATTTTTCATCTCCTCTCACATGTGAGTTTTCGTCGTAACCGGTGTAGTCGGGATCCGTTTTGCCGTCAAAGGGATGGAGGCCCTCGCCGTCTTTGTACCAGGAATGGAAGACCTCTTCCGTGATTTTCCTCTCGTCCATCTCAAGGGGATTGGCGATATCGCCATCCACGACCCTGCCTCTGGGGAATAACAGTTTATTCCAATTATCATCCAGGGGGAAGCCACCGTAGGCAAGATAGTTCTTCACCCCGGCACCGACACCGTCTGCGCCTTCATCCTTGTAATGGGTCGCCGCAATGAGTACATCCGGTATGTATGCCGTTTCGACGAAATTCTTGAGTTCTTTCAGTCGGAAGAGATATTCCCCTATGCGATGTACATCAAGCGCATCCGCGACGGAAGTAATGCCGCCGACAACAAGCGTTTGCGGATGGGGGTTTTTCCCGCCGAAGATGGCCATCATCTGGGCGCCGACCTTGGAGACCTGAAGGGCGTCCAGGTAGTGGGACACGATGATCAGGTTGGCTTCAGGGGGAAGTTTGAAAGATGGGTTGCCCCAGTAAGCATTGGAGAACGGGCCGAGTCGGCCGGATTTTACAAATTTTGTCAGCCTGTCTTGAACGGCTTTATAGTGTGTTTCAGAACAGTTATATGGATTAGAATGATAACCTTTTGCCATTTCAACGGCTTTTTTAGGATTCGCGGAAAGGGCGCTGACAATGTCTACCCAGTCCAGGCCGTGAAGATGATAAAAATGCATGACATGGTCGGTCAGGAACTGGGCGCCGTTAATCAAATTACGGACGATTCTCGCGTTGGGTGGCGGTTTTACCCCGAAGGCATCTTCACAGGCCAGAATGCTTGACTCGTAATGGGAATAGGTGCAAACACCGCAGAAACGCTGAACCATGAGCCCCGCGTCCCTCGGATCCCTTCCCTTCAAAATAGTTTCTATGCCACGCCACAGGGTGATGCTTGCCCATGCGTCTCTAATGATATTATTCTCAACCTCGACCTCTATTCTCAAGTGTCCTTCAATTCGTGTGATTGGATCTATGATGATTCTTTGTGACATGCTATTCCTCCTGGGAAGATTGTCTTCTTGTTGCTATGAGGAGCTTATTCTTTGTTTTGTCCCCTGTGCTTGATGGCGCTCAGACCCGCGTGAGCGGCAACGCCTGCGACGGTAACGGCTGTTAAAACGGCGCCAATCTTGTCAACCGTCTTTTCACCGCCACCGATGGTCGTATCTGCAATGGGTTTTTCAAGAGGGGCCATGGTATCCCAGAATCCGGGTTCGGTGCACCCCATACACCCATGACCGCCCATAACCGGCCATGAGACACCGTCATTGAATCGGACCTTGCTACAGTTTGCAAACGTATACGGCCCTTTGCAGCCGACTTTATATAAACACCAGCTTTTCATTGCGCCGCCGTCACCCCATTCTTCCACGTACTCTCCTGCGTCATAGTGGGGCCGTCTTTCACAGAAGTCGTGGATTCGCTTGCCGTAAGCCCATGTAGGCCTTCCCAGAGAATCCAGGGGCGGCAACGCGCCGAACATCAGAAAATGGAGCAAGGTTCCCGTGAAGTTGGCAGAGTTAGGCGGGCAACCGGCGATGTTAACAGTTGTAATTCCCAATACATCCCCAATTCCAGCTGAATCCGTTGGGTTTGGTTTGGCGGCTTGAACGTTGCCGAAAGAAGAACAACTACCAATGCAAATGACCGCTGCTGCCTTGGATGTTACTTCCTTGGCCACTTCAACGCCTGTTTTTCCCTTGGGGCCAAGGGTCAGGTATTTTCCATCCAGCCCCTGAGGCAGGGCGCCTTCAATGACACAGATAAACTTGCCGTTAAAATCGTTGATTGCCTTTTCCAGATTCTGTTCGGCCTGATAACCGGCGGCTGCCATCAGTGTTTCATGGTATTCCAAAGAAATAGTGTCCAGGAGAATGTCGTCCACATTGGGATAAGAAGAACGCAATAAGGCTTCGCTGCAACCCGTGCATTCAGCGAAATGAAGCCAGACGACGGGAAGACGACTAAAATTTTCTGCTGCTTTGGCGACCATGGGACGGAAGATGGGTGGCAGCATCAACGCTGTAGTCATCAACGATGTCCACTTGATAAAACTTCTTCTACTGATGCCACGCTCTTGCAAAAGCGTCTGGAAATCTTCAACCGGTTCCGGTAACGTCTTATCCATCTGTTCCATATGGCCCTTGCAGTAAGCCATCAACTCACCGTATTGCTTGCTTATAGTGTTTTCGTATTTAGATTTCCTACCCATATTGTCCCCTTTCTATATCCAAACAATTATTTCTATCGAGACTCTTCGCTACCCTGGCCAGGCGCATACTAGTTCTTAATCCGTTACATGCCGGAATCTTCTCCACGGCGACACGCCACAGGTTATGTCTTGAGGGACATATGTATTTTAAGGCGTCCTGTCAAGAAAAAAAGGCATCCCACTCAGCCGCCATCAAAAAAATTAAAATCCCGTTGACCCTGTGAAATTAGGGTTATAAAGCTCTTTCTATAGAGCACATAGGAGCACATACGGCGACAACATGTCAACAGGATAGCTGTTCTAGATATTCCGGATATTCAAAAGTGAAATTTGTGTTTTGTGGCGACTCTCCGGCCCTACTATCGGAGGGCGGGTGAACTTGCCAAAGCTTATGTCAATTATGGCATAATATATAGAAATCACTGCTGAAATTTCTAAAAGATCTTGACAAAACACCTCATAGTCTATATAGCCCGACCGTTGATTCAGCTCTTTATTGTAGCTTTCAATTGGTTTCCAATTCATTAGTAACCCAAGGGGATAATTGAAGATGATGTAGAGATAATGTGCTCCGAATCCGTCTCTTCTAACGAAGAATTTTCCATGAAGAGCGGACAATGGGTATGGCTGGAAACGGCTGTGCCTCCCGTGCTTGGAAAGGAGAGAAGAAGTGAGTGCTTGGGTATCAAAACTTTCAGAAAGGAGTGCATGTTATGGATATCAGCAGAAGAGGCTTCTTGAAGATTTCTGGAACTGCGCTGATGGCGAGCGGGATCGGTATCAATCTGAAGCCGGTGGCAGCTCACGCGCAGCCGTTAAAGATCAAGTATGCAAAAGAGACCACCACGGTCTGCCCTTACTGTGCCGTTGGGTGCGGAATAATCGTATCCGCTCGAGACGGGAAGGTTATCAACACAGAGGGGGATCCGGATCATCCTGTGAACCAAGGATCACTCTGTAGTAAGGGCGGATCCATCTATCAGCTTTCGGTCAACAAAAATCGTCTTGACAAACCGCTCTACCGGGCGCCTTACTCCGACAAGTGGGAAGAGAAATCCTGGGAGTGGATGATCGATAAGATCGCCAAGAACGTCAAGAAAAGCAGAGACGCAAGTTTTACCCTTAAGAACGAAAAGGGCCAGGTGGTGAACAGGACGGAGGGTATAGCTTCCGTCGGCAGCGCCGCCATGGACAACGAAGAGTGCTTCATTTATCAAAAATTCTTGAGGGGGTTGGGCCTGGTCTATATTGAACATCAGGCCCGTATCTGACACTCCGCCACTGTTGCGGCTCTGGCAGAGTCGTTCGGACGCGGTGCAATGACCAATCACTGGATCGATATCCAGTACAGTGATTGTGTGTTAATCATGGGAAGTAACGCGGCTTCCAATCACCCTATCTCATTCAAGTATGTAACCAAGGCCAAGGAAAACGGCGCGAAGCTGATCAGCGTGGATCCCCGATTCACGCAGACCTCTTCTAAAGCTGACATCTATGCCTCCCTGAGATCGGGAAGCGACATAGCCTTCCTGGGCGGTATGATCAACTATATTCTGGAGAACAACCTGATCCAGGAAAAATATGTCAAGTACTATACCAACGCCCCGTTCCTGGTCAATGCCGACTTCAAACTCCCCGGAGATAATGATGGCGTATTCTCCGGTCTCAAGGACGCCAAGTACGATAAGTCCTCGTGGTCCTTCCAGACCGATTCGGCCGGTGTCGCCAAGAAGGATATGAGCCTCAAGGATCCCAACTGCGTGTATCAACTCTTGAAGAGACATTATTCCCGATACAATCTGGATATCGTCTCCAGGATTGCCGGTACGCCGAAGGAGAAACTCCTTGAGGTTTATGAGGAGTATGCAAAGACCGGTGCTACAGGAAAAGCGGGGACGATCATGTATGCCATGGGATGGACCCAGCATACAGTCGGCGTTCAGAATATCAGAACGATGTCTATCATTCAGCTCCTCTTGGGGAATATGGGTGTGGCCGGCGGCGGGGTCAATGCCCTCAGGGGCGAGTCCAACGTACAGGGCTCCACCGACCAATGTCTCCTTTTCCATATCCTGCCTGGGTACCTGAAAACCCCTGTGGCGTCCCTGCCGACCCTGGCCGAGTATGACGCCAAGAATACCCCCACAACCGTTGAACCCAACAGCCTGAACTGGTGGAATAACTACCCCAAGTATGTGGCAAGCCTTCTGAGGGCCCACTACGGAACGGGTGTTTCTCTGGAAGATTCCTATACATACTTGCCAAAGCTGGATGACGGGAAGAACTACTCGTGGCTAAGCCTCTTCGACGCGATGTACAAAGAAAATTTCACCGGCTTCTTCGCGTGGGGGCAGAACCCCGCGTGCAGCGGTGCCAGTTCCAACAAGACCCGGCAGGCCATGGGCAAGCTGGACTGGATGGTGAATGTCAATATCTTCGACAACGAGACTGGCTCCTTCTGGAAGGGGCCGGATATGGATCCGAAGAAGATAAAGACGGAGGTCTTCATGCTTCCCTGCTCCGCTTCAATTGAAAAGGAGGGCAGTATCACCAACAGCAGTCGCTGGATGCAGTGGCGGTACAAGGCGGTCGATTCTCCCGGGGAGGCCATGCCTGACGGTGAGATAATCTCGGAGCTCTTCTACAGAATCAAGGAGCTGTACGAAGAGGAAGGCGGCCCGCTGAAAGAGGCCATCACACAGATGACTTGGGATTATGGACCCAAGGATATTGACGGCAAGGTCCGGCACCTGGATGCCCATTATATCGCCAAGGAGATCAACGGCTACTTCCTTGAAGATAAGGAGATCAACGGCACGCTGTACAAGAAGGGTACTTTGGTTCCCAGTTTCGCCTTTCTCCAGGGTGACGGGTCTACCTCTTCGGGCAACTGGCTCTACTGTAATTCCTATACCGAGAAGGGAAATATGGCGGCCCGCCGGAGCAAAAAAGATGAATCCGGCATTGGTCTGTATCCCGAATGGTCGTGGAGCTGGCCGGTTAACCGGAGAATCATCTACAACGGCGCCTCCGTTGATCCGGAGACAGGGAGGCCCTGGGACAAAGAGCATCCCGTTATTGTGTGGAATGGTTCCTCGTGGGTCGGCGATGTGCCGGATGGCGTCGCCGCACCGGGCGCTGGAAGGCCCCCCTTTATTATGAAGCCCGATGGAGTCGGTTCGATCTTTGGTCCCGGGCTGGTGGACGGTCCCTTCCCGGAGCACTATGAACCCCTGGAATGCCCCGTTGAGAGCAACCTCATGTCACCGCAGTTCGTCAATCCTACAATCAAGAGATGGGATAAAGAGGGAACGGGGACGGATGTGGATGCGAGGGCAACCTGCGATCCGCGGTTCCCGATCGTCTGTTCAACGTATCGGGTGAGCGAGCACTGGCAGACCGGCCTTATGACGAGGTGGTGTCCCTGGCTCGCGGAGATGCAGCCCTCCATGTTCGTGGAGATGGGCATTGAGCTTGCCAAGAATAAGGGGATCAAAAACGGCGAGATAGTAACCGTGAAATCAGTCAGGGGACAGGTCGATGCCGTGGCGATCGTGACAGACAGATGGAAACCCTTCAATATCGACGGCAATACGGTTCATGAGGTCGGTATTCCATGGCACTACGGCTGGATTACCACAAAGATGAGGGAATACGTGCATGGTGATAAGAAGCCGGAAGTCTTTACCTTTGGTGATTCCGCCAACATAGTAACTCCGTTTATCGGAGACGCCAATACCATGATTCCGGAGAGCAAGGCCTTCATGGTAAATGTCGAAAGGAAGGAGGTGTAAGCCATGTCTGAGAAAATCAAACTGTGTGATCTTTCCAAGTGTACCGGTTGCAGGGGATGCCAGTTGGCGTGCAAGCAGTGGAACCAGTTGCCTGCCCGGCAGACTGTCAACACGGGGACTTATCAGAACCCGCCTGATCTTCAGCCGAACACCTGGAATATTATAAGATTTCAAGAAATATCTGATGATAGCGGGGTTGACTGGCTGTTCAGACATGATGCATGCATGCACTGCACCGATGCAGCCTGTGTGAAGGTCTGTCCGAGTGGTGCGCTTTCCCATACCGAGTACGGTACCGTCGCTCTTGACGGCAGTAAGTGCATCGGGTGCAAGGAATGCGTCTTTGCATGTCCCTTTGAAGTGCCTAAATATGATGCTGAGACCGACAAGGTCCTCAAGTGCGATATGTGTTATTCGAGGATCGACAACGCGATGGAACCGGCCTGTGTCAAGGCCTGTCCGACCGACGCCCTGCGCTTCGGCGATAAGGATGAGATGCTGAAAGTGGCATATGCGAGGGCGAAGGAACTGGGCGGCGACGCCTCCGTCTACGGAGACACCTTTGTGGATGGAACGCACATGGTATACGTTCTTCCGAGGAAGGCTGCCATCTATGACAAGCTTCCGGAGAAACCGAGAGTGCCCCTCTCTGTTGTTGCTTGGAAAGACTGGCTCAAGCCGCTCAGCCTGCTTGCCGCCGGCGGTGTTATAGCGGGATCCTTCTTACACTACATCACACACGGTCCCAAGGACACCAGCGGCGATGGGGATCAGGTAAGCAAGGAAGGAGGCGAATAAAATGAAAAAAGGAATGATAAAAGCATCCGATGGGTTTGAGAGAATAGTGCACTGGTGCATGGCCATTTCCTGCCTGATCCTTATGGTTTCGGGGCTGGGAATGATGTTCCATTCGTTCAATTTTCTTGCGGTTCCTGTCGGAGGATTGAAAACGCTGAAACTGATCCACAACTTTTCCGGGCTTGTCTTTATCCCGTCACTTGCCTTCGCCATATTGATATGGTGGAAGGAGGCCGGCATATTCGAGTTTCCCCAGGATCTGGAGTGGATTATGGTGGCAGGTGGTTACCTGTGGCATGTGGACAAGGTTCCCGAGACGGGGAAATACAACCCCGGCCAGAAGGCATTCTTCTGGGCGGTGGCAGGTTTCGGGATCGTTATGATTATCACCGGGCTGGTCATGTGGTTCCCGCTGGGTCTTCCGGTGGAACTGGTACGGTGGATGTACCCCCTGCACGCCCTCGGGTTCTTGGTCATCTTCCCCTTCTTCTTTATCCATTTGTATCTGGGAACCGTTGGTGTCCCCGGTTCTGTGTCAGCTATCCTGACGGGATGGGTCACACGACCCTGGGCGGAGAAACAGTGTCCGAAATGGTTAAAAGAGATGGAAGAAGCTGGAAAGCTGGAGGTTTCAAAGTAGCAATTTGATCTGCGCCTGCATGCAGGAGTGAAGATCTGTTGATCATGAGGGGCCTGTTCCATCGAGAACGGGCCCCTTTTTGCTGGGGCAATAATTTCTTGAATTTGTGGGATAAAGCATATATAGGGGGGCTTCGTTTTAAAACCCCATATGAGGTGAAGCATGGCGCAAGTACTGAGAGACACCCTGAAGACAATTGACGGGTACAAACATATGAACCCCCATTATGAAGAACTGCTCGATATCCTTGAAGAGGTCCTTATCCTGAGAGAAACGTACCGCCGCAAGGCTCAGGGTGATATCTTTAACATAGATGAATCGCTTATAGAAAAAAAACTTACCGGGGGGTTGCCCCTCGTCGATTTCCCCGAGGGCACCTTTGAGCTTGAAGAACCGAAGGAGTACTTTATCTCCCTCCTCGAGATAGCTCAGAAGCGGGACCTGGAAGAAACCGGTGAAATAATACGGAAGATCAATTCCGGGGAGCTGGACTACCGGGAGATGGTCCGCGAGTCCTTCATCCTACAGCAGGATGAAGATGCAGAGGATGAGAGTGAAGAAGGGGTCTTTGATCTGCTTGGTTTCCTTGTCGAAGAGAGCCTGCGGCCGGCGCTGGAGGTCCTCTCTGAAAAGTACGGAGACACTATTGCCGGGTCGAAGTGGTCTGAGGGGTACTGCCCCATATGCGGCAGAGAACCGAAGATCTCGGAGCTCAGAGGAGAGGGGGGAAAGAGATTTCTCTTCTGCAGTCAGTGCGGATTTGATTGGCAGTTCAAACGAATTCGCTGCCCCTTCTGCGGGAATGAAGACCAACAGACTCTCGCCTACTTCACCATCGAGGAAGAGGAGAAGTACCGGGTCGATGTGTGCAACGTCTGCAATAAGTACATAAAGGCGGTCGACTTCAGAAAAGCGGAGAAGGCGCCGAACCTGGACGTGGAGGATATAGCGACGCTGCATCTCGACATTCTTGCCGATGAAGAGGGATACGAATAAGAAATCTTCGGCGACCGGTTTTCCGGTAATCTCTGATCCAGGATTCCGGTCGCTGGGCATTATGGCGTATGAAAGACTCCGATATAATAACTGCTGTTGACGCTCTCACAAAAAACACCTATAGTTTCATATCCTTATCTCCACCATTCTCAGTCTGAGGACCAAGGATGAAGTGACCGAGGTGGCTACCCGCAGGCTCTTTGCCCTAGCCTCAACCCCGGCTGAGATGTTGAAGCTCTCCCCGGATCGGATAGCCGACTGGTCGACGCCATCTATCCCGACGGTTTCCGTCGGAACGAGGCAAAAACGATACGGTATGTCTGCCGCGAACTGAGCGAACGATACAACTCCCGCGTTTCCGACAGCATTTTACTTGCGCTCAAGGGGGTGGAGACACCGCTGACGGGTTTGTTCAAGAGACATGTATACGGCAGGTGAGGACCCCAACCCAACCCTACATCCTGAACATTTGCAACGGGGGAGGTCCTGCGATTTGTAGGCTCTTTTCATAGGACATCCCCAGGTTAAGACAAAATCAGGGGGCAGCATACCTTGCCGGATCGTTATTGCAGGGTCCACGTAGTATTCTTCTCAGTGTCATGAACAAGAACCCCCAACGTTGCAAGCTCCTGGCGCAGGCGGTCGGATTCTTTCCAGTTGCCAACAGACCTGGCCTGCCTTCTTTCCTCCATGAGCCGCGTGGCATCTTCACTGAGTGTTTTCTCCTCGAAATCCATAATGCGCAGTACGGAGTTGATACGATTCATGGTATCAAGAACCAGGTCTCTCTGCCTGGCATCAAGCCGGCTCGCCGCCAGAGGGATATTTACCGTTCTTACAAATTCAAACAGAGAGGCCAGGGCACCCGATATATTGAAGTCGTCGTCCATCGCTTCGGCGAATCCCTTCCTGACGTCGTAGATGAGTTGGTCGGTTTCCGCGTAGCCATCTCCCGGGGTGAGGCGTAGCAGTCTCTGGATGAAGTTATTGAGTCTCTTTACCGTGTTGCCGGCGGTGTCAAGCGCGCCGAACGAAAAACTGAGCGGTTTTCGGTAATGGGAGCTGAGGAGAAAAAACCTGATTTCACGCCCGGTGTATCCTCGCTCTTCAAGGTCGCCCACGGAAAAGAAGTTGTTCAGGGAGCGTGACATCTTCTTGCCGTCCAGCATGACGAGTTCAGAGGCGAGCCAATAGTTTGCAATATTCTTCCCCGTAGCGGCCTTTCCTATCGCCATGACGTTCTCGCAGTGCGGGAAGATAATATCGGCGCCGCTCAGGTAGATATCGAAGGTTTCCCCCAGGTATTTCATGGACAGGGCCGCGCATTCAAGGTGCCAGCCCGGCCTCACGTTCCCCCACTTGGTCTTGAAATAGATTCCCTCCTTCAACTCCGTCAGGGTTGAGCGCTTGAGGAGGTTGAAGTCTACGGGGCTGTCCTTTGCGTAATTGTCCTGGTCTACCGTCTGTGAGTGTCGCACGTTTGCCAGGTCTATCTTTGATAAGACCCCGTAGTCGTCAAGCCGCGATATGTCGAAATAAACGGACCTCAGTTTTTCGTAAGCATACCCCTTCTCCACGAGCCGCTCCGCCAACTGTATCATCGAATCGACATTCTCACTCGCCGCCGGATAGGTGTCATCATGGTTGATATTGAGCTTGTTAAGGTCGCCGAAGAATGCCTCGGTGTGCCCCCGGGTGAACTCACCGATATTCATGCCGACCCTTTCGGCGCCACGCACGGATCGGTCGGCCAGGTCTATTATGTTCGAGACATGCTTGACGCTGTATCCCTTGAATTCCAGGTACCGGGCTATCATGTCCGCCACGACGAAGCGCCGGTAGGTTCCGATGTGAGGGACCTCGTGCATGGTCGGTCCGCATGAATGCATCAAGACATGAGAGTTGCCTAACGGTTTGAACGATTCCTTGGCCCGGGTGAGCGTGTTGTATAGGCGAAGTGAGGTTTCTTCACGGTCCGAAAAGAGTGACGTGCTGAGATATCTCTCCCCGCTGTCGGGAAAGATGACCACAATCACCCCCTCTTCCATTTCCCGTGCCTTCTCGAGGGCCACGTGCATGGCGGCGCCGGAACTCATGCCGACGAATAACCCTTCGGTGCGGGCCAGTGCCCTGGCCATCTTGAATGCATCTTCATCCAGGATATTGATTTTTTCGTCAAGCCTCTTTTTTTCAAAGATACCGGGGCGGTAGGATTCTTTCATGTTCTTTAGCCCCTGAATCTTGTGGTGGAGATAGGGCTCTACGCCTATTATCCTGATATCTTTGTTGTATTCCTTAAGTCTCCTGGAGATCCCCATGACGGTCCCGGACGTCCCCAGGGTTGCTACCACCATGGTGACCTTTCGGTCCGTCTGCTGCCAGATCTCCTCCGCCGTGCCGTGGTAGTGGGCCATTACGTTGTCTTCGGTATTGAACTGATCGGTGGCGAAGTACTTCTCCGGCTCCTCGCGCAGCATCTCGTACGCCACCTCTATCGCACCATCTGTCCCGAACTCGGCCGGTGTAAGCCGCATGTGGGCACCCATGGCCTTTAATATCTTCTTTCTCTCCTCGCTCGCCGATTCAGGCATGGTCAGCGTAAGGGGATATCCTTTGACTGCCGCAACGAGGGCAAGGCCTATGCCGGTGTTGCCACTGGTGGCTTCCAGAATGGTCTTCTCCGGGGTGAGGGCGCCCCTCTCCTCGGCCCTTTCTATCATGTATAGCGCTGTCCTGTCCTTGATCGATCCGCCGGGGTTGACCCCCTCCAGCTTTGCATAGACCGTAACTTTTTTATTGGGATTAAGACGGCGGATCTCTACAATAGGAGTATTCCCTATCAGGTCCAGAACATTATTGTAGCGTTTTTCCATTTGAAGAAAGGGCCTGTCAACTGTCGAATTTCGGTATGGGGATCTTTACGAAGGGAACGCCCTCTTCCGTGAGTGTGGCCTCTTCCCTTTCTGTCGTAGTACCCTTGATGCTCCGGACGTCTTCCTCGCCGGCATGTATCCGCAGAGCAACTTCGGCAAATCTGCTCCCCACGTCTTCAAATGTCTTATCCATGTATTCATGGAACAACTTGAGCGCCTTCATGGGGGAGATTTCCTTGCTGCTTGTATTCTTCAGTCCCTCTGTTTCCCTCCCCATGATCGTGATGGAGGAAGGAACTATACCTATGTCTGAGCTGCCGCATACAGGGCATGTGACGAGTTTTTTCTTTTTCTGCGCTTCAAAGGCTTCCCTGTCGTTAAACCATCCTTCAAAGGTGTGTTTCTTCTCACACTTAAGATCATAAATTATCACGTAGCTGATTCCTCCTGCATAACAACAACATTAGATCCCTCAATATCATGAATTTTTGCCTCAGACAAGCCACAGCTCCCTTTTGGCGTATATTACGGCACACCTCATTTTTTTATGGACATTTAGGGGGAAATTATATAGTCAATGCCCTTGTCGGGATGTGGCCCAGCCTGGTAGGGCACTGCGTTCGGGACGCAGGAGTCGCGCGTTCAAATCGCGCCATCCCGACCATTTTTTAGCTCCCTTATCCACCAACAGCGCCCGCCATGGAAAAGATGGGCAGATACAGGGCCACTATCATACCCCCCACAACACCGCCCAAAAACACCATCATCATGGGTTCGAGGAGTGCCGTCATGGCACCTACTGCGACATCGACTTCGGAGTCATAAAAGTCAGCGATCTTCTCCAGCATGGCATCCAGAGCCCCGGTGTTTTCACCGACCGCTATCATGGAGACAACCATGGAGGGGAATATCCCTGCTTCGGACAGGGGTTCTGCTATGGTTCTTCCTTCACTTATGCTTTTTCTGGTGTTCATCAGGGCGTTCTCGACTATTTTGTTCCCCGCCGTCTTGCTGACGATCTCAAGTCCGTCAAGTATAGGGACCCCGCTGCTCATCATGGTGGAAAGGGTCCGTGAAAATTTTGCCACAGCAACCTTCTTGAGCAGAAGTCCGAAGACGGGCAACTTGAGCACGGTACGATCTATCTGAAGTCTTCCCCGCTCGGTTCTGTAATATCTCTTGAAGGCGAAAACGAAAAGGACGATTGTGCCCAGTATGTATAATATGTTGTTCTGGACAAAGCGGCTCATATCAACAAGGAATTGCGTGGGGCCCGGCAGAGCCGACCCCATGCTTGAAAACATCTCCTCAAAAACGGGGACAACCTTGTACAGGAGCAAAATAACAACTGCGAAGGCAACCACGAGGACGGTAACCGGATACGTCATGGCCCCCTTTACCTTCCGTTTCAGCTCCATCGCCTTTTCCATATATGCGGAAAGACGATTGAGAATAACGTCCAGGATGCCGCCTGCCTCTCCGGCAGCGACCAGGTTTACGAAGAGGTCATCAAACATAGTCGGGTATTTCTTCAGGGCCTCAGAGAGGGAGCTCCCCCCCTCAATGTCTTGTTTTATTGTTTTGATGACCTTTGCAAAAGTCTTGTTTTTTTCCTCTTCGCCCAGCAGGTCGAGGCACTGGATGATAGGCAGTCCTGCATTGATCATCGTGGCGAACAGTCTCGCGAACACCACTATGTCTTTTTCTTTGACCTTCTGCTGAAGAAAGGGGATGTTCTCAAAAAGATCTTTGGGCTTTTTCTTTATATTATCAGGCTTGATGTGCTGGCGGCGCAACTGGATTCTTACGCTGCTTTCATCCGCGGCCGTCAATTCGCCCGTTTTCTTCTCACCCTTTTTTGTCGTCCCCTCCCACAGATATACCGGCATCTCTACCTCCTTTCTCCCTGTATCTTCAGGGTGTCCCAATGGCTAGTTATTTCGTAGAGGATAATGCCTCCGGCGACGGACACGTTCAGGGAATCGATGCTGTCGGTTATCGGGATAGAGATCAGGACATCACATTTCTTTCTTACCAGCGGTCGTATCCCCTTCCCCTCGCTCCCCAGTACGATGCCTGCATGGTTGCTGTAATCGGGGGAGCTTAGCACTTCCCCGCAGCCGGCATCGGCACCGTATATCCAGAAGCCCTCTTCTTTTAGTAGATCAATTGTTTTCGATATGTTCACTACCCTGGCAATGGGGAGATGGAGAGCCGCGCCTGCAGAAGCCTTTATGACGGAGGGGGTAACGGATGCCGCTCGATTTTCCGGTATGACCAATCCTGCCACGCCGAAACAGAGGGCCGTTCGTATGAGCGAACCAAGGTTTTGTGGGTCTGTAATGCCGTCAAGGATCAAAACTAAAGTATTTTTGGAGGATGTGCAACTCCCAAGGATCGCATTAATGTCAAAATATTGATACTCCTCGCATATACAGATGACACCCTGATGGTGCCTTGTCCCGGCGATGGTATTCAGGTGCTCTCTGTCTGTGAAGACTACGGATATCTTTCTCCGGGAGGCGAGTTCCGCTATCTCACGGGAACTGCCCCGACCCCCCTCTCTGGTCAGGAAAACCTTCTCTATTTTGCCCCCATCCTTCAGTGCCTCCTCAACCGGATGAACGCCGTAGATTACCTGCATTGATTTTCCTCCAGGTAGGATCTGAAATCTTAGCGGAGCCCCTTGGATATGTCTTCTGTAATGCTGTTCGCTGTGGCAACGGGGTCATCAGCCAGACGTATGGGCCTGCCCACCACTAGATAATCCGCCCCCATGGCGATGGCATCCCTTGGCGTCAACACCCGCTTCTGGTCGTCACTCGCCACCTTGTTACCCGGTCGTATGCCTGGGGTTACAATAATAAAGTCTTCTCCACACGCCTTCCGTATGGGAAGGACATCCTGCGCCGATGCCACAACGCCGGAAACCCCCGCGTCTCTGGCCGAGATCGCGAGTTTTAGAACGAGCTCCCCGGTAGTGCATCCAAATCCTATCTCTTTGATGTCGGAATCATTCAAGCTGGTAAGAACCGTTACCGCAAGGAGCACCGGAGGGGTAATCCTTAGAATGCTCGCGGTTTTGTTGACGGAATCGACCGCCCGCCCCATCATCTCCCGCCCTCCAAGCGCGTGCAAGTTGAACATGGAAATGCCAAGTTTTACAGCCGCCTGGGAGGCCATTGCCACGGTGTTCGGGATGTCATGAAACTTCAGATCAAGAAAGACCTTTCCGCCCCTTTCCAGTATGTCCGATACAATCCGGGGACCGAAACGGGTGAATGCCTCCTTACCTACCTTGAACATCCCCACGTGATCCCTCAGCAGGTCGGTCCACCTGACAGCCTCGTCCAGGTCTTCTCCCAGATCAAGGGCAAATATCAGCTTATCTCGGCATCGGTTCGGCATTTGCATCTTCGACCACACCCCTGTTGTTTTCTATGAGTTCAACCAGCTCAATATCGGCTGATTTTGCGTCGAGAACTTCGGGGTGGGAATATATCACTTTTCCTTCCGCTATTTCCCGCAAAGCGGTAACGATCTCCCGATTGTTTTTCTTTTCGCTCAGGGGTTTCGCTTTCCTCAGGAGTTGCTTTGCCCTCAGGGTCGTAAGGTGCGTCAGGGCAAATCTGTTCCTTGCCCTTTCCAGGGAATCCTCTACGGTAACTCGTGCCATGGTTTATATACCTCCGGTTATGCGATAAAAGTAATCTATTCTGCCCTGTAGCCGAGATCGCCTGTTCTTTTCGGCGATATACACGGATCTCATTATATTCACAGAATCGTGCATCATATCATTAAATACAACATAATCATACCATTCATTTGCCCGTATCTCTTCCATGGCTTTGTCGAAGCGAACCTTTATAATGTCGTCGGTTTCCGAGCCGCGTTTTTTTAATCTTTCCTTAAGGACTTCCACGGATGGCGGCATGATGAAGACGAAAATACCCCAAGGGTACTGTTCCTTTACATTGCGGGCCCCCCTCGTATCGACGTCCAGTATGACGTCATGGCCCCGAGTGATTATATCTTCTATATCCCTTTTGAGTGTTCCGTAAAGATGACCGTAGATCTCTTCCCACTCTACAAATTCGCTGTTCGCCTGTCTCCTCGTGAAATCTTCCACGGAGATAAAGTGGTAATCCCTGCCGTCCTTCTCCCCCTTTCTCGCGGGGCGTGTGGTGCAGGACACAGAGAAACGCAGATCGGAAAATTCAGCCAAGAGCCTTTTGCACAGAGTGGTTTTCCCGGCGCCTGAGGGGGCGGAAATGACCATGAGGAGTCCCTGTGTATCGGTATGTTTCATGTTGTCCACTCCACGGTGTTTGTTTTGTCGGTCTTTCTTCTAACCCGAAAACCGTATTTTACTCGATATTTTGGACCTGCTCCCTCAGCTTGGCAAGTTCCGTCTTTATCTCTATTACGGTGCCGGATATGCTAAGGTCGTTGCTCTTGGAACCGATCGTATTTATTTCTCTGTGCATTTCCTGTAGCAGAAAATCCATTTTCCTGCCGATGGTATCATCACTGCTCAGCAGCATCTCGCCAAACTGCTTTATGTGACTTGCAAGGCGGACTATCTCCTCGGTAATATCGCTCTTTTCGGCCATTATAGCAACTTCCTGAATCAGCCTTGATTCATCGCAAGCCATGCCGTCCAGCAGTTCCCTGATTCGGGCCGAAAGCCTATCCTGGTAATTGTTGGTCACCTCCGGGATCCGCGCCTTTAACGTCTCTACGCAGGATGTAACCGTGCCGAGACGTGCAGTGAAATCTTCATAGAGGAGCCTGCCCTCGGCCTCCTTCATCTGCACGAGGGAATCAATGGATGCGTCCAGAGCCCCTTCCAGCGTGCTCCATATTTGCTCAGGGTCGATCTCTGTTTCCGACGTACAGATGCCGCCCTTCAGCCCGACGAGGGTACTCAGGGTTATCTCGTCGGTGAGATTGAACGATTCCTTCAGGCCCCTCAGCAGGGCATAATAGCTACTGATGAGGGGGATGTTTGCCTCCAGCTTGTCTCCACCATTTGCTCCAGGGTCTGAATCTATCCTGACGTTCACCTCAACTCTCCCACGGGAGATTCGCTCCATCACCCTCTTCTTGATATGTATCTCTAGGGCGGAGAGAAAGGCAGGGAGCCGCACGCTGCTTTCCAGGTTTTTGTGGTTGAGGGATTTGATTTCTACGGCCAGTTTTTTACCCGCAAAGACGGATTCCGATCTTCCGTAGCCTGTCATGCTTCGTATCATAGATTCTTCTCCTGGTCCGGACGGGGCATTGGGGTGTTCCGTCCTTGCCGTGTGTATTGTTACACCGTTAAACGATATTTTGCACCCTTATCCTGGGCAAGTTGTAGGGCGTATCTCTCGCGTATATTGTTGAACATCAAGATGATATCCTTGTCCGCATAATCGGGGTAGGTCCACTCGAGACTCCGGAAGGTATGATTTACGAAGACGAGGGTCAGATCGGCATATATGCCGTCCCTGATATAGGGACGATGTGTGTAGGCCTTTCCCGTGGCAAGGATCAGATGGGCTTGAGACAGATATCCCGGGTCTATATTTACAAGCCGGTTGCCTTCTCTCATAAATTTTTCTTCTATGCTGTTCGTGGATAACTTTATGTCGGGAAGCGTATCGGGGGGCACCAGGGTTTCAAAAGAGATGAACCGCCTGACAAGGGAAGGCCCCGATTCTTTGGCATAGTAATCGGTGTATGCAAAGGGCAACAAAGCGCTTATGTAATCAATTTTGCCCAATCTATCTGACATGACTGCTATGGCCCCGTGCAACATATCCGTGCTCCCGGAGAAGACGCTGGAGACTGTCTTTACCGGTTCAGGGAAGGTTGGCCTGCTCATAGCGCTTTCCTCAATTCGTCCTGATAAACCGGCGCAGTACCTACCTTGCCGACCGCAATGCCTGCTGCGTGATTGGCAAGAAAGGCGGCCTCCGTGAATGTTGCCCCAGCCGCAACGCAGAGGGCAAAGACACCTATCACCGTGTCACCTGCACCTGTTACATCGAAGACCTCCCTGGCTACAGTGGGGATATGTGTGACCCCGCCGTCACCTTCAAAGAGGGTCATCCCCTCTTCTCCCCTTGTTATCAGAAGTCCCCTGAACCCAAATTTTCTGATGAGGGTTTTGCCGCCTTTGGTGATATCATCGCTGTTCTCAAGTTCCATGCCAAGTGCGTGTTCGGTTTCCTGGTGATTAGGCGTTATCAGATCGCACCCGCGGTACAGGGAAAAGTCGCTCTGCTTGGGATCGATGCACAGGATGATTCCCCGCTTTGTCGTTATCTCTCGTATCTTCCTGATGAGCTGTTCCGAAAAGACCCCTTTATTGTAATCCGATATGATCACCGCCCCGAGGTCGTCTTCCATGGATTCTATATACGCTATGATCCTCTGAAGGCTGTTCTGGGTAACCGGGCTCTTATCTTCCCTGTCAAATCTCACCACCTGTTGATTGTGTGCGATGATCCTTGTTTTGACTATGGTTGGGCGCTCCTGTTCCACAATGACGCCTGCCGTATCGACGGTCATCTTCTGTAAGGTATCTATCAGCCACCTGCCCATGGTGTCGGATCCGACAATCCCGGAGACGGCGACTTTCCCTCCCATGGAAAACACGTTGTTCAACACATTGGCACAGCCACCCAGGAGGAGGCTCTCAGAGGTTACTTTCACCACCGGTACCGGGGCCTCCGGTGAGATTCGCGATACCTTTCCCCAGATAAACTGGTCAACCATAATATCTCCGACTACCAGCACCTTTGAACGGTGAAAACGGTCGATAATCTCGAGAGCCCTCTTCTTGCTTATGATGTTTTTCACTATACAACGCCTTTCAATGTCACGGAGTAGGGCTGCCGTTTCATCCCGGTCCTCATACACCTGCTCTACCCGAACAGGCCAGCATGCTATTATTATAGAGTTTTTTTGTCAATGCTTTTTCTCAAAATCCTTGACTAAATGGGGAAAAGGATATAGTTAGGACTGCCTTACGGGTTTAGTTAGTTTCTGTTCAAAAGGGGCCCTTTTCCGCAACCTCTGTGTCAATCCCTTTATTCCCTTGAACTTGCGAAAAAATGCTTGTTTGTGAATGAGAAACCAACTAACTTATATCCGTTATTATGGAATTAACGTACGAATGGGCGTTCATGAGGGGATTAGCTGATGGATGAGAAGAGTGAGTTGCTGAGAAAGCGGGAGGAGAAGATGAAGGCCCTGCAAGATATGGGGGTTGAACTCTACCCGAATGATGCGAAGGTAACCGCGACCACCAAGTCCGTGATCGACCGGTTCGGCGATATGGATAACGAGGATCTGACAGGGATTGAAGAAAAGTTTACATTGGCGGGACGATTGATGGCGGTGCGAAACTTCGGCAAGGCCGCTTTCGTGAGCATTCAGGATAGGGAAGGTCGAATACAGGGGTATATAGCAAGAGACAAGGTCGGTAAGGACGCATATTCCATCTTTAAAAAATTCGATGTCGGAGATATCGTCTTTATCTCGGGGGGGCTAGTTAAGACGAAAACAGGCGAGTTAACTGTCGATGCCGATAATGTGCGGCTCCTGTCAAAGGCGATACGGCCCTTACCCGAGAAATGGCACGGACTCACCGATGTCGAAGCCAGGTACCGGCAGAGACCCGTCGATCTTATCATGAATCCGGGGGTCAAAGAGGTCTTTTATACGCGAAGCAGGGTTATAAAACTGATTCGCGACTTCATGCAGGATCGAGACTTTCTTGAAGTGGAAACGCCGATGATGCACCCTATGGCCGGTGGCGCGGTGGCGCGACCATTCAAAACGTACCATAACACCCTTGACATGGACCTGTATCTGCGAATCGCGCCCGAGCTGTACCTGAAGCGCCTGATCGTCGGAGGGCTTGATCGGGTTTTTGAGATAAACAGAAATTTCAGGAATGAAGGGGTATCAACCTCTCACAATCCTGAATTTACCATGATGGAATTCTATCAGGCCTACGCCACATATGAAGACCTGATCGTTATGACTGAAGAGATGATCACCTCTGTCGCCACGGAGATATTAGGTTCTCTTCAGATTGAATATCAGGGCATCAAACTTGACCTTGCCCGCCCCTGGCAGAGACTTACGGTGAAAGAGGCTATTCTGAAACACTCAGACGCCACACCCGATATCCTGGAAGACCAGGCAAAAGCCGCGAAGTATGCAAGAGTCCTGGGGCTGGCGGTTGAAGACGATGAGCCGTTGGGGAAGATCATCGTGGCCATCTTCGAGGAAGTGGCTGAGGCCAGGCTCATTCAGCCGACCTTCGTTACCAGTTATCCCATAGAGGTTTCACCTCTTTCGAGGAAAAGTGCCGGCGACGGCGGTTTTACCGATCGGTTCGAGTTGTATATCTATGGCAGAGAACTTGCCAATGCCTTTTCAGAACTCAATGATCCCGAGGACCAGAGAAACAGATTTGCCATGCAGTTGAAGGAAAGGGAGGCAGGAGACAAGGAGGCCCATGAAATGGACGAAGACTACATAAGTGCCCTGGAATATGGTATGCCGCCGACTGCGGGTGAAGGAATAGGGATAGATCGGCTGGTCATGCTTTTTACCAACTCTCCATCCATCCGGGACGTAATACTTTTCCCCCATATGCGGGCAAAGAGAGATGTCCGGTTATAACAGACCCAGCCCAGATAAACGGGATACGTCCCGGTAAAGGGGATACGTGCGTCAACGGTATTGCTTTCTATCAGAAAGCAATACCTACCTTACTAATGCGTTAAAAAAATCATTTTCAGCCATAAAACCGCAGAAAATGATTTTCAACCTACTAACAGGTTCCCCATACCATGTCATATGAATTCTTTATAGGCCTTCGGTATCTTAAGGCCAAGAGGACACACACCTTTATATCGGTTAACACCTTTATCTCGGTGGCGGGTATCTTCCTGGGAGTTGCCGCGCTCATCATCGTACTGGCCGTTATGAACGGTTTCGAAACGGAGCTTCGCGACAAGATACTAGGTATCAATTCTCACATTGTCCTGATGGAATACGATGGTGGGATGAAGGATCATGCCGAAGTCATGAAGAAGCTGGAATCGATCGACGGCGTGGTAGCCTCCACCCCATTTATATACGGTCAGGCCATGTTGAAAAACGAGGGAAAGGTCACCGGTGCGGTCCTGCGCGGCATGTCGGTCGAAACGTCTGCCGATGTTATAAATCTGGGAAAGATGAAGGAAGGAGACATCGCGTCTCTCTCAGACGAGGGGAACAGAACGGGTCTGCCCGGCATTGTCATCGGAAAAGAACTGGCACAAAATTTAGGACTTGTGCTTTTTGATACGGTGGAGATTCTTCTACCTATGGGGATTTCCACTCCGATGGGAGTAGTTCCCAAAATCAAGGAATTTGGCGTAGTAGGTGTCTTTGATTCGGGCTCATACGAGTATGATTCGACGCTCGTTTTCCTGTCGCTCGAGAACTGTAAGAAGTTTCTCGATATGAAGGATGAGGTTACCGGAATAGAGATAAAGGTGGACGATATTTACGGGGCGGGAAAGATCGCAAAGGCCATAGAACAAAAACTGGGATACCCCTACTGGGCAAGAAGCTGGATGGAAATGAACAAGAATCTCTTCTCGGCGCTCAAGCTGGAAAAGAGGGTCATGTTTATCATCCTGAGCCTGATCGTGCTGGTTGCCGCCTTTAATATCATAACCACGCTGATTATGACAGTTATGGAAAAGGCCAAGGACATAGCAATACTGAAGTCTATGGGTGCCACGGCACGGAGTATCATGAAGATTTTCATGATAGAGGGTATCATAATAGGTGCGATCGGCACAGCCCTGGGCTGCATTACCGGAATTACGGTTGCGCTGAAGCTGGAACGAATAGGCCGATTTATGGAAAACCTCTTCGGGTTCAAGATCCTCCCGAAGGACGTCTATTATCTGAGTGAGCTTCCATCGCAGGTAAATTATGGCGATGTCGCTGCCATAGCCCTTGTGGCGATGCTCATCTGTTTCCTGGCTGCGATATATCCCTCATGGAGGGCATCACGACTGGATCCGGCCGAGGCGCTGAGATATGAATAAGTGGGGGGTATGATGATAGAGATCCACCAACTGACCAAGACCTTCATAAAGGATAAAACCCGGATCGAGGTGCTGAAGGGAATCACTTTCAGCATTGCGAGGGGGGAATCGCTGGCGATTCTGGGTGCCTCCGGTACAGGTAAAACCACCCTCCTTCAGATACTCGGGGCGCTTGATCATCCTACCTCCGGCCAAGTGTTCTTTGACGGTGCGGATATCTTCGAGTGGGATGAACCCCGGCGTGCTGAGTTCAGAAATAAAAAAATAGGATTTGTCTTCCAGTTTCATCATCTACTTCCCGAGTTTACCGCCCTGGAAAACGCAGCCATGCCCGCCCTGATACATGGGATGTCAAGAGCGGATGCGTACCGGAGGGCGGAGATTGTCTTGACGGAAGTGGGGCTTGGTGATAGATTGGCGCACAAACCGGGCGAGCTTTCCGGAGGGGAACAGCAGAGGGTCGCCATAGCGAGGGCGATACTGATGAAGCCGGATATAATCCTGGCGGATGAACCGACGGGAAACCTTGATATGGAAACGGGGGGGAAGATACAAGGTCTGCTTTTATCGCTTGGTAAGGCGCAGGATACCACCCTTGTTGTAGTTACCCATAACAAATTACTTGCCGACGGCATGTCTCGGGCTATCAACCTGAAGGATGGGAAGGTTTATGATCTATAAACACAGAGAACAACTTTTTATTGTCGTGTTACTCCTTATGTTTTTCCCCCTGAATGTCTTGTCCGCCACGCCTTCCTCTGTTGAGAAGGAGGGTGCCCAACAGGTCGCCATTTTCCCCTTTGAGGTACACAGCAGCGAGGGTGCCCTTTCACTGCAAAAACAGATAGCCGCTCGATTGTCAACCGGGCTGACAGAATCCGGATATGTCGAAATTGTCAATGAAGGGTCCTTCCAGGGGCTGATCAAAGGAAAAAAGGCGGATGATCGGTTGGCTGTACTTGTCGGGAGGCAGACGGGAGCCGGATTTGTCGTTGTGGGGAGCCTTACCAAGTTGGGTGACATGTTGAGTACGGACGTTGGAGTGATAAATGTCAAAAGCGGCTATCGCTCCACTGTCTTTGCCCAGGGGAATGATCTTGATTCCCTGATCTTACGGTTGAAGAACGATATCCTTCTGAAGATACTGGCCGGACAAAGGATAGCGGAGGTAAGACTGGCGGGAAACCTCAGGATCGAGAACGATGTTATATATAATGTCATGAAAAGCACAAAGGGGAATCTTTTTTCAAAGGAGGACCTTTCCTCCGACATAAAGGCCATATACAAGATCGGTTACTTCAAGGATGTCAGGGCGAAGATTACCGATACGCATGAAGGGAAGGTCATAGCCCTTACACTGGAAGAGTTGCCCCTGATAACGAGCGCAGATATTGAGGGGACTGACAAAATAAAGAAAGAGGATCTAGAGGGGCTGATTTCGGTCAAGGAAAAACAGGTTTTCAACCTTAATAAGGTGCAGTCAGATATGGGCAGCATAACACTGTTCTATAAAAATGCCGGATATCTGAACGCACAGGTCACATACCGATTGGAGGAACAGGAAAAGGGCGTTCGGGTAGTGTTTGATATAAAAGAGAACAGGAAACTCAGTATAAAGGCGCTTACCCTTGAGGGGAACAGGGCGTATACGGACAAAGAACTGAAAGATATAATGAAGACCTCGGAGGAGGGCCTGTTCCATGTTATCACCGACTCCGGAAAATTCGACGAGACTCAGTTGAAACAGGATATCAACAGACTGATGGTCTTTTATCTGAACAATGGCTATGTCAATACCACGATCAGCGAGCCGGAGATCACCCACGACAACGAGGGGATATATATCAAGATACTCATAACCGAAGGGAAACAATACAGGGTTGGCAATGTCGAGATCTCGGGTGACATCCTCAATGTTCCACGGTCGGAGCTGATGTCACGGCTTCAGATCACCATGAAAGACTATTTCGACCGGGAGGCCATCATGAAGGATATTGATATCCTGACAGAGGCCTGCAAGGAAGATGGCTATGCCTATGCCAGCGTTGTTCCGCGGACCCTGTCCAGGAACGAGGAGCAGAAGATCGACGTAACCTACAATATAGAGAAGGGCAATCTTGTATACATCAACAGGATATCCGTAACGGGGAATACCACGACGAGAGACAAGGTGATACGAAGACAGCTTGCATCCGTAGAGGGGGAGTTGTACGACAGCAGCAAAGTCAAGACGAGCTACACGAAGCTCAACAGCTTGAGATATTTTGAAGAGGTAAACTTCCAGACGGAAAAGGGCCCCGATGAGGGGCTTATGGACATAGATGTCCATGTCAAGGAAAAAAGCACCGGCATGTTCAGTATCGGCGCCGGGTACAGTGCCCTAGACAACTTGGTGTTCATGACTCAGATCTCCCAGCAAAACCTCTTCGGGAGGGGACAGACCCTGAGTCTCAGCGCCTACTTGGGGGCATCCTCAACGAACTATGAGCTGTCTTTTACGGAGCCCTGGCTGTTTGACATGCCCCTGTGGAGCAAGTTCGACCTATGGGACATGAGCAGAGAGTATGACACGTATGATGTCGATACCCAGGGGTTCAGGACGACGCTGGGGTATCCCCTCTTTGAGCGGGTGGCTGGCTATGTGGGCTACGAGTTGAAAACCGATACCGTTAAAAATGTGGCAGACAGTGCATCGAGCTATGTCAAAACACAGGAGGGGACGCTCACCTCGAGCGGAGTCACCCTGACTCTTGGACGAAATACGACAAACGACACGATGTTCCCCTCGGAGGGCTCCAAAAACAGCATTTCCGTGCAGCACACGGGAACGATTTTTCAGGGGGATGCCAGTTTCACGAAATACACGGCCAATTCAAGCTGGTTTTTCCCTTTGCCGTTGGACAACGTCTTTGGGGTACGCGGAAGGATGGGGTACATACATCCGAACGAGGGGAAGGAGATCCCCGTCTACGAACGCTTTTCCCTGGGCGGGATGAATTCCCTCAGGGGGTTGAGGGAGGTAGGTCCCGTAGATTCATCAGGTGATTACATAGGCGGGGAGACCATGCTGAATTTTACTGCGGAGATCGTGATTCCCCTTGCGAAAGAGGCCGGCATCAAGGGGGTTGTGTTTTTTGATATGGGCAATACGTGGAACGAGGGATATCATCTGGATGACATGCGAAAAACGGCGGGAATGGGGGTGCGCTGGTATTCTCCGATGGGCCCGCTGAGACTGGAATGGGGGTATGTCCTCGACAGAAAAGAGACCGAACCTGCGAGCAGATGGGAGTTTACCATCGGGATGTTTATGTAGATATTTTCGGAGAAAGTAAGAGACCATACATTACGAAAGGAGAAGTTATTTATGAGGAAGGTCATGAGTTTTTTGGTGGTTGCTTCGTTTATATTGGTGGGAATCTGTTCTGTTGAGGCAGGAGAGACAGTTTTTATCGACATGAAGACCGTTATCGTCCAGTCGGATGCCGGGAAGGTTGTGGGAACGGATCTGCAGAAGTTCGTCGAGGGGAAAAAGGAACAGAGAAAGAAGATGGAAGGTCAGCTTCAAAAGATGCAGGATGATCTGAAGAAACAGGCTCCGGTGTTGACGGAAAGCGCCTATAAGGAAAAGGAACTCGCCTACCAGAAGGAATACAGGGATTATCAGAGATTCATGGAGGATACCAATGCCGAGCTGAAGCTCAAGGACCAGGAACTCTCCCGGAAGCTGATACCCGAGGTACTCAAGGTTGCAGAGACCATCGGTAAAAAAGGGGGTTATACCTGTATAATGGACATAGGCAGCGGCGGTCTTGTCTACTATTCCAAGGAGAACGATATAACAGAAAAGGTAATAGAGGCGTACAACAAGGCATATAACTCGAAAAAGTAGGCCAAGCATAAACATGACAGTCAGGAAACGGCTCAGGGAGATCGCAGAGCATGTGGGCGGCACCATAGTGGGGGACGCCGACGTGTTCGTCTGCAATGTTCGGGGTATCGATGAGGCTGATGAAGGGGATCTGACCTTCCTCGCAAACCCTAAATACAAAGATCGCCTCGAAGAAACTCGTGCATCAGCAATCCTTGTTTCCCCTGGGATGACAAGCCCCGGTAAAAACCTGATTGTCACGAACGACCCTTACCGCGCCATGGCCATGAGCCTCGGGCTCCTGTATCCGGAGGAAGCAAGCCCTCCGGGGATAAGCGGGGAGGCCTTTATTGAGTCTGATGCCGAGATTGGAGAAGGCGCCACCCTGTATCCCGGGGTATACATCGGCAGGAGGGCACGGATTGAAAGGAGTGTAGTTCTCTATCCGGGTGTCTTTGTCGGTGATGATGCAATCGTGGGAGAGAATTCCACACTGTATCCTAACGTTGTCGTGTATAAGGGTTGCAGGATCGGGAAACGGGTGATTCTTCATGCGGGGGTCGTTGTGGGGGCGGATGGGTTCGGTTTTGCGAATCCGGGGAGAGACAACCGCAAGGTGCCACAGGTAGGGATCGTGCAGATAGATGATGATGTCGAGGTCGGGGCGAATACCACGATAGACCGGGGAACACTGGGAAAGACTTGGATACAGAGGGGGGTCAAGATCGATAACCTGGTGCAGATCGCCCACAATGTCGTCATCGGTGAAAAATCCATTATCGTTGCGCAGGTTGGTATTGCCGGCAGTACAAAACTGGGTCAGAGTGTGATACTGGGAGGGCAGGTCGGTGTCGCCGGACACATCACCATCGGCGACAATGTCATGGTCGGAGGTCAGTCGGGTGTCCACGAAAATATTTCTCCCAACCAAACAGTATCAGGTACCCCCCACATGCGGCACCTCGCATGGCTGCGGGTACAGGCGTGCAAACCGCACCTGCCCGAGATGAGAAAGACGGTCAATTCCTTGCTGAAGAGGATAGAACAACTGGAAGAGTCGGTAAGAGACTAAGAAAAACAACAGATGTGTTGATAAGGAGTAATAAAGGGTATGGGTGTTCACCCCACGGCGATTGTATCGTCCGAGGCTACTGTTGAAGAGGACGTTGAGATAGGGCCGTACAGCATTATCGGTGCGGATGTGCGGATAGGGAAGGGTACCGTCATAGGTCCGCATGCGGTCATAGAGGGTCCCACGAGGATAGGCATCAACTGCCGGATATTTCCGTTCGCATCCATCGGCGGCCCCCCGCAGGATCTGAAGTTTGGGGGGGAACGGTGCGAAGTCATCATAGGCAACAACAATACAATACGGGAGTTTGTTACGATACACAGGGCGACGGCTGCCGATATAGCCATGACTTGTATTGGAGACAACAATCTTCTGATGGCATATTGCCATGTGGCCCACAACTGTAAATTGGGGAACAATATCGTCATGGCGAATTCCGCCAATCTGGCGGGGCATATCCATGTTGAAGACTATGCCATCATAGGTGGCCTGTCGGGCGTTCACCAGTTCACCCGCATCGGGTGCCATGCAATGATCAGCGGTGCATCCGCAGTTACTCAGGATGTCCCTCCCTATGTTACCGTTGCGGGGAATCATGCTCGGCCGTACGGTCTCAATCTGATCGGCTTGAAGCGGCGGGGTTTTTCGAAGGAGACCGTGGAATACCTGAAAAAGGCGTACCGGATAATCTTCCGGTCGTCACTCCTGCTCTCAGCGGCTGCGGAAAAAATACGGGAGGAGATCAAGGGTTCATCCGAGGTGGATCATTTTGTAGAATTCATCGAAAAATCCGAAAGAGGTGTCTGCAGGTAACCCTTATGCGCTCTTACCAGACTGGCTAGCCACCCTGTATAGAGGTATGTAAGAGAGCTGGGTTTAAGAATCATGAAAGTAGGGGTGCACAGGGAGAGTCAACGGGGTGATCCTGTTTGCCCCGGCAGCTCCGGCCTCACTTCTTTCCATCTCGTATCTCCGTTATGGATAATCCCGGAATCATGCAACCACAAGACCCCAACATAATGATCATCGCCGGCGAGGCTTCGGGCGACCTGCACGGAGCACATCTCGTCAGGGCGATGCTCAGTATCAACCCCGGCCTTCGTTTTTACGGGGTGGGGGGAGAGGCGATGGAAGCGGCCGGTGTCCGGCTGGTTGCCCATTCGTCCGAGATGGCCGTTATGGGAGTTACCGAGATCCTGCCCCGGTTGGGTTTTATCCTGAAGGTAAGACGCGACCTTAGAAGGTCCCTGAAAGAAGCTGCTCCGTCCCTCCTGATTCTTATCGACTATCCCGGCTTCAACCTGTCCCTTGCCCGGTTTGCCCATGAGAACCGGATCAAGGTTTTTTATTATATCAGCCCCAAGGTGTGGGCATGGAGAAAGAAGAGGATATACGCTCTCGAAAAATATGTGGACCGGATGGCTCTGATCCTCCCCTTTGAGGAGGAGGTTTATGAGGGGGTAGACCTCGACGCCCGTTTCGTAGGTAATCCGCTCCTGGATACAGTAAAAAGGAAGTACCCGCGCGGGGATGCGATGAAAAAATTCGGCCTAAAGGAAGGGGTGACAACGATTGCCCTTCTACCCGGAAGCAGGAAGGGCGAGGTGACACGGCTCCTGCCTGTAATGCTCTCGATGGCGAATATTCTGAAGGAAAGGATTCCGGCTGTCCAGTTTGTTCTGCCCCTTGCGGCAACGCTCTCGCTCGATTGTGTGCAGGGGCCGGTCAATGGGCAGGGGGTGGATATTACCATAACTCAGGGAGACGCGTATGATGTTGTCGGCTTGGCCGATATCGCTGTCGTGGCTTCGGGGACGGCTACCCTGGAGACAGCGCTTCTAGGTGTCCCGATGGTTATCGTCTACAAGGTTTCACCCCTGTCATATCTTATCGGGAGGATGTTTGTTCATGTTGATTATATGGGGCTGGTCAACCTGATAGCGGGGAGGGAGATAGTCCCCGAGCTCCTACAGGGGGAGGCAACACCCGAAAGAATGGCTGATCAGGTCGTGGATATCCTTGCCAGTCGCTCCAGGATGGGAGTGATGAAGAGAGGGCTGCTGGAAGTCGGCACCATGCTGGGTAGCCCGGGGGCGTCCCAACGAGCGGCTCATCTCGCATGCGAGATGATAGAGTAATGCGGCTTCGGGATTGAAAAATCAGGGGACCGGCAACCCCCCGTTCCCAGGCTGTTATAAATTACTTTCCCTTATTATTCCGACTCATCGGGATAATGAAATGTTTTACGAGAACGTCAGTGGCGAGCCGGACATGGTAGGACTACACGATGTTGTTTCCCGGACATTTCGTGACGACAGGAACCTGTTGCGGTTTTTGCCGCTCCTTCTGGTCTCCCTCGTATATCGTGCTGGTGTAAGCCTTCGTAATTTTTTATATGATACAGGCGTATTTCACGCGCACAAAATGACATGCGCGGTTATCAGCGTGGGGAATATCATGGTCGGGGGCACCGGGAAGACCCCCACGGTTATCATGCTGGCCGATATGCTTAAGGGGCATGGATACCGGCCAGCCATACTGAGCAGAGGGTATGGGGGGAAGAGGAAAGGACGAGGACGCGCAGACGTGGTATCGGATGGTCGTGATGTCCTGATGGGCCCGGATAAGGCGGGGGATGAGCCCGTTCTGATTGCCCGAAGTGTGCCGGGTGTCCCCGTGATTGTCGCGAGGGATAGATCCTGTGCTGGAAGGCTGGCAGTTGAACGTTTTGACGTTGATGTCCTTATACTTGATGACGGATTTCAGCACCGCCGCTTGGCCCGGGATATCGATATCGTTCTGCTGGACGGCAGGCGGCCTTTCGGGAACGGGTTTATGCTTCCGCGGGGAGGGATGCGTGAGCCGCCCAACGC
Source organism: Syntrophales bacterium (assembly GCA_028718565.1). Classification (GTDB taxonomy): domain Bacteria; phylum Desulfobacterota; class Syntrophia; order Syntrophales; family UBA2210; genus UBA6078. The sequence continues at coordinate 18,506 of JAQULO010000001.1, read as the reverse complement.
CCTAAGAAGGGCCGACGTTGTGATAATGACATCGACAGGGGAGATGGACGATCTGTCCTCAGAGGGAATCCCTCCGGTTCCCGTTTTTAAAGGACGGCGAAGATCGCTGGATCTTCTGAAAGGCCGGTCGAAAGATACCTATCCTCTTGCCTATCTTACCGGTAAGAGGGTGTGCGCATTTTCAGGCATAGCCCGGCCTGAGAGTTTCCGGAGTATATTGGAACCCCTGTGCGGAGAGATTGTCTCGTTTATTCCTTTCCCGGATCACCATGTGTATACTATAGGAGACGTTGAGGATGTCAGAAAGGCCTGCCGCGATTCCGGCGCTCAGGCTATGGTGACCACGGAAAAGGACGGCATCAAATTGACCCGGTTTCCCGATTTCTTCCAGGATGTGTGCATGCTGAGGATTGAGATGGAGATTATTCCCTTAGGGCGGGAATTTGAGGAATATATGACTACACGGTTGAAGAGATGAAAAAAGAAAGACTGACGGCGCGAACGATCTTTATCGCATTCAGGGCGATCCCTTCGAGCATACGGAAGGCACTGTGCAAGGCACTGTTTGTCCTGCTCTACCACTTCTCCGAGAAGAACCGGCTGATCGTCCTCCACAATCTTACCTGTGCATTTCCGGAAAAAGATATAGCGGAGCTGAAAAAGATCGCCAAGGATTGTTACAGAAGTCTAGGGGTCGTTTTTGCCGAGTTTTTTGATATCCTCTCCATGACAAGGGACAACATATCCGACTGGATGGAATGTGAGGGCCTGGAAAACTATGAGAAGGCCCATGCAAAGAACAAGGGGATCATCTTCTTTACCGGACATTTCGGAAACTGGGAATTTCTTCCGGCGGCCTTTGCCATTCTGTACCAACCGGTCAATGTCGTATATCGAGAAATGGATAATCCCATCGTCAAAGAGATCGTTAACCGGGTGAGAAGACATTCAGGCACCCAGCTTATCCCCAAGGGGGGCGCAGCCAAAAGGATCATCAGGCTTCTCAACAGGAATGAGAGCGTCGGTATACTGATAGATCAGAATGTTGCGTGGCAGGAGGGGGTCTTTGTGGACTTTTTCGGCAGGCCGGCATCCACGACTGCGGGACTTGCCTCCATAGCGCTTCAGACGGGTGCGCCTGTTCTGCCCGGCTTTAGCTACAGGATGAAGGATGGGCGGTACCGGTTTGTTGTCGGACCGGAGGTTGAATTTGTTCGGACCGGCGATTACGACAGGGATATCCTTGAAAATACGCAGCGGGTCACGAATATCGTCGAAGAGCACGTCCGGAGACACCCAGAACAGTGGTTCTGGCTCCACCAGAGATGGAAGACCAAGAAATCACAGGTGCTTGGAAGAACCAGAACACAGGCCTCACGAGAATGACGAACGCTCTACTGAAGACAAGAAAATCCAGGGAGATCGTCCCTGAAAGGGTCGAAAAGGTACTGATCAGGGGGACCAACTGGATCGGGGATGTCATTATGAGCCTCCCGGCGGTATCATCCGTCAGGTGCACCTTCCCCCGCGCACGGATTGCCGTGCTGGCAAAACCCTGGGTGGCGGATATCTACAGGGCCTGTCCTGATGTCGACGATGTCATCGTGTTTCAGAGTCCCGGCATACACGATGGGATCAGTGGAAAGATACGGCTCGCCGGGGAGTTGCAAAAGGAAAGATTCGATCTGGCCCTCCTCCTTCAGAATGCCATAGAGGCCGCCCTGATCGCGTGGCATGCGCGCATCCCCCTCAGGGGCGGGTATAATTCCGACTGTAGGGGCTTTCTCTTGACCAACTCGGTTCACAGGACGCGAGCGATACGGAGGGTCCACCAGATTGACTACTATCTGGAGATGGTGGGAGCGCTGGGACTGACGACAGCGGGGAAAAATATCCATATAATCCCCGGTGATGATGCCCGTTCGGCCGCGGAAAAGATCCTTGCCGGGCATGGCATTCAAAAGGGGGAAACCCTCATCGGGGTTGCCCCGGGGGCCAGCTATGGTCCCGCTAAGATGTGGTTCCCGGAGCGATTTGCCGCCGTGGCGGACAGGCTCGACGACGACTTTTCGGCGAGGGTCATCCTCTTCGGAAGCGCCGGAGACAGAGAAAGAACGGAGCGTATGCAACGACATTCGGTACATTCTCTGATCGATCTGGCGGGGGCGACGTCCCTAAAAGAGGCTATAGCACTGATAGCCAGATGTAATCTTTTCATATCCAACGACTCGGGACTTATGCATCTGGCCGGTGCCCTCGGTGTTCCGCTGGTCGCTATATTCGGGTCGACAAACCCCACGACGACATCGCCGCCGGGCAAGAGGAGCATTGTCATCCACAAGGACACCCATTGCAGTCCCTGCCTGAAAAAGGAATGTCCGACCGATTTCAGATGTATGGATTTGATACAGGTGGATGATGTATATGATGCCGCTGAAAAGTTGCTGGTCCCGTGAGTCAGATCAGATCAAACACCGAAGGAATGAGCGTAATGGAACAGAAGATCGGCGCGGTATTCCTTGACCGGGATGGTACCATAAATGAAGAGGTAGGCTACCTCGACAGTCTGGAAAAGTTGAGAATATTCCCTGCGGCCTTTGATGCGGTACGGATGATCAATGAGTCGGGGATGAAGGTGGTGGTCGTCACAAACCAGTCGGGGGTGGCGAGGGGATTCTTTGACGAGATATTCGTGAAGACCGTCCACGAACATATGCGTAAGATCTTTAAGGATAGAGGAGCATTCATCGACCGTTTTTACTACTGTCCCCATCATCCGACTGAGGGGATGGGCAGATACAGGATTGCCTGCACATGCAGAAAGCCCGAGCCCGGGATGCTCCTGCAGGCCTCCGCAGATCTCGATATCGACCTGCCCGCCTCCTATGTGGTGGGTGATGCGGCGAGAGATATTGGGCTCGCAAACCGTTGCGGTGCCTCAGGGATACTCGTGAGAACGGGCTATGGAAAGGAAGTGGCCCCTTCTGAAATACATGCGGCCTATATCGCAGAAGATATCCTGGATGCGGCCCGCTGGATACTGGAGGATCGAAAAGGGTGAACATCCTCATAGTAAAACTCAGCGCCATAGGCGATGTCGTACACACCTTGCCGTCGCTTGCGGCCCTCAGAAAACGGTATCCCGATGCCCATATCACGTGGGCGATAGAGGAGTCTTCCGCAGATATCATAACCGGGCATCCCTGCCTCGACAGGGCCGTTGTCTCCCGCAGGAAAAGCTGGCTGGAAAATCTGCGGGCACTACGTAATGTGAGGGAGTCTATCAGAGAGATTATCTCATTTGTCGCTACCCTCAGGGACAGGAGATATGATCTTGTTGTTGATTTTCACGGGCTGTTGAAGAGTTCCATGGTTGTTTTGTTGAGTGGGGGAAGGCGCAGGCTGGGATACGACAGTATGCAGGAGCTGTCCGGCCTTTTCCTGAATGACAAGGTCTACGAGGATATGAACAAGCATGCCGTGGATCGCTATCTCGATCTTCCGCGCTACCTCGGAGCGGATACGGATAGACCGGAATTCTATATCCATATAGAAGAGGAAAACCGGAGGAGAGTCGAGCATCTCCTGGAGGAGAATGGAATCAATCCGAAGGATCGATTCGTCTCGGTGAATCCGGTCGCCCTCTGGGATACAAAGATGTGGGATGACAGTAAATTTGCAGAGCTGTCCGACCGGATCGTCGGAGAATTGAGGCTGAAAGTTGTTTTTACCAGCGGGCGCGACAGGGGAACAGTGGAGCATATCCGGTCGCTTATGCGCCTCCCTTCCGTGGATCTTTCCGGGAGGACCACTCTCAGGGACCTGGCATATCTGTACACAGTTTCGGCCCTTGTCGTCACGACCGATAGCGGCCCGATGCATGTGGCGGCGGCCGTGGGTACTCCGACAGTGGCCCTTTTCGGTCCGACAGACCCCGCGCGAACAGGACCGTACGGCGTGGGGCATACGGTTGTCCGCAAGGGGCTGCCGTGCAGCCCCTGTTTTCTGAAGAGGTGTGAGACGAGACGGTGTATGGAAACAATTTCCGTGGAAGAGGTGTTTCAGGTGATGCGAAAAAAGACAGAAGAGATTATGCGATGAGATTCGGGGCATTTTTAAACGCCTGCGTGGCATTGACCGTCTTGACAATCCCGGTTGCCGCCGACAGGGTTGGTGCTGAGGTCGGTCAGGCATGCTTCCCCGTATCGGAATCGGGGGTTGTGATGGGGTATGGTGCCGGAGATATCGAGGAGGGGAAATGCAGGCCCCTCCTCATGATATGGCATGTCGGTTTTAACCTGAAGGAGTTTTCTCCGGGGCAATCAGAAGCTCGGGGAAACGCCATCTCCTTTTTCCTGGAACCGCAGGTAAATCCGGTAGTAACCCCCTCAACAGACGTGGAATTCGGCATCGGCATCGGGCTCAAGTATATGCACTATATAACGGACAGACTGTCGATCTACTGCATGGCATCTGTCGGTCCGCACTGGATGACTCTACAGACGGAAAGCCAAGCCAACGGCTTTGTCTTTTCCGATATGGCAGGCGTGGGGCTTTTGATCTTTTTGACGTACAGGTCAGCGCTTAACATGGAGTTCCGGGCACGGCATCTCTCGAATGCCAGCTTGGCTGAGCCCAACGGAGGTGTCAATTCCTGCTTCGGTGCGGTCGGATATTCGGTATTTTTTTAGCCCCCTCCCGCGTTAAGGTTTTACATGAGATCCGGCGAGTGATATAGAGGCCGTGTGCCTTTGGACGAGGGGAGAAGGAACCGGCAATGAAAATACAGAAGGAGTTGTTGGATATCCTGGCATGTCCACAATGCAAGGGGGATGTTCGCTTGAATGAAGAGACGGGGCTTATATGTGATGCCTGCGGACTGACCTATGAGATCAGGGATGGTATCCCCGTTATGCTCATTGATGAGGCAACACATGCAGATTGAACATGGGCACCGGGCTTGTTCTTTATGAAGTTGACGGAATGGTCGGGCCTATTCGCTCACGGGATGACAGGCGAAGCCCGATTTTTTGGCATGCGGCCTGTCGTCCCTGAATCAGGTATCGTATGAACGAATTCAAACGTATTTTAAGACTGGCACGACCGCATGTCTCGAAATTTCTCCTTGCGATGGCGTGCATGCTTGCTGTAGGCGTTACGACTTCCGCGCTTGCCTTTCTCGTCAAGCCCGCCCTGGACGGGATCTTCCTGGCACAAGACACCACCAACCTGAAGTGGATACCGATAATAATTATCGTGATGTATTTCATCAAGGGAGGTTGCAGCTACGGCCAGACGGTCCTGATGAACTTTATCGGTCAGCGGGTGGTAACCGATCTGAGAAGTGATCTCTATAATCACATTCAGAGACAATCCCTCTCCTTTTTCAATAAAAACCCTACCGGGATACTGATGTCACGCATCACAAACGATGTAAATCTTATCCAGGGAGCGGTTTCGGAGGCCGTGTCGAGTCTCTTCAAAGACTCCTTTACGCTGATCGGTCTTATCTTTGTAATATTCTACCGAGACTGGAAACTGGCTATTATCGCCGCGGTTGTCTTCCCCCTGACCATATATCCCATAGCCAAATTTGGTGAGAAAATGCGAAAGGTGGCCACCGGCACCCAGGTCACCATGGGGACCCTCACCAGTATGCTTCAGGAGACCATATCCGGAACCCGGATCGTCAAGGCCTTTGGGATGGAGGCGTACGAAGGCAAGAGGTTCTCAAAAGAGAACGAAGACCTCTTCAGGCTGTTTATGAAATCGGTATCCATACGGGCCATATCCTCCCCCTTCATGGAATTTCTGGGTGGTCTCGGAATCGCCGCGATCGTCTTCTATGGGGGCTACCAGGTAGTACAGGGCACCTCCACGCCGGGGACCTTTTTCTCATTCCTGGCCGCGCTTATCATGCTCTATGAGCCGGTAAAGAGACTTACGAACATCAACAACACCATCCAACAGGGGATATCCGCATCCACCAGAGTCTTTGGCATCATGGATATAACGCCGGAGATACGCAACAAGGAAGACGCGGAAGATCTGCCACGGATTTCGCAGGGGATCGAAATCAGGAATGTCACCTTCAGTTATGGTGACGAGCCGGTCCTCACAAATATCAATCTTGATGTGAAGGTAGGTGAGGTGGTGGCCTTTGTCGGGATGAGCGGAGGTGGGAAGACAACCTTGGTCAATCTGATACCGCGATTCTATGATGTGACAAAAGGCCAGATCCTAATCGACGGGCGCGATATTCGCGATATCACTTTAGAATCACTTAGGGAACAGATAGGGATCGTTACACAGCAGACGATACTGTTTAATGATACGGTCAGAAACAATATCGCTTACGGAGACATCCAGAAGAGTGATGAAGAGATCGTCAGCGCGGCACAGTCGGCCAACGCATACCAGTTTATCCGGAACCTCCCGAAAGAATTTGAAACGGTCATCGGGGAACAGGGGGCGCGGCTCTCCGGTGGTGAGAAACAGCGCCTCTCGATAGCGCGCGCGCTTCTGAAGGATGCGCCTATCCTTATCCTTGATGAGGCCACGTCATCGCTCGACACGGAATCAGAGATGGAAGTGCAGGGGGCCCTCGAAAATCTTATGAAGGGAAGGACGACCCTCGTGATTGCTCATCGACTTTCGACAATCAGTCACGCCAATCGAATAATCGTGTTGGTTGGTGGAAAGATTATCGAAGAAGGAACGCATGATACTCTTCTTGCAAAGAAGGGGGAGTATTTTAAACTGTATAATATGCAGTTTAAAGACAATAACCTGTAATGCCGAATCAAAAAAACCCGGAGACATCGATCGGAAAGATTACTGGGAATCTGTACCTGATAACCCTCCCCATGCCCTTTCGCCTCAGGCCTGTTAATGTTGTCGTTCTTGTGCACGAGGGGGGGGTGGCCCTGTTTGACACCGGGCTGAATCTGGGCCATACCTTCGCGAGACTTGAAGACTCCCTGAAGATGGTCGGCAGGTCGGCTTGCAATATAGACCACATATTTATCACCCACCATCATGCCGACCACTGTGGTCTGGCCGGTAGGATCAAGGAGATATCGGGGGCAGTTATTCATATGTCCGAGGTCGTCCGGCAGGTCATGCACAACAACCACGATCATGGACAGGTTGCGGATACGACAAAAAAATTCTACGTAGAACAGGGAATTGCGGAAGACAAGGTGGAGGCTTACCTGGTTTTCCTCCGATATTTCAGAAAAGCGACGGCACCCTTCCAGATAGATGAATGTCTTGATTTTAACAGGGAATACCGCATTGGCGATACGGCGGTTGAGGTTTTCCCAACCCCCGGACATGCGCGTGACCACGTATGTTACTTTTTTAGGAGAGAAGGCATGCTGTTCTCCGGTGACCATATTTTGCCTGAAAGCGCGCTCAACCTCCATCCGGATCTTTTTTGCCCCGGATTTCGTCCCGCGCAGGCAATGCTCGATTCGTTGGCCAGGATAGAAGTCCTCCCGGCAACAATGATTTTACCGGCGCACGGCGAGCCATTTTCAAACCTGAAAGGTATAGTGGCGGAGGTGAGGAAACATCATGGAGAGAAAAAGAATCTAATCCTTGAGTCAATTAAAGAAGGACCCAAAACAGCCTCTCAGGTCTCTAGGGATATTTTTGGAACAGAGCTTCCCGGGTTCGATGTGTTTCTTACCCTCAATGAAACGTATGCCCACTTGGTGGAATTACGACATGAGGGCATTGTGAGAGAATTGGTACAAAGCCGGCGGATTGTATATCGCATCGAATGATTTACGGTACATGGCGAGGGAAAACTGTTTTTGCCGCAATGACATGAAAAACACCAAGGATATGATACCCCGAAAATGCAGGGTGGCAATTGTGGTTCCCAAATATGGTCTTGTGGGAGGAGGGGAAAGATTTGTCAGGGAATTAACAGAACGTATCGCCGCAGATTATCGCTATGATATTCACGTTTTTGCGAATAAATGGATGCCGAAATCCGATCGGATTACGTTTCATAAGGTACCTATTATCACGTTTCCCAAGTTTTTGACCACCATCAGTTTTGCCTGGTTTGCAGATCGTAAGATAGCGGAGATGAATTTTGATATTATCCATACCCATGAGAGGATTTTTCGTGCCGATATATTTACCATGCATGGCGTCCCTCATAGATTCTGGGTTAAGGAAGTGCGCGGAAAGAATATGAGCCTTTTCGATTACGGCACAAGCTGGGTTGAAAAAAAATTGATAAACAATGGCAAATGCCGGATGTTTCTGCCCGTATCTTCTCTTGCAAAGAGGAAATTTGTGCAGGAATTTCGAGTCGATTCGAAAAAGGTTCAGGTTGTTCACCCTGGCGTCGATATCGATGAGTTTAATAAATTCGACCGACATGAATGTCGCAGGGGGATAAGACGACGTTTTGGGATAGATGAGACCGATACAGTGATATTGTTTGTCAGTATGAATTTTGAGCTTAAGGGCTTAGATAATCTGATGGCTGCAATGGCTTTAACAAAACCGAAGCATCCATCAAAGAAGCTTAAACTTTTGGTGGTTGGAAAGGGGAATCAACTGAAATACCGTAACGTGGCCCAGAATTTGGGTATAGGGAATGAGGTTGTTTTTGGCGGAGTTTGGGAGAGTGGTATTGAGCAAGTCTACCTGGCTTCTGATGTTTTTGCTATGCTTTCCCGGTTCGATACGTTTGGCATGGCGGTGTTGGAAGCCATGTCGGCTTCATTACCCGTTATTATTACTGGCAATGTGGGCGCGAAAGACTTGGTCGAAAACGGAGTTAATGGGTTTATTGTCGACAGGGAAGATATTGATGTAATAAGTTCTAAAATCGGTTTTATGCTGGATAGAGAAAACAGGAAGAAAATGGCGAAAGAGGCGTACAAGGTAGCAGCACAAAACACGTGGGAGCTCATGTCAGCCCGGGTATTAAAGATTTACAATGAGGTTGTAGGTAATTGATCTGATGCTTGTAAAAGGAATTGAAATACCCAAAGAAAATATCCGCAACATTTTACTGATACAGCTCGGGGACATTGGTGACGTGGTGTGGGCCACTCCCACCTTCCGGGCTGTCAAAGAGGCGTATCTTCAGGCGGCGATATCCGTCCTCGTGAGGGAAAGTCTTGGGTCGCTTGTGGAGGCGGATCCTCATATTCACAAAATTTTTGAGGTGCAACGGTACAGCGGGAACCTTCTGAAAGAAACGAAGAGACAAATCGACCTTATCAGAAGATTGCGCGGCGAGCGTTTCGATCTGATCTTTGACCTTCGGCTGGATGACCGGGGCGCCATTATGGCGTTCCTGGCGGGAGCACCCCGCAGGGTCTCTGCCGTTGATCGTACCGCGATGTGGCGCAACCGGCTATTTACTCATCTCGTTGATCCCCTACCTACGACCGAGAGGGTGTACGGCGCGGCGGAGCAGACACTGCGGATCGTCAGGGAAGTTGGTATAGAGACGGGGGATCCTATACCGGAGCTGTGGGTTCCTGAAGCGGCAGGCGAAAAGGTGCGCCGGTTGCTTGACCAGGAAGGGGTTTCGGCAGTGAAGCGATGGGTTTCCATCAACCCCTTTTCCCGGTGGCCGTACAAGGAGTGGGATGATGGAAAATGGATACGGGTCATTGACTGGTTGTGGAAAGATCACAAACTTGCAACCGTGATCGTGGGGTCTTCGGAGGAGGCGGAAAGAGCTTCCTATATCAGGAGTCGTAGTCGCGGGGAGATATTCAATCTCGTCGGCAGGACGACCCTGGGGGAATTGGCCTGGCTGCTCAGCCAGGGCTACGTCCATATCGGAGTGGACAGCGCGGCCCCGCACATTGCCGCGGCCGTAGGTACTCCAACGATAACCATCTATGGCCCGTCCGACTGGCTGGACTGGGCGCCTCAGGGCACAAGGCATACCGTCATTGTCCCTGATTGCGATTGCTCCCCCTGTCATCAGAAAGGGTGCGATGGGAGTGGCACGAGCAAATGTCTCGAAGAACTGACGGTCGAGAAGATACAAGGCGCCATCCAGGCGTTCCTGGAAGGAACGAGCCACTGAGGAAAGTAGAGAGGGTGCAGCGAATTCTCATGTCGGCATGGCTGACCGAACACGCCAGGGCCATCGCTCTTTCTCCTTTCTTGCGTGTTATCACCTAACACAATACCTCGAATTGCGGACTTTCTTTTACGCTACGCCTCGTTTTGTTGTTGTTTGTAAAGATGGGGTTAATAGCTGGACCAATGATATTATACCGTCCTTGTAGGCCCATACCCCATTTTTCTGTTGACACGGTATTTTTTATCTGTTAGGAAGCGCCGCAGGTTATTCGGAGCATTTGCAACAATCGGGGCGATGCAGTATTGCGGCCCGTTTTTTTTTGTCCGATACACAATACACCCTCAATAAAAATAAGGAGGACGATTTCCATGCTTTGTCAAACTGTTAAAGAAGGTTTTGAGTGTGTCTTTATGACCAGAAAGGGATGTAATTTTAATGGAGGCAGTTGTCACCCGATCATTGAAAAATGCGAAGGGTGTAACAGGTGTGTCGAATATTCTTCCGTCAAATATTGCATGATGTACCCCGATCCCACCGGAAAATGGACTGTGGGAGGATGTCCGTCAGCGACACACATAGAGAAGAGCGCCGTAGAAGCGACCCAAAAAATCAACCCATTGAAGGCATCGAAAAGAGGGTCAAGAAGATAACCCTCCTCGCAGCAAAACCTTATTACAGGTCCTGAAGAGCTCTACGGATGAGGCATTCGTACACAGCGGACACCTACGAAAAAAACCGGCTTTTTTATGCACATATCTTGAGAATTACCAGTACCGTTCAACTGACAATTTCTCTTATTTCCTTGAGTCCCCTCTTGAGGTCAGCCAGACTACCCTCCGCGTCAGTGAGGGCCTTTCCCCCCCTGTTGGCGCGGGCCAAGCGCCTCCGGGCTCCGGCTACAGTAAGCATCTCCTCGTACAGGAGGGTTTTGATCTCCAGCAACTGCTCGACGTCTTTCCTTCGGTAAAGACGCTGATCCGACCTCGTCCGCATCGGCCTCACCGTCTTGAATTCCGACTCCCAGTATCTGACAACATACGGCTCCACTCCCAGTATCTTGCCGACCTCGCCGATACGGAAATAATTCTTGTCAGGAATAACCATGATAGGGGACCCGCAAAAAACCGAGACAAGATAACAATCCAGACATTCAGTTGTTGAGTGCCTTCTTTAACACCTGGCTTGATTTAAAGGTCAAAACCTTTCTGGACGATATCTCGATCTCCTCACCAGTCTGTGGGTTTCTTCCCCTGCGGGCCGTTTTTTCCCTGATACTTAATTTGCCGAACCCAGAGATCTTGACATCTTCACCTCCGGCAAGGGTATCTTTTATGATGTCAAACACCGACTCTACAAACCGTGCTGCATCGCTCTTCGAGACACCTACCTTCTCATGCACATTTCTTATGATATCAGCTTTTGTCATCTCTCCCTCCCTCGTTATGATATTTAGATCTCCAGTCCCCTGATCTTTGCTCCCGTCTGTTTCACTATTATCTCCACAAGCCGTTCATGAACCTCGTCGACCTCGCTGTCCGTCAGAGTTCTCGTAGCGGAACGATATGTAAATCTCACGGCTAGACTTTTCATCCCACCAAGAATCCCTTTGCCGTCATATACATCAAATATGTCTATATACTCAAGTAAATTCTCATCTTTTTCAAGGGCGAGATCCAGCAGGCACCTACCCTCCACCGCTTCATCTACCACAAAGGCAACATCTCTCGAAACGGAAGGGAACCTCGGAATATTTTGGTAGAAAACATTCTCGCACCCGAGGGAGATAATCGGAAGAAGGTCGAACTCGAAGACCACGGCCTTTCCCTTTATGTCCATCTTTTCAAGAACATCGGGATGGACATCGCCCAAGAACCCGATGGTTCGGCCGTCCAATATCACGTGACACGATCTTCCGGGATGAAGGAAGGGCCGGTCGCAACCGGAGGTGAACCGTACATCTCGGATCCTCAGTGCGTCAAACAGATTCTCCATGCACCCCTTCAGGTCGTAGAAATCAGCATGCAAGCCTTCATTGAAGTGCCACAGCCTGTCATAACGAGCACCACAGACGAGAGCCCCCATCCTTTCATGCTCCCGGGGCAGATCTTCTCCGACATCGGTGAACACTTTTCCCATCTCGAATATTCGAAGGTCATGATTTCCGACACTGATATTTTTTCTCATCGTCGCCAGAAGACCGTACGCCAGATTCGTCCTCATCACGGACATCTCTTCACCGAGGGGATCTTCAAGCCGTATGAACCTCCGCCCCTCATCATCCTCACTCAAACCAAGGATGTCCGCCGACACGGGGGAGATAAAACTGTAGTTAATTACCTCTGAATACCCATAACCGTTCAATATAGATCGGATACTGCTTTGCAGTGTTTTCTTATCGCTCGTGGTCACCGCTTCGGGTGAAAGCTTGGGCAGAGATGTGGGAATGCCTTCGTAACCATGGATCCGTGCTATCTCCTCAGTCAGGTCTATCTCCCGTGTGATGTCAGCCCTGAATGTGGGAGGCGTCACCAGATAGGCCCCCGGTCCATTTTCGCTCACAGTCATCTCAAGCCCTTCGAGAATTTCCTTCATTTCTCCCGCTTCAATCCGTGTACCCAGGATGCTGCTCACCCGTTCTGGCCGGAGGGGTATATCACGCAGGGCTTCGATCTTCCGGGGATACTCATCTATATACCCTTTGCATATCAAACCTCCCGACAGATCAGCTATCAACTGGGCCGCCCTGTCGAGGGCCCTGACCACTCCATCGGGATCTATCCCCCGCTCAAAACGAAAGGCGGCGTCTGTACCCATCCCCAGATATCTCGACGATTTTCGTATGGAGGAAGGATTGAAATAGGCACTCTCAAGGAGAATCTCCTTTGTGTCATCCTCCACCTCGGAATCAAGCCCGCCCATTATGCCGGCAACCGCGACCGGTTTGACGCCATCACAGATCATCAGGGTATCGGCACTGAGTGTTCGGGTCTTTTCGTCCAGAGAAACGAACTGCTCTCCTTCCCGAGCACCCCTGACGACGATTCGGCCCTCTTCCAGAGACCGGAAATTGAAGGCATGCAGGGGCTGGCCATATTCCAGCATGACGAAGTTTGTCACATCAACAACATTATTGATCGCGCGCAAGCCCACCGCCTCAAGCCTCATCCGCATCCATGATGGGGAGGGCCTTATTTCAATATTTTTTATGAGCCGGGCGGTATAACGGGGACAAAGGCCGGGTGCAAGAATCGTCACGGAGGTCAGGGAGTGAATGTCTTCCCCCTTCTCTTCGAAGGTTATATCGGGGTGCCGTAACTTTCCACCCGTCATTGCAGCGATCTCTCTCGCTATCCCGATCATGCTCAGGCAATCGGCCCGATTGGGTGTAATGGAGACTTCAAGTTTGACATCCTCCAGATCAAGGGCTCGGGCCAGATCTTCACCAAGGGTGAGGTCACCGGGCAGAATCATGATGCCGGTTGCGTCTTCGCCTATTCCAAGTTCCTCTTCGGAGCAGAGCATCCCCTCGGACAGCTCTCCCCTCAGCCTGGAGCTCTTTATCGTATAGCCACCCGGTATGGTCGCTCCCACCCTGGCGAGAGGAACCATATCTCCCGCATGTACGTTCCGTGCTCCGCACACCACTGGAAATGTCCGGTCACCTGTGAAAACCTCACACAGGAAAAGTTTGTCTGCATTGGGATGGGGCTTTATGGCCAGTATTTTTGCGACAACGACTCCGGAGAAAGCGGGACTTATTCTGTCTATGGAATCAACCTCCAGGCCGGCCATCGTCAGCTTGTCGGCAACCTCCTCCGGGGTCAGTTCCACATCAATATAATCCTTCAACCATTTGAGACTGACTAACATATACACTCACCAAGAATCAGGTATGCGATCAAAACTGATCGAGAAATCTCCGGTCATTCTCGAAAAACAGACGAATATCCGATATGCCGTACTTGAGCATCGCGATCCTCTCAACACCGAGACCGAAGGCAAACCCTGAGAACTCTTCGGTATCATAGTGAACGGTCTTAAATACCTCGGGATCAACCATCCCACTCCCGAGGATCTCTATCCATCCGCTGTGGCCACACACCCTGCAGCCGACGCCCTTGCACATCACGCATTGTATGTCAACTTCCGCACTCGGTTCCGTAAAGGGGAAAAAGCTGGGACGAAATCTTAGTTGAGTACCCTTGCCGAACATCTGCCGTAGAAAAAAGGTAAGAACACCTTTCAGGTCCCCGAACGTGACACCCCTGTCAACCAAAAGTCCCTCGACTTGATGAAACATGGGGGTATGCGAGATGTCGGAATCGGGCCGGTACACCTTTCCGGGGGAGAGGATTCTCACAGGGGGAGACTGCTTTTCCATTGTCCTGATCTGGACGGGAGAGGTATGTGTTCGCAGGACAACGTTGTTGGTTACATAGAACGTATCGTGTACATCCCGGGCGGGATGATCTTCGGGAATGTTGAGGGCCTCGAAATTGTAATAGGTCAACTCCACCTCGGGTCCCTCCACCACGGAAAATCCCAAGGTTGCAAATATGTCACATATTTCACTTTCCACCCTTGTGACAGGATGGAGCTTTCCATATCGCACCCCTCTTCCAGGAAGGGTGACGTCGATCCGCTCCTCACGGAGGGCTTTGCTTCTCTCTCCGAACGCTGCTCCCTCCAAGGCCCTTTCTATTTTTTCCAGCAGTAATTTTTTTATGTCGTTGGAAAGCTTGCCGAGAAGGGGTTTCTCTTCGGGGGCGACATCTTTCAGACCCCGGAGGAGATCGGTGAGGAGCCCCTTCCTGCCGAGGTATCTGGTCTTTATGTCAAGAAAGTCCTCTCCGGTCTTTGCTGAAGCTATCTCATGGTCAGCCTTTCTCCGCAGATCTTCAAGGGCTTCTTTCACTGTGACTTACTCGCCTTTCGCCATACCGGCAATTTTTGAAAAGGCCCCTGGATCACTAATGGCAAGTTCTGAAAGTATCTTTCTGTCCAGATCAACCCCGGCATTTTTTATGCCGTTTATCAGCCTGCTGTACGTGATTCCATTCATACGGGCGGCAGCGTTTATCCTTGCGATCCACAGTTTCCTGAATTCCCGCTTTCTGACCCTGCGATCTCGGTATGAGTATTTCATCGCCCTTTCGACGGCCTCGGTAGCGGTCCGGTACAACCGGCTTCTCGCCCCGAAAAACCCCTTTGCGAGCTTCAGCACTCCTCTTCTCTTTTTCCTCGCATGTATACTTCTCTTTACCCTTGGCATAGTTATCTCCCTAAACCTTCCATTACATATAAGGAATCAGCCTCTTGATTCCGGCCACATCGCTCTTGTGCAGAAGCCCTGATTTTCTCAGACTCCTCTTTCGCTTACTCGTTTTTTTAGTCAGGATGTGGCTGGCGAAGGCCTTATTTCTCTTAATCTTCCCCTTTGCGGTAAGGCTGAATCTCTTAGCCGCCCCTCTGCGTGTCTTCATCTTTGGCATTTTCTTGCTCCCGGTCCTGTTATTAAATGGCTGTCACTTTTTCGGAGGAGATACCACCATTATCATGTTTCTCCCCTCACGCTTAGGAAACTGGTCAACGACGCATATATCTCCCAGCCTGGTCTTTATATCCTCCATGACCTTCCTTCCCTTGTCCGCGTACACAATCTCCCGTCCCCGAAACATCATGGTTATCTTCACCTTGTTGTTCTGCTCGAGAAAGCGTTGTATGTGGCGAAGCTTAACCTGCAGATCGTGTTCCTCGGTCTTGGGCCTGATGCGAATCTCCTTCAACTGAACCGAACTCTGACTCTTCTTTGCGCCGTGAGTCTTCTTGCTCTGCTGGTACAGGTGCTTACCGTAATCCATGATACGGCACACCGGCGGTGAGGAACCCGGAGCCACCTCAACCAGATCAAGCTCAACCTTTTCAGCCTGCGCCAAGGCATCAGCAAGGGTCAGTATCCCCAACTGCTCTCCATCAGAGCTTACCACCCGTACCTTGTCAACCCGGATCTCCTTGTTGATTCTTAAATGCTTAACTATGTGTCACCTCCTGAAATGTCGCGAAACGTTGGTATTGTACCATATTTTCATCCGCGTTTGTCACACTTTTCGCGCACAATAGCAACAAAATCATCAATACTCATGGAACCGAGATTCTTGCCGCCGTCCCGCTGCCGGGGTGATACCGTGCCGGATTCAACCTCCCGATCACCGATAACAAGCATATACGGAACCTTCTGCAGCTGCCCTTCCCGTATCTTATATCCAAGCTTCTCGTTCCTGAAATCTCTCTCGCAACGCACCCCCGCTTCCACAAGCCGGCTGTAAACTTCCTTGCCGTGAGGAATATGATTGTCGGTCACGGTAAGGATGCTCGCCTGTACGGGAGACAGCCAGACGGGAAAGGCCCCTGCGTAATGTTCAATCAGGACCCCCATGAACCGCTCAATGGCACCCAGGATAACCCTGTGGAGCATAACGGGTCGGTGTTTTTCCCCATCCGCCCCTATGTATGACAGATCAAACCGCTCTGGAAGGGCAAAGTCGCATTGTATGGTCGCGCACTGCCACTTCCTTCCGAGTGCATCCTTGAGCTTGAAGTCTATCTTGGGTCCGTAGAAGGCGCCATCCCCTTCGTTGATATCATACGTTATCTTATTGTCCTCAAGTGCCAGCCTCAAGGCGGCTGTTGCCAGATCCCAGTCCGCGTCTGAGCCTATCGACCCTTTCGGTCGTGTGCTCAGCTCCACCTCGTATCCAAAGCCGAAGACGCCCATGGCATAATCCACAAAGTCCGCAATAGCCCTGATCTCAGCGTTCAATTGGTCGGGGGTACACAGGATATGGGCATCATCCTGCGTGAACTGGCGCGCTCGCATGAGACCATGCAAAACGCCCGTCTTCTCATGCCTGTGGACGGTCCCCAACTCGAAATATCTCAGGGGCAAATCCCGGTAGCTGCGTATCTTCGATTTGTATATCAGCATGTGTGAGAGGCAGTTCATCGGTTTTATACCGTATGGCTGCTCATCCACCTCGGTAAAATACATATTCTCGCGGTAGTGATCGAAGTGACCGGATTTTTTCCACAGGTCAACCTTCAGAATCTGGGGACCCATGACGATATCGTACCCGCGTTTCAGGTGTTCCTTTTTTTCCCAATCCTCAATGATCATTCTCAGGAGAGCGCCCTTCGGGTGAAATATGATCAGCCCCGGGCCTGCCTCATCATTCATCTGGAAGAGATCAAGCTCTCTACCCAGCCTTCGGTGGTCCCTTTTTTTGGCTTCTTCTATAAGCCTGAGATAGTTGTCCAGTTCTTCCTGTGTGGCAAACCCGGTACCGTAAATGCGCTGGAGCATCTTGTTCTTTTCATCCCCGCGCCAGTACGCCCCCGCTACACTCAGCAGTTTGAAAGCCCTGATCATCCCCGTTGAAGGGATGTGGGGACCCCGGCAAAGATCGACAAAGTTCCCCTGGCTGTAAAGGCTCACATCGGTAACGTTGCCGGGAAGATCGTTGATCAGTTCCACCTTGTATGGCTCACCCCTGTCTTCAAAGAACGAAACCGCCTCTTGACGTGACATCTCCGTACGGATAAAGGGGTGATCGGCGGAAACAATCTCACGCATCCCCTTCTCTATCTTCTCGAGATCCTCGGGGGTAAAGGTATTGGAATATTCAAAGTCATAGTAGAAACCGTCTTCTATCGAGGGGCCTATCGTCACCTTGACACCATCGAAGATGTCCTGGACCGCTTGGGCCATGATATGCGATATGCTGTGCCGCAGTACACCCAGCCCATCTGCGGAGGATATATCAATAAGCTCTATCGATGCATCTTCATTCACGGGGCGGCTCAGATCCACCATCTGGCCATTAACCCTGGCCGCAACGGCGGACTTGAACGCGTTCCCACGCCGGGAAGAGACTATCTCCCTGACCGTTTCTCCGGACTGGTAACCTCCAGCAGAACCATCCGGTAATGTCACCGTAACCTTTTTCACAGTACTATCCTAAAAAGTCATCTCTCCAGGACCAGAGGGTATCCCACGCTCAGTCCTCTAAAGAAAGGGCACCACAAACGCCGATGCCCTCGCACATGCATATAAAAAATGGTAGGCACGCAGGGATTTGAACCCTGGACCCCCACCGTGTCAAGGTGATGCTCTCCCCCTGAGCTACGTGCCTATTGGCCTGAAAAGACTGAGTTACCTAACAATAAAACTCTCTCGTGTCAAGAAATATTATATAAATATTATATATACAGGAAAAAAACGGGAACAGTGTTAACAGCGGATTGCCAGTTGACTCATAAAGAATGTTACCCATGTTTGTTATTTATGGAGAAAATCTTCCTCATTTTTTTATCCATAGTTTTTCTTAGCAGAAAAGGGTTCAGGTTTTCAAGTTGTTTGGAGAGGGATTCTTTG